>SKON01000014.1 GCA_007120035.1 Myxococcales bacterium
CGTCGCCAGTGCCGCCGTCGCCAGTGCCGCCGTCGCCAGTGCCGCCGTCGCCAGTGCCGCCGTCGCCAGTGCCGCCGTCGCCGGTTCCGTCGCCGATGCCGTCGCCCTGCTGGTTCTGGTTCTCGAACTCCGGATCGGAGCTCGCACAGGCCGTGGTGAGCAGGATGGCACAGAAAAATGTGAGGGCCCCGATGAGGGTCGGGTTCCACCGGGTGGTCATGGAAGCTCCTGCGAAACGCTAAGGTACGGACGCTTCATCAGGGTATGTCGGTATGTAGGGCTTTGCAAATCTAACGTACGGGCGGCGCGCGCGGCCCCTCCGCCCTACGGGCACCTCCAGGCGGGGAAGGGGTCTCGGGCTTCGCTGTTTCGGCTGGGGTTCGCGATCATCTCCTCCTGCGTGCGGGCGGCGCGCGCGACCCCTCCGCCCTGCGGACTAGCACCGGAGCCCTGCCGCCTCCGGCGCAGGTTTTCGCTGAGTGTGCAAGAGAGCGTGGGAGGTGGAGTGGATCTCGAAGGTGGCGGCTCTCGACACCTGCGGTTGGGGTTTGCGATCATCTCGGACGTGCGAGCGGCGCGAACGACCCCTCCGACCTACGGACTAGCACCGGAGCCCTGCCGCCTCCGGCGCAGGTTTTCGCCGAGTGTGCAAGAGAGCGTGGGAGGTGGAGTGGATCTCGAAGGTGGCGGCTCTCGACACCTGCGGCTGGGGTTGGCGATCATCTCCTACGTACGGGCGGTGCGAACGACCCCTCCGCCCTACGGGCACCTCCCCGCAGGCGGGGAGGGGGTCTCGGGCTTCGCTGTTTCGGCAGGGGTTCGCGGTATAGTGCACGACCGGCGTGGACGCCGTTGGTGTGGAGGGGTATTCGGGATGGGTACCGAAGGAAGGAGGTGCGATGAGTCTGGCGATTCGACAAGTCGGTGACGGAGTGCCCGTGGTGTTTCTGCATGGGTTCATGGGTGATGGGGGGGATTTCGAGGACGTGGTGTCGGCCCTGGGCGATGGGTTCCGGTGCGTGCTGGTGGACCTGCCGGGGCATGGGGCGAGCCCGCTCGGGGGTGGGGTGTGGGGTGTGGAGAGGATGGGACGGGCTGTGGAGGATGGGCTGGAGGGGGTGGGGGAGGCCCATCTGGTGGGGTACTCCATGGGAGGTCGGATCGCGCTGTGGTCGGCGACCCGGGGACGTCGACGGTGGCGGTCGGTGACGCTGGTGTCGGCGTCGCCGGGGATCTCTGAGGAGAAGGCCCGGCGGGAACGGGTGGAGCTGGACCGGCGCCGGGGAGCGGCGATTCGGGAGGGAGGATTAGAGGCGTTTCTGCGGGGCTGGTACGAGATGGAGATCTTCGCGGGGCTGAGGGAGAGGCCGGGGTTTGAGGCGACTCTGGCGCGGCGAGCTGGGGGAGATCCCGAGGTGGTCGCGGGGTTGATCGAGTCCATGAGCCCCGGGCTTCAGGAGGATCTGTGGCCGGCGCTCGGGGAGATTGGGGTGCCGACGCTCTGGGTGGCGGGGGAGGAGGACGAGAAGTACGTGGAGATCTCTCGTCGAGCTGCAGCTCGCTGTCCCGATGGGGTTTGGGAGGTGATCCCAGGGGCGGGGCATAGCGTCCACTTGGAGCGGCCGGGGCTCCTGGGTCGCCAGCTTCGGGGCTTTTTGCGGGGGTGATTCAGCCCTGGCGGGCCTCCCGGGCGATGAGAGGGCGGCGGGCGGCCAGGGTCTCGAGATCGGCCATCATGGCGTCAAATTGGTCCGGTGTCAGGGCCTGGGAGCCGTCGCAGAGGGCGTCTGCCGGGGTGGGGTGGACCTCGACGATGAGGCCGGTAACGGTGGGGCGGGGAGGCCATGGGCGATGAGTGGTCGCCGAGACGCGAACCGAGAAGCCGCGCGTCGGCGATCATCCGAAGCTGCATGACTGAAAAAAACCAGATCAACGCTATCGCGGCCGAAGTTCTAGTCCCGTGACTTCATAGGTCTCCACCACCACTGCGCCATCCTCCCGCAAATATGTCACGGAGATCGACGACTCCGAGAGGACTTCAATCTCGCGTTCGGTGGCCTGGTGGAGGTAAGGGTGGGCCGGCTGGGCATCACGATCTCGGAGAGAATAACTACTAATGGTGTAGACATCCCCGACGTTCGCCTCCAGATCCGGGGCTGGAATGTCTCTGGGACAACGGGGAGTCTCCGGCCCACAACCGAAATGGACCGTCGCCAGCCCCAGAAGGATCACCAAGATGATCTGTCTCATTGAGCTTCTCCTTCGCCTGGGCGCAAGAAAGACATGCGGTCCTCTTGCCGCTCATGGGCGACCAGAAACATCCAATGTTGGTGGATGCTAAGGTTGGTGTGTAGGAAGAACTCCCGGCCTTCATACTCGTCGAGCGTGGCCTGCGGTTCCCCGTCAACGGTCATCTCGACGAGTTCAAATGTGTGCAACTCGTACAAGGTATCGCATGGCGCTGAATCGGCCTGGGCCGTGGGCTTCATCAACCCAACAGCGACCAGGGCGACCACGATTGCCGCCGCTGTGAAATTACGCTTCAAATCCACTCCTTAGTCTTCGGTCTCTACCTGCCAGCGTAGGATCGGTCGAGTCACACCGTCAGGCGCGGTTCCAATGATCCAGACATCGTCAAAGTCCCAGCCTGGAAAATTCGCCATGTCGCTGAAGTCCATGGTCTCCAAAGGATCGGCTCCGCGATCATGAGAGATGCCGCTGGACTGTGTATCCCAATAGCTGTCTTCGACCGCGCCGAAATGTGGAAGCCCCACGAACCCACCAATGTAGTCGGGATCACCTCCTGCGACCACCACTCCTGTCGAATAGCTTCGTGCCACCGTCGTCCAGGCCCGGCCCGTAAGGCCACCGACGTTTCGTCCTGCGACGGTGATATCTCCTGTGGCGTATGAGTCGTACACCTCGCCAGCATTACCTCCGACCAGACCACCAGCGAGGTCGGAGTCTGAGGAATTGGGGGGCACAACTACGGAGGCCGTGGAGTAGGAGCGGGTGATCACACCATAGTTGTTGACGCCAACCAGGCCACCAGCGCCGCGTCCGACGACCTCAACCATGCCACGCGAGGAGGAATGGCTGACAGCTCCCGAATCTTCCAGTCCCCCAACGAGCAGACCGCCTCCATAGGAGGTAGCGGTCACAGATCCGGTGACATGGATATCGATGATCTGTCCGCTGCTCTGTCCAGCAAGTCCTCCGACATAGGAGCGCCCATGAACATCGACTTCTCGGATCCCCAGTGAACGTACGCTGCCTTCGTCACCGATTACGCCGAAGAGGCCGATGTTCGCGTCATCTGGGGCGTGGATTCGGAGGCCATAGATCTCTAGCCCTTGTCCATAGAGGGTTCCTTCGAAGGGCGCCTCCTCGCTACCGATCGGGATAAACGAGGTTTCCTCGGAGAGGTCCACGTTGGCTGCCAATTCGAACGCGGCGTTGAGATATTCAGCCATGCGCTGGAGTTGGACCCCTGAACAGATCGTGTAGGGGTCGTCCTGAGTGCCGGCGCCCCCTCCAAAGGGAGCACCGTTGAGATCGCAGTCCGGCGAGACGAACCAGAACGGCTCGCCGTCGACATCCACTGGGTCGACCAGGGTCGGGGTGGTCTCACCGACTGTTTCCGAGGTGACGACACACGTGGAAGAGCCGGTCTCGTCGCTATTGGAGCACTCACCGACGAGCTCCCCGACACCTGTAAGTTCGATGATAGGAGCGACTCCCGGGAGTGGATTTCCGAAGCGATCGAAGAGTCCCACGTTCACCACCACATCGTCGCCTACGAATCCGTCATCTCCAACGACGAAACTTTCACCGGCGTCCGCTTCGGCAGCCACGACATCGAAGGGCCGCGAAGCTGCCGTCACCTCCGAGCCATCCTCGTCCTCTACCATCGCGAAGAGCACGGCCTGGCGTGTCGCCTGTCGAAGGGATCGCGAAATCTCCGCTGTACCATCCGCCTCGACGACGGACGTAGCAGTGTATTCACCATCTCCGAAACTGAGGCCCTGGAGGACAAACCGAACTTCCGCCCCGGCCAATGGCTCATCACCCCGATGTACAGACACCGAGGCGTCCATGAGATCGCCAGCGACCAGCTCCTCTGGAGGCTCCTGGAGAAACGTCACCAAGAGTTCGTCATCTTCGATTATCTCTTCGTTGTGGGCAGGGCGGGCCTCTCCACAGTTTGCAAGCAGCAGTGATGAGACGATCAAAGCCGCGATTGGCCACTTCTTGGTTACACATCGGATACTCATTACATGCTCCGCGTTTTGACTCATTGTTTCTCTCAAGTGGAACCGACCAGGGTGACAGGAGACCCCATCACCCTGGTCAAAACGTGAGCACTATTCAAAGTGGCGGTCGATCAGCTGGCGCACTGGCCCCTGTGTGGAAGTGACGCTAGCCCGCTCCCAAACATCGGGATCGTCCAACGGCACAGGGCCACCGTGAAGAGAGATGACTTCGTTTCTCTGGAACGCGTCGAGCCAGGTGTGAAGCGAGTACGCAATCGCCCAGCGCGCTGGCTCAAGAGGGTCGAGAACGCCCTGGCGCCACTTGTCGAAGAATGAGAAGTCGAACCATCCACCCTGACCACCCCGATTGAAATCGAGGAAATGGCTCAGGTTCACTTCAATCAAAGCGATCACGCTGTTGAGGAAGACCGCTTCCTCGGGGCGGGAGAATCGGCTGGTCTGAGCACGAACGGCCGACAGGTCGCGGGAGAACTCTTCGACAGATTGAGCGTCAAGGGCATGATTAAGATCCCTCAGGGCGGTGACGAGTTCCGCTGGTAGGTGCATCTTAAGTTCAGTTATCAGGTCGTCCGGTGGAAGGGGAAAGTCCTCGGGCACGAGATCGTGAAGTGCGTTGGAGATCCGGTCATCGAGTGTCATTACAATCGCAGAGTGGTCTCGTAGCCAGGCGATCTCCGGCGAGAGCCCGACCATGGCACCCGGTCCATCACAGGAGCTGGGATCTATACAAACCGGAAGGCCGCTGGAGCCGAAGTGATCGCAGGGCCGGATCGTCTTCGAGACGGTGCCATCAAGATCGTCATGGCTCAGACCCAATGAAACTGGGCCAAAGGAGCTCCCGTCTCGAAAGTCATCCTCGGTAAGTACCAGGAGCCGACAATTTGAGCCGATGGTACAAGAGACCTCACGCACGGTCCCGTCCGCTTCGGAGATCGTCCAATTCCATCCGTATGCGGAGGGTTGCGCTTCACAACCAAGGTGAGAGGCAATGATTGACAGGGAAGGAATCTCGCCATCGGAGACGAGCAAGTCGTACGACGAGCCACAGGCCGTTGCATCTGAGACATCCATCCCAAGCTGGGTGCCGGAAAAGACGAAGTCGATTTCCACCTCATCGTAGGCGAAACTCTCGTCATCTCCGGTGAGCTCGGCGCGGATGGCTTTTGAGCCTGGAGGGCAGGTCTCCGTCAAATATCCTGTTACCTCACCGGTGAGCTGCGAGTGAGTCGAGGACGCGAAGTCAAAGCTGTCGACAAACCAGCGAACATATGCTGGCGCGGACTCAACCTCGTAATCGCCACTCAAGGTCAACGGGCGCCCTGCAATGGCGATGTCTCCGTCGGAATGTGATAGCGCCATTGCGGTGTCCAGTGGGCGGATCGTCACCTCCACTGTGTCCTGGACCGGATTGAATCCGGAGGCCAAAACGAACACGTGATCGGCTTCATTCTCAAAACCGACGTTGATCACCTCCACGTTTCTACTCTCGCCGAGGCCGTGGATCACACAGGAGTCGTCGGCGCTGTAGTCTCTCCGGTCGCGATACACCCCGACAAGCGTGGACGAGGGATAGTCCAGGGGGTTTGCCTCCACAACGAAGGCTTGATCGCTGAAACTCGAAGGGAAGTTAATCTTCAGGTAGCTGGCCCGGAACATGGCCGCCGGGAAGGAGACTGTCTGAGTCCCGCCAGTGTAATCCACTTCCTTAGTAAGGTCTGGGTGAGTGACCAAGTCGGCAAACAATCCAGTGGAGAACTCGCACGGTTCATTCCACTCGTCGCGCAACTCGTCGAGGGGGAATTGTTTCTCGACGGCCATGTTCCTAACGTACGCCCAGTGGGCCTCTCGAAGGCTGACTCCAAAGGCACTGAGGGTCATGGCGTGGGCCTCCTGGCTCCCGCGAGATTCCATCATCGGAATGACCCACTCAATACCCTTACCGAGGAGGCGCCCAGTGCTCAAGAAGTAGTCTTGTGCGCTGTAGGAGTGGTCAAGATTGTTATCGCGAATCGATCGGCGGTTCAGGTCACGAAACGATCTTCGAGTATTTCTCGAACCGAGAAACTCCTCTACACAATCTTCATCATCTTCGTCACAAGCGGTCGTCGGATATCGCATTCTCTCCGATGCGACGGCCGCGCCTTCTTTGTAGAATCTATTTTTATCCTCCGAAAGGATAGTTGTCATGCCCATCGCTCCATGCTGAAGTGCATGGAAGTACTCATGGGTCGCAGTATGAAACAGGCGATACTCAAAGTCTATGAGTGCTATGGCGTCTGGCTCTGAAGTAACGTCCACGGAAAATGTCGGCACATCATCTCTGTAGCCACGGAAGTTGATTGAGATCTTGTTGTCGAAGGCCTCGGCAGGACTCAGTCTACTCAGTCCTACAGGCGCCGGATTCAATTGATTATCGTCGTCCCGAAGCTTTTCGGCCAGGCGACTAGCTACCGCAGCAGCGGTATCGTTGGCCTGGACATCTGTCTGGACAGAGTTCGTTGATCCATCGGGGTTTTCGAAGGAAATTGTATAGGTGGTGGGGATCGTACCGACGCCCGGGCCTATTCGGATCGTAGGTGCTGCACGATCTGTAGGCCATATACAGACGGTTAGCTTCCGGAAGAATCGGTTGTAACGGCCTGTATTCACATCACCCGGTCCGTAGCGACAGGCACCGGAGGTTTCGTCCGTAGATCTCATCATCCGCATATAGACGACAAAGTCGTCATCTGACCCAGAACCGATCTTACGGATGTGTGGGTCGGCAAAGGAGTACTGTCCAGCAGATAGTCCAGCGAAAAACGTCATTGTTTCTTGAAGGTGGACAGCAAGCTCGGCGCGTTGGCTTGTGGTACAGACGTCGGGATCGTTTTTCTCGCATTTCACGCGGAACGATGAGTTGGTCAATTCCTGCGAAATTTCGGCTTGGTCGACATCTTCGCCTTCATCGGATGCAGATGAGGAACCCGCTTTGTGTGGGTCAAACCACGGCCCATGCGCAAAGACCGCGATGAGCGGTTCGTGAGGAAGAATGTAAAACCGAGACACAAAACGCCCCGCATCGATCTCTCCGTCCACCACTTCCCAATAGCCATGATCTCCAACTGGATCGCTGACGAAGGGCCAATCCGCAGGCATCCACACGGCGAGCACCATCTCCTCGGGAGTAACGTCCGTCGGGACGTCTACGGATAATGCGAACCAATCGTCATTTGTTGGGGCCTCGACGGGGTCGTCGAGAAGGTCTATCAGGAGATAGTCTCCCAGGGGCGTTAGCTGCCCGGGAAGCCTGTCTGCTCCGCTGTCCTCCACGGACACATTCGTGATATCAATCCCAACGGGGTCTCGTAGAGCCGATTCACTTGCATGTAGTTGAGTGCCGTCTGGGCCTTTGACGTGACTCCCCGGCTCAAGGATGCCACCATACTTTCCAAGTGAAGCTGGAGCTTCCGCGTACTCTGGGCTCGTGTCACATCCAACCGAGATCAGACATGTAAGAAGTAGAAAGAAACCAAACAGTGAGGTCCGAGAGGATTGTCTTACCCACCCCCCCCCCCCCAATTTTGTTGTTAAAAGACATGCTGAAAAACTCCTTGTTGAAGACAAAGAAAAAGCAAATACACACTACATCCACAGATTGGACGTGCCCAATTGTGGAGTTAACCTCCCCCGGCTTTGAGAAGGTCTATATCAATCAGAGTAGGTGTGTGCATTGTTTGTATCAACCGTTAGCTTATAAAAGGTTGTCGTGGATTGTAAGGTCCTGAGGATTCTAGAAAAATTAAAATTTTCAGGGCATCGTTACCGTTTCTTCGGCTGGCGTGCCGGGGAAGATCGAGGATTCACCGGCGCAGGTGGAGCTTTTCAAGGAAGTTCCGTCCCGACAAGGCGGCATTGGGTGATGTTTTGCCACGCGGAGAGGTGGTGAACGCCGGGCGGCGAAGTCCGCTTGGACTTGCATTTTGAGTGGCTCGTGGTGTTCGCGTGCCCGTTAGGCCAGTTTATGGCTGGCGGTTTTCCCTCGCGATCAGTGGGCGGCGGGCGGCAAGAGTCTCCAGATCGGCCATCATGGCGTCAAATTGGTCCGGTGTCAGGGCCTGGGAGCCGTCGCAGAGGGCGTCTGCCGGGGTGGGGTGGACCTCGACGATGAGGCCGTCGAGGCCGGCGGCGAGTGTGGCGGCGGCGGCGCGGGGGATCAGGGCGGGGAGGCCGATGGCGTGGGAGGGGTCGATGATGACGGGAAGGCGGCTGCGGTCCTGGGCCCAGAGGGCGCCGGCGATGTCGAGGGTGAAGCGGGTCTCGTCGCCGAAGGAGCGGATGCCGCGCTCGCAGAGGATTATGCGGTCATTGCCGGCGGTGGCGATGTGCTCGGCGGCGAGGAGCCACTCCGTGGCGGTGGCGCCGAAGTTGCGTTTCAGGAGTACCGGTTTGTCGGTTTCGCCGAGGGCTTGAAGGAGGGCCATGTTCTGCATGTTGCGGGCGCCCACCTGGAAGGCGTCGACGTGGGGGTCCATGGCCTCGACGAGCTCCGGGGAGAGGACCTCGGTGACCAGGGGGATCCCCTGGGCGTCGGCGGCTTCGCGCATCATGGACAGGCCGTCGAGGCCGAGGCCCTGGAAGCTGTAGGGGGAGGTCCGGGGCTTGAAGGCGCCGCCGCGGAGGACGTCGGCGCCGAGGGTGGCGACCCGTTGGGCGGCGTCGTGGATCATGGTGGCGCTCTCCACGGCGCAGGGGCCGGCGATGACGGCGAAGCCCTTGCCGCCGAAGGGGACGTCGCCGATGTGGACCACGTGGGACTCGACGCCGGGGCGGCGACCGACCTTGGGGAACCGGGGGTCGGCGGTGGCGATGGCGGTGCAGGCAGGGCCGGATTCGGGGTTTCTCATGGTTCGACCGTACAGAAAGAGGGAGAGAAGCGGTCGCGGAGCGCGCGACGGTGGAGTTTGCCGGTGGCCGTGGTGGGGAGCTCGGTCAGGAGGAACCACTGGCGAGGAACTTTGTAGGCCGCCAGGAGGTCTCGGCAGCGGGTTTGGAGCACGGAGAAGAACGCGTCGGGGTCATCGGGATTCCCACGGGGGACTACGGCAGCGGCGACGGACTCGCCCCACTCGTCGTCGTCGAGGGCGAATACCACGACCTCGGCGACGGCGTCGATACTTCGGAGGGCCGCTTCGACCTCACCGGGGGTGACGTTCTCGCCGCCGGTGACGATCAGGTCTGAGTCGCGGTGGGCGATGATCAGGGCGCCGTCGTCGCGGAGTCGGCCGTGGTCGCCGGTGCGGAAGAAGCCCTCCTCGTCCCGTGGGGTGGGGGCGTTCAGGTAGCCGGCGGTGATCATGGGGCCTCGAGCGCGGATCTCTCCGTCGACGATGCGGAGCTCTACGCCGGGGAGCGGGGTGCCGGCGGTGTGGAGGTCTGCGTCGGGGGCGTCGGGGGAGAGGGTCGTGAGCTGGGAGGCTGCCTCGGTCATGCCGTAGGTCGGGAGCACAGGCAGTCCGAGGGAACGGGCCCGGCGGAGGTCTTCGGGGGCGATGGGGCCGCCGCCGACGAGGACCGCGCGGAGGTCGCTGACGATGGGGTCGCCCTCTGTGGGGGCGCTGCCTCCGTAGGCGTCGAGGAGGCGGCGGACCATGGTGGGGACGAAGGAGGCCAGGGTGATGGGGCGGGCGGCCAGGGTGTCGAGGATCGCCGGGGCGTCGAAGCCGTCGGTGATGTGGGCCGCTGTGCCGTAGAGGGCGCTGCGGAGGAGGATGGCGAGTCCGCCGATGTGGCAGAAGGGCAGGCAGGCCAGCCAGAGGTCGTCGTGGTGGACGCCGAGGCGGGCGCGGGAGGCCCGGGCGCTGGCGCGGTGGTTGGCGACGGTGAGGGGGACGGCTCGGGAGGCGCCGGTGGAGCCCGAGGTGAAGAGGACGGTGAGGATGGTGTCGTCCGTGAGCTCTGCTGGTGGTGCTGGGGATGAGGTGGCGGCCTCGGCGGTGAGGGTCGGGAGGTCCTCGGCGGTGAGGAGGAGGCGGAGCGGGACGGTCTGGCGCTGGTGTCGGAGCTCGGCTTCGGTGGCGCCTGTGTGCAGGGGGACCAGAGTGGCGCCGAGCCACAAGGCGGCGTGGGCCATGAGGGCCCAGTCCAGGGAGTTCGGGGCTTGGAGGCCCAGGGCGTCGCCTGGGCGAAGGCCGCGGTCTGCGAGAGCTGTGGCCTGGCGAGCGACGGCGTCTTGGAGGGAGCTGTAGGTCAGGGAGTCGCCGCGGTCCGTGGAGATGGCCAGGGACTCGGGGTGGGCTTCTGTGAGCCAGGGGGTCATGAGGGACCTCCTGGTGTGAAGCCGATGCCGGGGCCGTCGTGGAGGTGGAGTGCGCCTTCAGCAATGCGGTCCGGGGTGGGCGTGAGGTCGGCGGCGAAGAGGTCGCCCGTGGCGAGTCCGTGGGGGCCGGGGAGCGAGGGAAGGGCGGCGGCGAGGTGGGCGATGCCGTGGCGACCAATGGCGCCGTCGAGGAGGGTGCTGAGGATCACGGGCATGCCCCGGTCCCGGGCCTCGGTGATGAGGCGAAGGGTGGCGCGGAGGCCGCCGATGGACGAGGTCTTGAGGACGAGGGCGTCGATGGCGTCTTCTTCGATGAGGCTGCGGCAACGTGCGGGCGGGCTGCAGGTCTCGTCGGCGGCGATGGGGATCTCCGTGGAGGCCCTGAGCCTTGCGAGTGTCTCGGGTTCGTCGGGGGCGACGGGCTCTTCGATGAGGTCGATCCCAAATGAGGCGACGTCGTTGAGGAATCGCTGTGCGTCGTCGCCGGTGAAGGCGCCGTTTGCGTCGAGGCGGAGAAGGACGTCGGGGCAGGCTTCGCGGAGCGCCCGGACGCGGTGGGCGTCGGCGTCGGGTTCGCCGGCGAGCTTGAGCTTGATGCAGGAGAAGCCCTGGTCGACGGCTGCGCGGGCGGCGTCGGCGGTGGCGTCCGGGGTGTCGAGGCCGAGG
This sequence comes from Myxococcales bacterium, assembly GCA_007120035.1. Taxonomy (GTDB): domain Bacteria; phylum Myxococcota_A; class Bradymonadia; order Bradymonadales; family Bradymonadaceae; genus SKON01. The sequence continues at coordinate 11,239 of SKON01000014.1, forward strand.
GCTCTCTGCAGTGGGATGTTGGGCTCGTCGCCGGTGGGCTCGTCGGTGAGGTCTGCGAGAAGCCGGTAGAGCGGCATACCTCGGTGTCTGGCGAGTCCGTCGAGGATGGCGAGCTCGATCCCGAAGAGGAGGGAGGGGACGGGCTGGTCCGGGAGGGGTTCGCCCAGTTGGAGAGCCTTCAGGTAGGCCGAGCAGTCGTCGAGGGATTCGGTGGACCAGCCCGGGAGGGGGGCGGCCTCTCCGAATCCGTGGACGGTGTCGTCGCCGACGCTCAGCTCGGCGCGCAGGAGGAGGACGTCGCGGTGTTCGTAGGTGCCAGCGCTCGTGACCAGCGGGGTGCGTAGCGGCAGGCGGCAGGCCTCCCAGTGGATGCCGTGGAGCTCGAACTCTTCTCTGAGGCCCGGGATCTTCATAGGGCAAACCCCAGGGCGTAGAGGAGGCCGAAGATGGCGAGTAGCCCGGCGGTGCGGGCCAGGAGCGGGTTGAGGGCCGTGCCCTCGCGGCGCCAGATCTCCCGGGCGGTCAGGACCGCCAGTGGGAGGGTCAGCAAGGGTAGGAGGACCCAGAGGGAGCCGCCGGTGACGACCTGCACAACGGGGACGGCGTAGGCCCCGGCTATGAGGTTCACGTAGTAGTAGCGAGTGGCCGGGCGGCCCATGCGGACGGCCAGGGTGTTCTTGCCGGCCGCTTTGTCGGTGTCCAGGTCGCGGTAGTTGTTGACGACCAGGATGGCCGTGGAGAGCAGGCCGATGGGCAGGGCGGCGATCAGGGCCTCGGGGGACCAGTAGAGGGCCTGGACGTAGTGGGTGGCCGTGACAGCGATGAGGCCGAAGAAGACGAAGACGAAGAGGTCGCCGAGGCCGTGGTAGCCGAGGGGGAAGGGGCCGCCGGTGTAGGCCAGGCCCGAGAGGATGGAGGCGACGCCGATGATCAGGATCGGCCACCCGCCGACGGCGATGAGGTAGACGCCGATGAGCGCTGAGAGGGCGAAGGTGAGGAAGGTGGCGACCTTGACGGCGCCGGGGGAGAGGAGGCCGGCCTGGACGGCCCGGGTGGGGCCGAGGCGGTCCTCGTTGTCGGCGCCGGACTTGGCGTCGAAGTAGTCGTTGGCGAAGTTGGTGCCGATCTGGATCAGGGCGGCGCCGAGGAGGGCGGCCAGGGCCGGGCCCATGGCGAGGGCGCCCTGGGAGAAGGCCACGGCGGTGCCGACGAGGACCGGGATGGCCGCGGCGGGGAGGGTCTTGGGGCGGGCGGCGAGCACCCAGGCTCGGGCCGATCCGGGGGCGACGGTGGTCATGGGGTGCCTCCTGCGGCGGCGGCGCGGATCTCGTCGCGGATTCGGCGGTCGAGCTCGGCGGAGGTGCGGACCCGGAGGACCTGAAGGCCCGGGGTGTGGAGGCTGTCTTCGAGGGCCTGTCGGAGCTCTTCGCCGGTGGTCGGTTCCTGCCAGGTGGTGGGGTCCACCGGGGGGTGGGCGAAAGCCTGGTGGTCGCCAGTGGTGAAGTGTTTGCGGAAGGTCTCCGGGGAGGTCTCGGCGATGGGGAGGTAGTCGAAGATGGCGCCGCCGCCGTTGTCGAGGACCAGGAGCGTGGCGTCGATCCCGAGCTCCGACGCCAGGAGGAGGGAGCCCAGGTCGTGGCGGAAGGCCACGTCGCCGACGACGATCACCGTGGGTTCGCCCCGGGCTGCGGCGACGCCGAGGCCCGTGGCGATGGTGCCGTCGATGCCGTTGAGGCCGCGGTTGGCGAAGATCTCCAGGGCCGCCGAGCTGCCGCAGAGGAAGGTGTCGAGGTCCCGGATGGGCATGCTGCTGGAGACGAAGAGCCCGGCGCCGTCGGGGAGCGCTGTGGCCAGTGTGTTCCAGGCGTCCGGGGCGGTCAGGGGGCGGTCGGAGCTCTGGAACTCAGTGGCGAGGCTCGCGAGAGCTGCGTCTTCGGCGACGCGGTGGTGCTTAAGCCACATGGGATCCCCGGGGGGGCGGTCGTCGTGGCCGAGGAGGTCGAGGAGGGCCTCGATGGCGGCGAGTTCGTCGGTCTGGATCGCCCAGCTCAGGAGGTGATCCGGGTCGAGGACCGTGGGGGCTGAGGAGAGGGAGATCTGAAGAGCCTGGGGCCAGCTCCGGACCCGGCGGGCGGCGTTCCAATTCAGCGGGGGGCGGCCGGTGCGCAGGATCAGATCCGGGGCGCCGAGCTCGTCGTAGAAGGCGCTCTGGAAGAGGATATCGCCTGTGGTGAAGAGGTTCGGTCGGTCCTCAAGGAGGCCCCGTAGGCCCGAGGTGGGCTCGGCGATGACGGGGATCGAGAGGGCGGCGGCGAGTTCGTGGAGGGGGGCGGCGTAGCGGGTGCCTCGGGGGTCGGCGCCGGCGAGGATCAGGGGTCGCTCGGCCTTCACGAGGAGGTCAAAGAGGCGGCGGGCGTCGTCGGCGGAGAGGGTCGGCGTTCCCCGGGAGGTGGCTCGGAAGGGGGCGCCGTCGGGGCGGCCATCGATGGCGAGGGGGGCGGTCCGGGCCAGGTCGGGGTCCACGTAGTCGCGGTGGTCCGGGGGGACGGCGGAGGACTCCAAAGGCTTGCGAAAGGGGAAGTTCAGGTGTACCGGGCCCGGGGCGGGGCCGAGGGACTCGTGGAAAGCCTGGCAGGCCAGGGCTCGGATGTAGCGGAGCTTCTCGGCGGTGGGCTCCGGGTGGTCCACGTGATGGAAGAACCGGGCGAAGGAGCCGTAGAGGCGGCCCTGGTCCATGGCCTGGGAGGCTCCACAATCGTGAAGGTGGGCGGGGCGGTCGGCGGTGAGGACCAGGAGGGGGATGGCGGAGTGGGAAGCCTCGCAGATCGCGGGGGTGAAGTTCGCGGCTGCCGTGCCGGAGGTGCAGACCAGGGCCACGGGGCGGCCCGTGGCGATGGCGAGTCCGAGGCCGAAGAACGCCGCGGAGCGCTCGTCGATCAGGGAGTGGTCGCGGATCTGGGGGTGGGCGGCGAAGGCTTCTACGAGCGGCGTGGACCGGGAGCCCGGGGCGATGCAGACATCGGTGAGGCCGCACCGGGCGAGCTCGTCGACGAAGCACCGGGCCCAGAGGGTGTTGATGTTGGGGGCGATGGTCATGCCGCCTCCTTCAGGGCTTGTCGGAGGGCCGTGAGCTTTCGCTCCGTCTCGGCCCACTCGATGTCGGCGTCGCTCTCGGCGGTGAGGCCGGCGCCGGCGAAGAGGAGGGCTCGACGGTCGTGGAGGAGGGCGCAGCGCAGGGCCACGTCGAAGCGGCCGTTTCCGTGGGCGTCCATCCAGCCGAAGGCGCCGGCGTAGAGGCCCCGGTCGAAGGGCTCGACCTCGGCGATGAAGGCCCGGGCCTCGGCGCGGGGGAAGCCGCAGACCGCCGGTGTGGGGTGGAGGGCGTCGAGGGCGTCGGCGATGGAGCGGTCGTTGTGGAGGGTGGCCTTGATGGGCGTCTCGAGGTGCGCCAGGTGCTGGAGGCGGCGCAAGGTCGGTGTGTCGGGGGCGTCGAGGTCAGTGGCGAGCCGGGTGAGCACGTCGCGGATCATGTCGACGACGATGCGGTGTTCCTCCAGGTCTTTGGGGCTCTGCAGCAGGGCGTCTTCGGCGTGGGTTTCGCTGCTGTTGGTGTCCCGGGTGGTGCCGGCGAGGGCGACGGTCTCCAGGGCGGCGCCGCGGGCCTTCACGAGGAGCTCCGGGGTGGCGCCGACGAAGACGGGGCCGTCGCTGGACGGTGAGATGGCGAAGGTCACGCAGGTGGGGTGCGAGCGGGTCAGTGTCGTCAGGATCTGCTGCAGGCGCCGGGGGCTGGTGAGCGGTTCGGAGGCCTCCAGGAGGGCCCGGCGGCTGAGGACGACCTTGGGGAATGGCGAGTGCTCGACGAAGAGGGAGAGGCCGTGGCGGAAGGCGGGTTCATCGTCGGGGAGCGGGACCTCGCTGAGGTCTGCGTGCAGGCTGTCTTGTAAGGGCTCTTTCTGGAGCTCTGTGGGGAGAGTGGCCAGGAGGTCCTTCAGGAGGACTTTACCGTCGAGGCCGGCCATCGCGGCGGTCGTGGTCTCGCTGCGGCGGCGAAGGAGGAGCGCCGGGACGTGGAGGTGGCGATGAGAGAAGGGCTCCCAGGACGGGATGTCTCGAGGCTCCTGGCGAGTGAGGCCCGGGAGGCCGAAAGAGGTCCACCCGACGGCGACGCCCTGGCCGAAAGCCTGGAGGCGTCGGGCGGACTCTCGAAAGGACGCCGCGGTCAGATCAAGGGACGAACCCAATCCCAGGAGCTCTTCGCCGGTGTCGGGATCGCGGCGATAGAAGAACGCACCGAGCCCACGAGCCGTCGCGATGACCCGCGAGAGCTCCGGGGTGTCCACCTCGACGGTGTCCACCTGGATGGGGGGTGGTGCGTAGCCGTCCATTGTATCTCAATAGTGCCAGGGGAACTTCGAGTAGTCCTGGGGTCGTTTCTCCATGAAAGCGTTGCGCCCTTCCACGGCCTCATCGGTCCCGTAGGCCAACCGAGTCGCCTCGCCGGCGAAGAGCTGCTGGCCGACGAGGCCGTCGTCGGGGAGGTTGAAGCCGTATTTTAGCATCCGCATGGCGGTGGGGCTCTTGGAGTTGATAATGGCGCCCCACTCCAGTGCCTTGGCCTCGAGCTCGTCGTGAGGGACGACGGCGTTGACCATACCCATCTGGAGGGCCTCGTCAGCGGAGTAGTTCAGGCCGAGGAAGAAGATCTCCCGGGCCCGCTTCTGGCCGATCTGGCGGGCCAGGAGGGCGGAGCCGTAGCCGCTGTCGAAGCTGGCGACGTCGGGATCGGTCTGCTTGAAGACGGCGTGCTCGGCGCTGGCGATAGTCATATCGCAGACGACGTGGAGGCTGTGGCCGCCGCCGACGGCCCACCCGGGGACGACGGCGATGACGACCTTGGGCATGAACCGGATCAGGCGCTGGACCTCGAGGATGTGGAGGCGGCCGAGGCGGGCGCGGGTGGCCAGGCTCTGGGGGGCGCCGCCGGTGGCGTGGGCCGGGTCGTACTGGTAGCCGTCTTTGCCCCGGACCGACTGATCACCGCCGGAGCAGAAGGCCCAGCCGCCGTCCTTCGGAGAGGGTCCGTTGCCGGTGAGGAGGACGCAGCCCACGTCGGCCTGCTGGCGGGCGTGGTCCATAGCGACGAAGAGCTCGTCCACGGTCTGGGGCCGAAAGGCGTTGCGGAGCTCCGGCCGGTCGAAGGCGATCCGCAGGGTGCCTTGGTCTCTGGCTCGATGGTAGGTGATGTCCTGGAACTGGAACCCCTCGACGGGGTCCCAGGCGGAGGGGTCGAAGATGTCGGAAACCATGGGTGCTCCATAACGTCGGGTGGGCCAACTCGGGCAGAGGGTCTACCACGAACGGCAAGGAGTTCAAAACCCTTTGAACATCCCTGCCGGCCCCGGCGAGAAGGAGGATAAGCGCCGATGGACAAGGAGCAAGGAGGGGAGGGCACCGTCGAACTCCCCGCCGGGTTGGTTCTCGAGTGGCCGACTATGTGGAGAACAGCTCAGGCGGAGCGGGGTCATGACCCCAGCGGAGCCCAGCCCACCGCAGCCCCCGGCTTCAGCCGGGGGTGGACCGTGGGAGTCCTGTACTATGCTTGGGAATGAGCCGCCGGGAACCCCAAGGCACCGCTCCGCCGGGAACCCGAGGCACCGGAATCGCTCCGCCGGGAACCCGAACGCAGGGATCAAGACCGGTGAGCCGGCGCCCGTTCGAGGGCCCGGCCGAGGAGGCGGCCCGTGAAGGTGTGGGCCGCTACGGCGTGGGCGAGTCGGGAGACGGGGCCGCGGTGTTTCGTGGAGTAGTGCTGCTGTTGTCCATGGAGGCTGCGACGGATCTTGTCGCGGTGGAGGACGAGGTCCGCGGCGCTGGCGATCAGGACTCCGGCGACGACCAGGGTGGCTGTTTGTTCGGGCTTCATCGATCTTTCCTTCAAGGGGGAGGTTTCCTGGAATCATAGCGGCTGAGCCGTCAGGGGCAAGGGCGACAGGGCTTGTGGTTTGTGTTCCTCCACCATGGCGAGTAGGGTGTTAGCACTGATGATCGCACTCTTCCGTCGGGCCTTCGGAGACAGCGGGCTATGAGTGGAGCAAGGATCCTGGTCGCGTTGATGTCCGTTGGCGTCGCTGGAGCGGTCATGATGACCGGGTGCCAGGGACTCTTCGAAGATCTGGGGGGGATGGAGTTCGAGACCGAGGATCCCGTGGATGAGCGGCTGGAACTTTCGGTTGTCCAGGAGCCGCCGGGGGAGGTCGTGGCTGGGGAGGAGTTCGCCGTGGAGGTCGTCGCGGAGCGACCCGATGGGACCTCGTGGGTGGGTGGGCTGGAGGCGACGCTCTCAGTGAGCGCGGGCACCTTCGACGATGGCGAGCAGGAGATCTCGGGGACGACGAACGCCGACGGAGAGGTGGTCTTCTCGGTCCGGTTGTTGATGGCCCACTCCGGGATGGTGTTGACGGCGTCGATTCTGGGCGAGGAGGAGGCGGCGACGGTTCAGACCCGCAGCTTTGACGTGGTGGCCGCCGCCGCCGCTGAGGAAGGCTCGTGGATCAGCGCAGGGCGAGCCGTTCAAGCCGACGGGGAGGAGGAAGCGGAGATCCAGATCGTCCTCGGCGACGCCTACGGAAATCCCATCGTCGACGTGGTGCCGACCTTCGAGGCCTCCGGGGAGGGCAACGTCTACGGGGCGTGTTCGCCCACGGACGGGCAGGGGCTGTCCCACTGTACGATGGCGTCGACGACGGCGGAGATCAAAGAGCTTACGATCACCTCTCCGTTGACCCTGACCGGGGAGTCCGTGGAGTTCTGGGTCCCCTGTGATGAGGGGCTCACCGAGGAGTTCGGTGCCGGCGATGGGAGCGTCGACGATCCCTTTCGAATCTGCAGTCGCCATCACCTCCAACTCGTGGGCCACCCGGAGACGGATCGGTGGGCGTCGTTCGCGATCACGAGGGATCTCGATCTCCTCTTGGAGTCGGACTTCGAGGTGATCGGTGATGATGAGCAGCCATTCGAAGGGCGGTTTGACGGCAGGGGGTTCGTGATCCGCAACCTCCGGATCCAGCGGCCCGGGGAGAACGGGGTGGGGCTCTTCGGTGTGGTCGGTGAGGGCGGAGAGGTACGGGACGTGCATCTCCGGGATGTGGACGTCACCGGTGGTCGGTCGGTGGGGGGGATCGCGGGGATCAACGAGGGCGACATTCGGGGCTCGTCGGTGTCTGGCGGAGTGATCGGGGAGGTGACTGTCGGTGGATTGGTGGGCGAAAACCACGGGATGATCCGGGACTCTTGGTCCGACGCCGAGGTGGAGGGGACGTCGATGGTGGAAGAGACGAACAATCTGGACTGGAGTGAGGTGGGAGGTCTGGTCGGGCGAAACGACGATCTGATTGCCCGTGGAGTTTCCCGGGGGACCGTCTCTGGCGTGTACATGGTAGGCGGACTGGTGGGGCGAAACCGGGGGCTCGTTGAGGAGTCCTACAGCGTGGCTGAGGTCTACGGGGAGCGGCGGGCGGGCGGATTTGTCGGACTGAGCCTACAGGGCGACATTCGCGACTCCTACGCCACGGGCGCCGTGACAGGGGAGCACGATGCCGGCGGTTTCGCCGGAGATGACCGGGGGACGCTGCGACGGTCGTACTCTTCCGGGCCTGTGATCGCGGAGCAGGGGGGTAGCGGTTTTGCGGCGCGGACATCCCAGGCGTCTGTCCACTGCTTCTGGGATCTCGACACCAGTGAGCACTCGACGCCGGTGGCGACCGGGCCCGATGGTGGAATCACGGGCCTGACGACGGAGGAGTTCGCTCTCGAGCAGAGCTTCGGCGCGCAATGGGACTTTGGAGGGATATGGGTGATCGGGATGGCTCCCGATGGGGTGCTGCGACCGATTCACCGGTGGGAAGTGGAGGAGCAATGAAGAGGACACTTCGAAGAACGTTCCTACTCCTATTGCTCATGCTTTTGGTGCTCGTGGCGTTGGGGTGCCAGGGGATCTTTGAAGATCTCGAGGGGCTGCGCTTTGAGCCCAATGGCGAGGAGGAGGTCGACCCCGAACTGGTCGTGGCGTCGGGACCACCGGAGTCGGCCGTGGCCGGGGAATCCTTCACCGTGGAGATCTCTCTTGTCGACGAAGGAGAGCGGCTACCCGGGCTCGCAGGCCACGAGGTCTCGCTCACAGCCGGGGAGGTCGATTTGGGTGTGGGGAGCGAGCTCGTGGAGTTGACCGGTTCCGACGGGGTCGCGTCCTTTCAGATCGTCATTGAGGAAGCCCGGACAGGGCTCGTACTGGAGGCCGGATTCGCCCGGGAGGAGGTGGCTTTGTCTGCGACGACGGAGAGCTTTGATGTGGTGGCCGCGGTGGGCTCGGAAGAGCACTCCTCGATCTCCACAACGGACAGCCCCGTGGCCGACGGCGTCGACGAAGCCCAGATCCTCGTGACCCTCGCCGACCGGTTCGGGAACCCCCTGGTCGGGGTGGTTCCCGTGGTGGGGGCCTCCGGGGAAGGGAACCACTTTGGACCCTGCTCGGAGACCGATGTCGGTGGCGGGGCTACCTGTTCGATGACCTCCGAGGTCTTCGGGGAGAAGACGTTGGAGCTCCTGGAGCCCTTCCAGATGACAGGGGGCACGGTGTTCTTCGAACGACCCTGCGATGACGTGGCGGTCGA
>SKON01000088.1 GCA_007120035.1 Myxococcales bacterium
AGTCGGAGCTCGATGGTCGTGGGGTCGGCGTTGACGGAGAAGACAAAGGATTGTTCGATCAGGCCCTCGGATCGTCCCACGAGGCCCCCGACCTCCCTGGCGGCGTGGACCTGACCGCGGGCGCTACACCCCCGAATCTCGGTCGGGTTGGTGATGTCGCCGAAAGACTGTCTTCCCACCAGAAGCCCCACCTGGGTCCTGCCGTGAACCACAGCCTCCACATGGGAGTCGAGGATCTCACCGCCTTCGATGCGTCCCACCAGCCCACCGACCTGGTCCATGTCTGGATTGTCTGCATTGACCGTCCCGGACACAACGACGTGGGAGACCAAACCATCCTTCATCTCGCCAGCCAGGATTCCCACGGGGCCTGATCCGTGGATGGTGGCGTCTTCGATAGTGAGGTGTTCGATGGTCGCCCCGTCGATGGCGCCGAAGAGACCGACGAATGGCTCATCAATTTGGACCGACAGCCCCTGCAGGGTGTTCCCCCCGCCGTCGAAACGCCCCGTAAAGGGCTCTTCAAAACTACCGATGGGCTCGAGATTTGCGTCCAGGGTCATATCCTCGTTCATCAGGAAGTGACCATCGAGATGATCCTTGATGGCGCGCAGGTGCTCGATCGAGCAGATCAGGTTGGGGTCTTCGTCGGAGTAGGGGCCGGAGCCAAAGGGAGTCGCTGTAGGATTGCAGGCGTCCGGGTCGACTCCGTTGGTGTCGGTGTCGGCGTCTGGCCCTCCGGTGTCGCGGTCACCGGTGTCGGGACCACCAGCGTCGGGGCCACCGGTGTCGCGGTCGCCCGTGTCAGGCTCACTCGTGTCAGGCTCACCCGTGTCAGGATGGTCGGCATCAGGCGGCCCGGCATCGGGCCCACCGGTGAGATCGGCGGGATCACCGATACAGGAGATCAGGACGAAGGAGAGAGCGGCGAGGGTAACGCGAGTCATGGAGACCTACCAATGGAACGGGGGAATACCGACCGGTCAGGGGAAGAACAACTTTGCAGATTGTCCGATGGCAAGCAAATTCGCCCCCTACCACGTCGTGGCTTCGATCTCGACAGGTTGGGAGGCACCTTCCGTGACCGTCGGGGCCGCCTGTCGGTCCAGAAACTCCAGACGACCGTTGAGCATCTCGGCTGACAACAAGAGGGAGTCCATGAGGATGCCGGCGCCTTTCTCGGTGCGATAGGTGGACTCGAAGTGGAGATGACCGTCGCGAATCTCGACCTCGGCGTCGTCTCCGACGCTGGCGAGTCCTGCGGAGATGAGCTCGTGCTCCAGGTACTCCCGCAGCTCCGGAGGACAGCCTTCGGAGATCTCCAGATCTCCGTCGTCCCCGACCCTGGCGTGCCAGGGGCCCTTCCACTCTCTGGCGAGCTCCAGGGAGCCGACGAACCGCTTGGAGCCGTAGAGAGTGGCTTCCACATCTCGGCCGTCGATGGTGCCGGAAAACCCGGTCTTGCCGAGAAGTCCGGCGCCGTGCCAGCTGAGGTGCAGACGTGAAGCTACGCCGTTCAGGGGTTGCGCCGTACCATACCGGCGCTCCAGGGACCATTGATGGCGTCTTTGGAACCAGTCGCCGAACCAACCCAGAACAAAGATGCCCACCAAGACGAGCACAAACGTCACGGCTGTGACGAGAATATCGTTGTTGAGAGAGAGTTCGAACATGGCCGAGATCCTCTCAAACCGGTGCCAATTCCTCAATAGGTGACGGCGCGAAACTCCCGAACAGCCGCGGGCCATCGTCGCAGCAACGCCGCCGCCCGGGGGCTACGGGTCCAGGCGTTGTGGCGCCGCAGAAGATCCCGAACCTCCCGGGCCTGACGGTCCGAGAGGGGGGAGATCACCGCGCCGGGGTTGCAGAGTCTTCGGAGGCGACCCAAGGGATCCAGGACGTAGGCGATGCCTCCGGTCATGCCGGCGGCGAAGTTGCGGCCTACAGGACCCAGGATCAGGACCACGCCGCCGGTCATGTACTCGCAGCCGTGGTCGCCGACGCCCTCGACGACGGCGGTGGCTCCGCTGTTCCGGACGGCGAACCGCTCCCCGGCGGCCCCGGCGATGAAGAGCTCCCCGGCGGTGGCCCCGTAGAGGCAGGTATTGCCCGCTCGGTGGGAGGGGCGAGGGTGAGGCCCCTGGGGGAGGATCACCCGGCCGCCGCCGAGGCCCTTGGCGACGCCGTCGTTGGCGTCGCCCTCGAGGACCAGGGTCGTCCCCCGGGAGGCGAAGGCGCCGTAGGATTGCGGAGCGTGGGTGGTGGAGACCGGCCGCGGGGGCAGCTCCTCGTGAGCGAGGGGAGGCTGGGGGCTGTCGAGAAGATCCGAGAGATCCAGGGGGCCCCGGACCTGGCGGAGGAGGTCGGACCGGCCTACCACGGAGGAGAGGCTCGTGGCGCCCATCCCTGCCAGGAGCTCCCGGGTCTCCTGGGCGACGGCCTGGAAGTAGGCGATGAGTTTCTCCGGATCGCCCTGAAACTTCGCCCGCAGATCTTCTCGTTGGGTGGCGATGCCCACGGGGCAGGTGTCGAGGTGGCATTGGCGCACGTACCGGCACCCCAGGGCGACCAGGGCGGCGGTGCCGAAGTTGAACTCGTCGGCCCCGAGGAGGGCGGCGATGAGCACGTCTCGGCCGGTCTTCAGGCCGCCGTCGACCCGGAGTCGGACCCGGGCCCGCAGGTCGTTGGCCACCAGGATCTGGCGAGCCTCGGAGAGGCCGAGCTCCCAGGGGGTGCCGGCGTTCTTGATGGAGCTCCAGGGAGAGGCCCCGGTGCCGCCGTCGTGGCCGCTGATCAGGACCACGTCGGCGCCGGCCTTGACGACCCCGGCGGCGATGGTGCCCACCCCGGCGGAGGAGACGAGCTTTACCGTGATCCGAGCCGTGGGGTTGACGCCCCGGAGGTCTCGGATCAACTGGGCCAGGTCCTCGATGCTGTAGATGTCGTGGTGAGGAGGCGGGGAGATCAGGGTCTGGCCCTCCGAGGCGTGGCGGAGGCCGGCGATGTAGGCCGTGACCTTCTCTCCCGGGAGCTGTCCCCCTTCGCCGGGCTTGGAGCCCTGGGCCATCTTGATCTCCAGCTCGTCGGCGCTCTTTAGGTACTCCGGGGTGACCCCGAACCGGCCCGAGGCGACCTGCTTGATCTTGGCCTCCCGATCCGTCCCGATACGCTCGGGATCCTCGCCGCCCTCGCCAGTGTTGCTGCGTCCCCCGAGGCGATTCATGGCGATGGCGAGCGCCTCGTGGGCCTCCGGGGAGAGGGCCCCCAGGGACATGGCCGCCGTGGTGAACCGGGAGAGGATCGCCGCCGGGGGCTCCACGTCGTCGACGGGGCGCTCCGGGCCCAGGGGGTCGATCTCCAGGAGATCCCGCAGGTGCAGGGCCCCCTCGGCTCGAGTGGCGGCGGCGAACTCGGCGAAGGCCCCCTCTTTGCCGCGGCGAAACCGGTTCATCGCCCCCAGGACCTGGGGGCCCCAGGCGTGGGACTCACCGCCGCGGCGAAACCGGAAGTCCCCCCGCTCGGCCAGGCGGCCCGGGGGATCTTCGTTGCTGAATCCCGCGGCGTGGTGCTCCCGGGCCTGGGCCTCGAGGGTCAAAAGGTCGATCCCCGGCAGAGCCGCCGGGACGTCGGGGAAGCAGAGGTCCAGCGCGTCTCTGGAGAGCCCCAGGATCTCAAAGGTCCGGGCCCCCCGATAGCCGTCGACGGTGCTGATCCCCATCTTGCTCATCACCTTCAGGAGGCCCTTCTCCATGGCCTCGATCAGAGCCGCCGCCTCGCAGCCCTCTTCTTCGAGGATGGAGTGAAAGAGCAGCCAGGGGCAGAACGCGTCAGCCCCGAGGCCGACCACAGAGGCCGCTCCGTGGACGTCGCGGACCTCGCCGGAGTCGACGATAAGGCTGACCCGGTGGCGCAGGCCCCGGCGGACCAGGTGGGTGTCCACGGCGCCGATCGCCAGGAGGGTGGACACCGGGGCCCGGGCCCGAGAGATCCCCCGGTCCGTCAGGACCAGGAGCTGGGCGCCGGCGATCACCGCGGCGGCGGCCTCGGCGCCGAGCTCCTCCAGGCGCCCTCTCAGTGCGCCCGGCTCAGCGGTGGCGTCAAAGGTCAGATCCAGGGTCCCTGCCCGGCCATCAAAGCTGGCCTTCACGGCATCCAGATCTTCGTCGGTGAGCACGGGGCCGTCGAGGCGAACCTTCCCGGCGTGGCCGGCCTCCTCGAGCCAGTTCGCCCGGCCGCCGAGGAGGACCGACAGCGACATCACGGCCTCCTCCCGAAGGGGATCGATGGGGGGGTTGGTGACCTGGGCGAACCGCTGCCGGAAGTAGCTCGGGACGGACCGAGGGATCCCCGACAGGGCCGTCAGGGGCGTGTCGTCCCCCATGGACCCCACGGACTCCTTCGCGAGCCGAGCCATGGGCTCGATCAAGAACTTCCACTCGTCCCGGGTCATCCCGAAGGAGAGCTGCCACCGGGAGAGCCGTTCCCCCCAGTCGTGGCCCCGAGATGTCAGACCCTGAGTGCGACATCGTCCAGTGTGGACGCGGGTCTGCTCGGCGTTCAGCCATCGACCGTAGGGGTGGGCCCTGGCCAGTCTTTGCTCGATCTCCTCGTGTCCGAGCATCTCCCCTCGCTTCAGGTCTACGGCGACGCTCTCTCCCGGGCCGATGCGCCGGCTGGCGACGATCTCCTCGGGGGGGACGTCCAGGAGGCCCACCTCGGAGGCCACGCAGAGGAGGCCGTCGGCGGTCTCCTGGATTCGCAGGGGCCGCAGGCCGTTTCGGTCCAGGTGGGCGCCCACGAGATCGCCGTCGGCGAAGGCCAAAGCCGCCGGGCCATCCCAGGGTTCGCAGACGCACTCCTGGTACTCGTAGAAGGCCCGGACCTCGTCGTCGATCCCGGGGTCCGCATGGTAGGCCCGGGGGATCAGGGACGCCATGATCGCCGGCAACGGCCGGCCCGAGAGGTGCAGAAACTCCACGACCCGGTCCAGGTGGGCGGAGTCACTGTCTTTACCGGCGGTGATCGGCAGGAGCGCCGGGAGCTCGTCGCCCCACGCCGGGCTGCTCAGATCGGCCTGCCGGGCCTTCAGAGCGCTCAGGTTGCCCCCGATGGTGTTGATCTCCCCGTTATGCGCCAGCCGCCGCAGCGGTTGGGCCAGCTCCCAGGAGGGAAAGGTGTTCGTGGAGAACCGCTGGTGAAAGACGGCGAAGCTCGTCAGGAGCGGCTGCTCGAGGTCCGGGAAAAACTCCGCCAGGGAGTCCGCCAACATCAGGCCCTTATACACCAGAGTCCGGCACGACAGGGAGGCGACGTAGGGGCCGTCGAGGGCCGCCTCGAACCGGCGCCGGATCCCGTAAAGTGCCCGCTCCACCTGAAGGATGTCGCACTCCGGGTCTGACAATTCGGCGGTCGGCGGGGCGATGACGTGGTCCATCATGGGCAAAGTGCTCAGGGCCTTTCGGCCCAGGACCTCGGGGCGAGTGGGCACGGTCCGGAAGACCGGGGGGGCGAACCCGCGGGCCTCGAAGAGGTCTCGGAGGAGGGCCTGGCCTTCGTGACGGACTCCGGGTCGGTCAGGGGGCCAGAAGACCAGCCCCACGGCCAGCGGCGTGTCCGGGGGGAGGTCTCGACTGGCGAGCCCCTCGTAGATGGGGGCGAAGAAATGCCGGGGCAGGTCGAGGAGGACGCCGGCGCCGTCGCCGGTGCGGCCGTCGGCGTCGACGGCTCCCCGGTGGACCAGGCGGCTCAAGGCGGTCAGCGCCCGGGAGAGGATGTCCTGGCGAGCCCGACCGTTGAGGTCGGCCAGGAAGCCGACGCCACAGGCGGAGTGATCGCGGGGGAGGTCGGGGTAGAGAGGCACCGGGGCTCCAGGGCGATAGTGGTGGATCTAGAGGTCCCCCGGTAAAGACCTAACCGATTGTTTTTATTTCCCTTTCCGCCCGAAACCTCCGCCTACCTGGGCTCCTCCGGAGAGGTCGTCAGGCCGGCGCCCTCGCGGAATCGCTTGATCCCTTCGGTGGCCTTGAACGACCAGTGGTCCGGCACGTGGCGTCGAACCATCAGCACCGAGCACGGCGCCTGGTCGGCGATCACGTCGGGGATGGCGCCGAAGAGGACGTTGCGGAGCTTCCACTCCCGGGAGGCGCCGATGATCACCAGCTCGTAGGACATTGAGTCGAGTTGGCGCTGAATCCCTTCGGTCACCCGATCGGCGCGTTGGACATGGTAGATCACCTCCACATCCCCCTTCTCGACCACCTCGCGGACGATCTCCATCACGTTGGTGACCACCCGCTTTTCCTCCTCTTCCACGTCTACGTCGGATCGCACGACTCGCAAGACGTGGATCCGGGCGCCCGTGCTGCGGGCGATCCGAGCGGCCACCTCGAGACCGAGGCGAGCGTGGAGGCCGCCGCCCCAGGGCAAGAGGATGTCGTGGATCATGGTCAGGTCTCCCCGACTCTTCAGGATCCCCATGTCCGATTGGGCCTCGTTGATCAACACGTGGACCGGACTTTCGTAGATCCTTCCAACGTTGAAGCCGCCCTCCCAGCCCATGAGGAACATATCGCCCTGAACCTCCTGGGATTCCGAGAGGAGGACGGCGAAGGGATCATGAGCCACCGTGAAGAGAGGCTGGACGTCTGTGACCATGGGATCCTCGGCGGCCTCCTTGTTCATGGTGTCGATCCGTTGCCGAATCCGCCGCACGGACTTCTGGTTCTCCATCTGGGTCTGAGCCGCTTCCAGGGTGGTCTGGATCGGTACCTTCGTCACATGCAGACCGTAGACGTCTCCCGGCTCTTCATCGCCGGAGGCGATCCACGTGGCGAGCCGCAGGAGAGCCACCTCGTGCTCCGGATTGGCCAGAGCCGTGACCACCCGTCGTGGGGAGTAGGGTTCAATTCTTCGAGCCACCAGGGGCACCGGTGCCTCCTCGCGATCCTCGGCGAAGGTCTCCCGGGAGGCCATGAAGATCGACGCCATGCCGAGGCTCTTCCATCGCTCCATAAAGAAGGGCACCCCGTGATCGATGTCGACATTCTTGCGGGCCACCCAGAAGTACCAGGCCAGGCTGAGCAGGATCAGGCCGACGATGGCCATGATGGGCAAGAACCCGGAGTAGTAGATGATCCCCAGACAGGCCACGGCCGCGATCAGAGGGATGAAGGGATACCCGGGGACCCGATAGGCCGGCTTGTACCAATCCGGGGCGGCCGCTCGCAGGATCACGCATCCGATGTTCAGGGCCGCGTAGCTGTAGAGCTGGAGGACGCTGGCGATCTTGGCCAACAACTCCAGGTTTTCCAGCGTGATAAAGAGAAGCGCCAGGATCCCGGTGACGACGATCGCCCGATGGGGGGTCAAAAACTTCTGGTGGATCCGGGCAAAGAACCCCGGGACCATCCGGTCACGGGCCATGGCCAGGTTGATCCGAGAGGCCGCCAGGATGCTGGCATTCGCCGAGGAGAGGGTGGCCAGGAGGCCGGCGAAGAGGATCGCGAAGAACCCCACGGGCCCAAAGATCGTCCGGCCGGCGGCGGTCATGGGATCCCGGACCTGATTGATCTCGGTGTGACTGAACATCCCGGCGATCACGATCAGGATCAGCACGTAGAGGGCTGTGACGATCGCCACGCTGCCGATCAGCGCCCGGGGCAGGTTCACCGCCGGGTTCTCGATCTCCTCGGAGACCGCCGCGATCTTCACGAACCCCAGAAAGGACACGAAGACGAGGGCTGTCGTCGAGAAGATCGGTGACGTCCCCTCGGGGAAGAAGGGCGTGAAGTTTGGGGGCTCCAGGTGGAAGAGCCCGCCGATCGCGAAGACCGCCAGGATCGCGATCAGCACGAGGACTACGTAGACCTGGGTGCGGCCGGCGCTCTTCGCCCCCAGGAGGTTCAGGATCACCAGGAGGATGCCGCCCACGGCGGCGGCCACGGCGATGGACACGCCGTCGAGCATCGCCAGAGCGTCAAACCGACCGGCCATCGCCTCGAAGAGCTGGGTGATATATTCCCCCAACCCCACGAGGTAAAAGGCGATGGCGAAGGTCAAGCTCAGCCAGATACCGATGCCCGAGATGGCCCCGAACATGGGCCCCAACGCCCGGGAACGAAGTAGTAATCCCCCCCGGACTTGGGCATCCCCGTGGCCAGCTCCGCCGTGCTCGCCGCCGTCATCATGCACACCAGACCGGCGGCCACGTACGATAGCGCCGCGGCCGGACCGGTGAGTTCCAACGCCACGCCGGCCAACAAGAAGATCCCCGCCCCGATCATCGTGCCTACACCGATGGTCAGGGCGTCCCAAAATCCGAGCTCTCTGCGTAACTTCTGTGCGATAACAACCTCCTTGAACAGCGCAGTTTGGTATAGACCGACGAGTTCGCCAAGAGGGGATTTCGATCAGATGTAGGAGGATGTAGGCTAGTGTGAGAATGACCAAAAAAGCCGACCTTAGTATCGAAGCTGATCCACCCCGTCAAGACCTTCCGGGGATTATGTTACAATTGTAACCGGTGGAATTCTTGACGACCCTCGGTCGGAGTCCTTACTTTGATGGGCCTGAGATCCGGGTATGGGTGATGAAGTAAGACGAGGATCCTGAGATATGAGGCTGAAAAAGTCTGTTCTGCTATTCGCCCCCTTCCTGCTCATCGCGGTGAGCGCCTGTGGAACAGACGACTACTTCGGACCTCAGTTAGAGAGCTCAGATGAAGAGGTGGAAAGTTTCGATCCCGAGGGTCTCCCCGATGTGGAGATCCACCGAGACGGGACCGTGGAGGTGGGGAGCCGACGGTTCTCGAGCGTCGAGGAGTTTCACCAGTCCGAGGAGTTCCAGGTAGAGGGTCGCCGGTGCGGCACGGTGCATAACTTCTCGGCAGCCACCATGCAGTTGAGCGGCGGCGACTGCTCGTTCAACTTCACGTCCATCAAGCCCGAGTACAACCCGGACACCCTGGTGGAGATCCCCGTGGTCTTCCACATCATCCAGCGGACCAACGGGACGGGACATATCCCTGAACACCTGATCCACAGCCAGATGGAGATCCTCAACGAGGACTTCAACGCCCTGCAGGGCACCCCGGGAGGCCCGGGCAACGACGCACGGATCCGGTTCGTGCTGGCCAACGAAGACCCCCAGGGCAACCCGACGACGGGGATCTACTACCACACGAACAACCAGTGGTTCAGCGATCCCGGCAGCGGGGTGACGCCTATGAAGGCGAACCTGAACTGGGATCCCGATCGATACCTGAACATCTACACGAACAACGCCGCCGGCGCCCTGGGCTACGCGACCTTCCCGCAGCTCTCCGCCGGCAACGCCGACGACGGGGTGGTGCTAGCCTGGAACACGGTCGGTCGCAACGCCCCCCAGGGAGGGATGTTTAACCAGGGCCGGACAGCCACCCACGAGGTGGGCCACTACCTGGGGCTCTTCCACACCTTCGAAGGGGGCTGCGGCAGCTCAAACAACCCCTACGGCACGGGGGATCGGATCGCCGACACCGTGGCCCACACCGGCCCGGACCACCAGTGCCAGCAGCGACCGAGCCCCTGCGGCGGGGGCAACACGCCGATCCGCAACTACATGAACTACTCCCCGGACACGTGCATGCACGAGTTCACCCCGGAGCAGATCAACCGGATGCGATGCTCCCTGATCCACTTCCGACCGGACCTCTTCCGGGTGGTCGGCGGGAACGGAAGCGGGCCGGTGGAGACCAGCCCGGAGGCCGACTTCGGCGGCTCAGCCCAGGGGCTGACGGTGCAGTTCTCCGATGAGAGCGCTCCGGGGAGCGCGGCGATCACGAGCTGGCAGTGGAGCTTCGGCGATGGTCAGAGCTCGTCGAGCCAGAACCCGACCCACACCTATTCGTCGACGGGGACCTACAACGTGACCGTGGTGGTCACCGACGCCAACGGGAACACGGACTCCACGGTGAAGCAGCTCTCCGTGACGGCCCCGGCGTCGGACTCGGGCCCTCAGGCGCTGACGAGCGGGGACTGGGTCTCGGGGCTCTCGGGCGCCACCGGCGGGGAGCTCCACTACTACATCGACGTGCCCTCCGGGGCCGGCAGCCTGGACGTGGCGATCCAGGGCGGCACGGGCGACGCCGATCTCTACGTGCGCCGGGGCTCCCAGCCCACAGAAAGCCAGTGGGACTGCCGCCCCTACCAGGCGGGCAACGACGAGGTCTGCTCCTTCGACGAGCCCCAGTCCGGTCGGTGGTACGTGATGGTCCGGGGCTACCAGGCGTTCCAGGGCGTCGAGCTGGTCGCCCAGGTGACGGGTACCCAGACCGGCCCGGCGGACTCCTCGGGCGCCCCGTCGTCGGATCCGGAGCCCGAGGTGGCCGAAGCCACGGGGCTCTCCGCCGGCGACGATGAGCAGTTGCGGTTCACCATCGATCTGCCCTCGGGTGTCGAGCAGGTCACCTTCGAGACCACGGGGGGTACGGGAGACGTCGATCTCTACCTGCGCCAGGGAGCTCCCCCGACGCTCTCGGAGTTTGACTACCGGCCCTTCCTCTATGGTAACGAGGAGACGGTCACGGTGGACCAGCCGGCCTCTGGCGAGTGGCATATCATGCTCCACGCCTACGAGGCGTTCTCGGGCGTCACCTTGCGGGTGACGTACTACTGAAGAAACCCACGAGCGTCCCATGGCGATCCCCCTCTTCTTGATGAGCCCCCCCCGAGCGGATTGGGGATTGCGGGGCCGCGCGAACTTCAAGTCTCGACAGGCCGGGGAGGCCGACGCCAAAGCCGCCTACGAGGAGTGGGCGGCCCTGGCCGACGCCATCGTCGCCGCCGGCGGCGAGGTGGTAGTGATGCCCCCCGGAGGCTCGGAGCTCACGGGGATGATCTACACCGCCGAGGCGGGGGAGTACTTTCGCGATCCCGCCGGAGACCACCACTTCTTATTACCCCGGATGGCCGCCGCTCATCGCCGGGCCGAGGCCCCCCATATCGCCTCGTTCGTAAGAGACACCCTGGGCTTTCAGACCCACGAGGTCCGCGCCACCTGGGAGGCCCAAGGCGACGCGATCCGAGGCCCCCACCCGGACGTAGTGATCCACACCTACGGGGAGGGCCCCGACGCCCGCACCACCGACGAGGCCTACGAAGAGGTCGCCAGCTTCCTGAGCCCCCGACACCTGCAGGTCCAGTTCCGGGCCGATCCCTGGTTCCACGGAAACACCTTCCTGCAGTTCTTTCGCCGCGATGGCGAGGCCGTGATGCTCGTCTGCCCCGAGGCCCTGATGCCCGGGGAGTACGACCGCCTCAAAGCCTTCGTGGAAGGCGTCGCCCTGGTGGAGCTCACCCGAGAGGAGAGCGAGGGCTACGACACCAACGCCCTGCAGGTGGGCACCACGGTGATCGCCCCCCGGAGCTTCTCCGAGAAGGCCCGGGCCGCCGTGCAGGACCTGGGCCTCACCGTAGAGACCCTGGACCTGGGAGAGCTCTTCTCCAAGGGCGGAGGGGCTCCGGTGTGCCTGACGAACCGTCTCTGGGGGTTGGACGTGGCCGAGGTGCCCGCCGAGGTGCTCTGGGGCCGTTGACCCCTTTCAACCGGGGGTTTGCGGCGACGGTCACCGGAGCGTCGGGGTTTGCGGCGACGGTCACCGGAGCGTCGGGGTTGGCGGCGGCGGCCACCGGAACGTCGGGGTTGGCGGCGAAGGACACCGGACCGTCGGGGTTGGCGGCGGCGGCCACCGGAACATCGGGGTTGGCGGCGGTCATTTCCCAGCATAGTACAGGGCCCCCACGGTCCACCCCGGGACAGGCCCCGGGGCTATAAGGTAGCGGGGCTTCGCAGGGGCCAAGGCCCCGCTCCGCCTTAGATGTTCTCCGCATAGTCGACCACTTGAGAACCAACCCGGTGCGGAGTTCGACGGTGCTGGAATGAACCCGGACCTGGTTCGGGGCGACTCCGTTCTCCGAAACATCTCAGGCGGAGCGGGACCTTGGCCCCTGCGAAGCCCCGCTACCTTATAGCCCCGGGGCTTGTCCCGGGGTGGACCGTGGGGGCCCTGTACTATGCTGGGAAATGACCGCCGCCAACCCCTACGCCTCGATCCATACCACCGCAAACCCCTACGCCTCGATCCATTCCGCCGCCCCTACGCCTCGATCCATACCACCGCAAACCCCTACGCCTCGATCCATACCACCGCAAACCCCGCCGCCTCGATCCAGTCCGCCGCCCCTACGCCTCGATCCATTCCGTGGCCAACCCCGACGTCTCGATCCATCTCGCCAGTTATCCCCTTCCCGCCATGACGCTGGACAACCACGGGCGTTGTCCTTATGAATTGCCAGAACTTTCCAGGGGCTTAGATCTCACGGTCAGCCTACTGACCCCTTCTTAAGCGACACACAGCGGCGGAATCAAACATGTCCAAACTGGTAATCGTGGAGTCACCCTCCAAGGCCAAGACCATTGAAAAATACCTCCCCGGCGACTTCAAGGTCCGGGCCTCGTTGGGCCATATTCGGGACCTGCCGGACAACGCGGGGCAGATGCCGGCGAAGTACAAAAAGGAGTCCTGGGCGTCTCTCGGCGTGGACACGGAGAACGACTTCACCGCGGTCTACGTCGTCAAAGATCCCCGCTCCAAGAAGGCCCTCAAAGAGCTCAAAAAAGAGCTCGCCGAAGCCGAAGAGCTCTACCTGGCGACCGACGAAGACCGCGAGGGGGAGGCGATCAGCTGGCACCTGGTAGAGGCCCTGAAGCCCAAATGCGCCGCTCGTCGGATGGTCTTTCACGAGATCACGAAGACGGCGATCCAGAACGCCCTGAAGAACACCCGGGAGATCGACGAGCACCTCGTGGAGGCCCAGGAGACCCGACGGATCCTGGACCGGCTCGTGGGGTACCCCCTGTCGCTTTTGGTGGCCAAGAAGATCAAGTACGGCCTCTCCGCAGGTCGGGTGCAGTCCGTGGCCGTGCGCCTTCTGGTCGAGCGAGAGCGGGAGCGCCGGCGGTTCAAGATCGGCTCCTACTGGGATGTGAAGGCCCAGGTGGCCAAGAAGAAAGAGGGCTTCGAGGCGGTGCTGCGAGAGATCGACGGCACCCGCCTGGCTACGGGGAAAGACTTCGACGAGAACACGGGCAAGATCATCGACGGCAAGGACGTGCTCCTCCTGGAAGAGAACCGGGCCAAGGGGATCGCCAAAGAGCTCGTGAAGCTCCCCTGGACCGTCCAAGACGTGCAGGAGCGGCCCTACCAGAACTCCCCGAAGCCGCCGTTCATCACCTCCACCTTGCAGCAGGAGGCCAGCCGGAAGCTCGGCATGGGAGCCCGGCAGACCATGGGCGTCGCCCAGAAGCTCTACGAGAACGGGTTCATCACCTACATGCGTACGGACTCGGTGAACCTCTCTCAGCAGGCCCTGACGGCGGCTCGACAGGCCGCCAAGGACCTCTACGGCGCCGAGTTCGTCTCCGATAAACCCAGGGTCTACAGCTCGAAGGCCAAGGGCGCCCAGGAGGCTCACGAGGCGATCCGCCCCACGGGTGATAAGTTCGTGCACCCCAAGAAGTCGGGGCTCCGGGGCCAGGAGAAGAAGCTCTACGACATGATCTGGAAGCGGACCGTGGCCAGCCAGATGGCCAACGCCAAGAAGACCAGCATCCGGGTCGACCTGGCCGTCAACGACGGGGACCACGACTATCTCTTCCGGGCCAACGGAAACCGGATCGACTTCCCGGGGTTCATGCGGGCCTACGTGGAGGGCGCTGACGACCCCGAGGCCGCCATCGAGGACCAGGAGGTCCTCCTGCCGGAGCTCAAAGAAGGCGACGAGATCGACTGCCGGGACCTGGAACCCCTGGGCCATGAGACCAAGCCTCCGGCCCGGTTCACCGAGGCCTCCCTGGTGAAGCTCCTCGAAGAAGAAGGCGTGGGACGACCGAGCACCTACGCGTCGATCATGGACAAGCTCACCCGGGACGAGCGGTACGCCCGGAAGGCCGGTCGGACCCTGGTCCCCACCTATATGGCCTTCGCGGTCACGGAGTTCTTGGAGCGCCACTTCCCGGAGCTCGTGGACATTCAGTTCACGGCCCGCATGGAGGACGACCTCGACGAGATCGCCGCCGGCAAGGGCTCCAAGGTGGACTACCTCCACGAGTTCTACCGAGAAGAAGGTGCCTTCGACGATAAGGTCCGCGCCGGAGAAGAAGGCATCGAGCCCGACGAAGCCCGGGTGGTCCACCTCGACGACTTCGACGCCACCCTGAAGGTCGGCCGGTATGGGCCCTACGTTCAGGTCGAGCGCGACGGGGAGACGAAGACCGTGGACGTCCCCGAGGACGTGCCCCCCGCGGATCTGACCATGGAGATGGTCGAGGAGCTCCTCGAGAAGCGGGAGAAGGGCCCGGAGATCATCGGCCACCACCCCGAGACCGACGACCCGATCTTTTTGATGGACGGACGCTACGGCGCCTACTACCAGCAGGGAGAGCGGACCGACGACAACAAGAAGCCCCCCACGGCGTCGGTCCCCAAGGGCATGAAGCCCGAGGACGTCCCCTTCGACCGGGTGGTGCAGCTTCTGTCCCTGCCCCGACACCTCGGCGAACACCCTGATGACGGCAAGCCCATCGAGGCCGGCATCGGTCGCTACGGACCCTTCGTGAAGTACAAGCGGGACTACCGGAACCTCGAAAAAGAGGAGCAGGTCTTCACGATCACCCTAGAGGAGGCCCTGGAGATCTTAAGCAAGCCCAAAGGCCGCCGCAGCCAGAAGGTCCTCAAAGAGCTGGGCAAGGATCCGGAGTCCGGAAAAGAGATCAACGTCCTCGACGGTCGATGGGGCCCCTACGTGAAGCTCGGCAAGGTCAACGCCTCGCTGCCCAAGGGGACCAACCCCGACGACTTTACGCTGGAGCAGGCCCTGGCTTTGATCGAAGCCAAGAAGAACAAGAAAAAGAAGTAAGCGACTGGCTTACTCGTCGTCGCCTTCGTCGCCGGGCTCCGGGGGGCCGGACTCCGGGGGGCCAGACTTCAACATCTGGTAGACCTCCCGCATCCTCTCCTCCATGTCCTCCGGGGAGAGGTCGGAGAGGTCCAGCTCTTTGAGCTCACCCTTGTCGAAGTCGCCGAGGAGCTCCGGGGGCAAGGTCTCCATGATCTTCGGGGCGTTCTTCAGCGCCATCTCGAAGATGGGCTTCAAGGGCCCTCGGATATTGCCCGAGGAGTCGAAGATCTGATCCAACATCCCCAGGGGATTCATCCCCGGCAGCGGCCCCTGGCCGAAGCCCTCGAAGCCTTTGCCGAAGGCCTCGGAGGGGTCGAAGCCCTCGGGCCCGGCGCCGAAGAACGATCCGAACTGCTCGGCGAAATTCGAGGGGTCGAAGGCCGCTCCCAGCGGGGGTGTGGCGGTCGCCGCAGGGCCCATCAAGAAGAGCGGGAGCTCCGGCGGGGCCCGACGGGCCCGCTCCAAGTCTTCTTTGGCGCCGTCGACGTCGCCGTCGAGTTGGCGGGCCGTGGCCCGGGCCGCGTAGGCATCGGAGAGGCTGGGGTCTAAGAGCACCGCCCGCTCGGCGGCTTTGCTGGCCAGGGTCTGGTTCCCCCTGGCGAGCTCCACCGTGGCGAGCTGCACGAAGGCGAAGGCCTCGTCGGGGAAGAGGTTGGAGGCCCGGATGGCGTCCGATCGGGCTCCCGAGACATCGGAGGTCTGCAGGCGCACATGGGACCGCAGGAGCAGCCCCTCCAGCCCCAGGTCATCGCCGTCGACATCAGCGAGCACGGCGAGTGCCTCGTCGGCCTCGTCGGCGAGGAGGCGATAGCGGGCCAGATTCATGGCCACGTCGACGTCGTCGGGATCGGCCTCGAAGGCGGCGTTCAGATCCTTCTTGGCCTGCTTCAGCGCGCCCATTCGCAGGAAGATCTCTCCCCGAATCCCACGGAGGTGGTAGTCGTCGGGATCTTCTTCCAGGGCTCGGCTCAAGTCGGCCACGGCCAGGTCGAGCTCGTCGAGGTCGGCGAGCACCAGGGCCCGGCCCATCAAGAGCGAGGAGTCCCCGCCGTCGAGTTTCAGGCCTCGATCGAAGTACTGGCGAGCCTTCTCCAGCTTGTCCAGATGGAAGGACGCCCACCCGCAGACGCCGAAGACCTCGGCGGTGGCCAGCCCCCGGGCGATGGCCTCCCGGCCATCTTCCAGAGCCCCCTCCCCGTCGTCGAGATCGAGGCGGATCCCGGCCCGGCGGGCCAGGAGCTGGGGCCGAAGCTCCGAGGTCCCCACGGATTGCAACACCGAGCCGACCAGCTCCAGGGCCCGGGAGTGGTTCCCGTCGTCCACGAGAGCGTCGAGCTCTTCCATGAGCGCCTTCAGCTCTTGTTGCGCCTGTTGCTCTTGTTGCTCTTCCATGGGGGCCTCGCCGTCGGCGGTCACTCGTTGATCAACTTCTCGAAGAGCTCCCGCAGGGGGGGCTCACCCTGAAAGCCCATCACCACGTTCTGCACGTCGTTGCCTCGCATGGCCACGACCATGGGGATGGAGCGGGCGTTGAACGCCTGGGCGAGCTCGGGCTGCTCATCGACGTTGATCTTACCCACTTTGACCTTGCCGTCGTACTCGGTGGCCAGCTTGTCCAGCACTGGCGAGAGCGCCCGGCAGGGTCCACACCAGGGGGCCCACAGGTCGACGACCACGGGGATGTCGCTCTCGGTGACTTCGGAGTTAAAATTATCTTTGGTGATCTCCAACATGGTTGCTCCTTTCTCTGCAGTGACCCCGCTCTCGGAGGGGGGGAAGTGTCAACCCTTAGAGGGCTGGCGGGGGGTGATTCGTTTCAAAAAATAAACACGAAGGCCGATTTTACTCCCAGCTTTCGATGGTCTGACGCACATGAGCCAGGAATTGATCCGCCGTGGCCCCGTCGATGCTGCGGTGATCAAAGGACAGGCATAAGATCGCCGTAGGCCGGACCATGATGGCGTCGGTCTTCTGATCGACGACGACCCGCTTCTTGATGGCCCCGGCGCTGACGATCGCCGTCTGGGGCTGGTTGATCACGGGGACCCCGAACTCGGGGCCAAAGATCCCGTGGTTCGACAGGGTGAAGGTGCCGCCCTTGACCTCGTCGGGCTTCAGGCGCTTGTTCCGGGCCCGGGTGGAGAGATCCTCCACGGCCCTGGCCACCCCGAGGAGACTGAGCTCGTCGACGTTGCGGATCACGGGCACGATCAACGAGCCCTCCAGGGCGACGGCGACCCCGATGTTGACCTCTCCCCGGTAGACGATCTGATCGCCGCTCAAAGAGGCGTTGACCACGGGGAACGCTCGCAGGGCGTCGGCCAGAGCTTTGACCAAGAAAGCGGTGTAGGTCAGGCGGGCCCCTCGCTCGGCGAACTCCGCTTTCTGGCGGCGACGGGCGGCCACGACCCTGGAGAAGTCGATCTCATGGATGGTGTGGGCGTGGGCGCTGGTGGCCCGGCTCCGGATCATATGCTCGGCGATGGCCATCCGCTGGGGACCGAGGGGCTCCAACCGGTCCCGGGGGCCCACGTCGATCGGGGGCGCCTGCACGGGGGCTCGGGCCGCCGACGCCCGGTGGCCGTTGACCTGCCGGCTCGGGCCGCCGGACTCGATGAACGCCAGGAGATCGGACTTGGTCACCCGCCCGGAGAGCCCGGTGCCGGGAACTGGCGAGAGGTCGGCGATGCCGTGCTCGGCGGCGATGCGCCGGACCAGGGGCGTGGAGCGAGTGCGCCGCAGCTCGGCGCGGCTGGGGATCCCATCGGAGCCGTTGGTCGAAGACGACAGGGACGCCGTGACCGGCGCCGGCGTGGCCGCCTCCGACACCGGGGGCGGCTCGGGCGCCACGTCCACCGACGGGCCCTGGTCGTCCTGCGGGACCTCTCCGACCGCTGCCTCGCTGTCCAGAATGGCCACCACGGTGTTGATCTCCACCGTGGCGCCCACCTCCACGAGCTGCTTCACCAGCACGCCCGCCTGGGGGCTGGGCACCTCGGCGTCCACCTTATCGGTGGTGATCTCGAAGAGGGGCTCATCGCGGTCGACGAACTCTCCGGGCTCTTTGAGCCACTGGGTCACCGTCCCTTCCGTCACGGACTCGCCCATCTGGGGCATCACGACTTCGGTACGCATCGGACTCCTCTCTTAGATATGAATCGCATGCCCCGTGGCGGCGTGGGCCGCCTCGGCCACAGACTCCGCCAACGTCGGGTGGGGGTGAATCGTCTGCAAGAGCTCCGCCAGGGTGCACTCCAGCTCCATGGCCAGGGTCCCCTCGGTGATCAGCTCCGTAGCCTTGGGGCCGATGATATGAAGCCCCAGGATCTCGTCGTACTTGGACTCGCTGACGATCTTCACGAACCCTTCGGTCTGGTTGAGGATCGCCGCCTTTCCGGAGGCCGAGAACGGGAACACCCCGGTCTGCACGTCGTAGCCCTTCTCTTTGGCCTGGGCCTCGGTGAGCCCCACGGAGGCCACCTCGGGGCTGCAGTAGGTGCACATGGGCACAAGACCGTAGTTGATGGGCCGGGGGTCTTTGCCGCAGATGTGGTCCACGGCGAGGATCCCCTCTTTGGAGGCCACGTGGGCAAGCCAGGGGGAGTCCGTGATGTCGCCGATGGCGTAGACGTTGGGCTCGCCGGTCCGCATGAACTCGTCGACGGCGACGACGCCCTGGTCGTCGATCTCGACTCCCGTGTCTTCGGCGCCGATGTCCTCGGTGACCGGTGCTCGGCCGACGGCCACCAGGAGGTGGGACGCCTGGATCTCTTCGGAGGACTCTCCGTCGACGGCCTCGACGACGATCTTGACGCCCTGGTCATCGGCGGAGACGTCGGTCACCTTCGACGAGGTCATCAACGTCATGCCTTGCTTGGAGAAGGACTTTGCCGCCGCCTCGGAGACCTCTTCGTCTTCGGCGGGCAGCACCCGGTCGAGGTATTCCACGACGGTGACCTCCGAGCCGTACCGCAAAAAGACGCTGGCGAACTCCATCCCCACCGCTCCGGCTCCGATCACCACCAGGTGGTCCGGGATCTCCTGGAGCTCCAGGAGCTCATCGGAGTCCATCACCCGATCGTGGTCCATGGCGATGAACGGCAGGTGTCGACACCTCGATCCCGTCGCCAGGATCACGTTCTTCGTCTCAATGGTGGTGGTCGACCCGTCGGCGGCCTCCACGGAGACCTTCCCGGCGCCGGCCAGGCGGCCGTGCCCGAAGTGAACGTCGATGTCGTTCTTCTTCATCAGGTACTTCACGCCCCCGGCGTTCTTTTTGACCACCTTGCTCTTGTAGGCGTGGACCTTCTTCATGGAGACCTCCACCCCGTCGGTCACCAGACCGATCGCGTCGGAGTGGCGGATCTCCTCGGCGACGTCCGCCGTATGCAGGAGGGCCTTCGTGGGGATGCACCCCCGGAGCAGGCAGGTACCCCCGAGACGCTCCGTGGACTCCCGCTCCACGATGGCCGTCTTCAGCCCCGATTGGGCTCCATGAATCGCGGCCACATATCCGCCCGGGCCAGAACCGATAACCACCAGATCGTATTGGGTCACCACCATCTCCTACGCATCAGCCGTGAGGCAGGGAATTTCATTCATCTTCTGCGGTGGAAACTTACTAGACGGTCCGGGGATGTCAACCGCGGGCTTGGGCGACAGCTACACGCTCAGTGAGCACTCAACGTCCGGGCGATCCGCCGGAACTCCTGCTGCAGGGCTTCTGTCCCGGGCTCTTCGGCGATCAGATGGTGGGTGAGCTCGCCGGCGGTGCAGAGGGTGACCCGAAAGGTGGGTGATCCGGAGTAGGTGCCGTCGGGGATCTCCCGGGGATCCTGAGCCTGAAGGACCTCCAGAAATCCGTCGAAGTCTTCCTCGGTCAGGCGTGTGGAGTA
>SKON01000254.1 GCA_007120035.1 Myxococcales bacterium
ACGCCAAAGCGTGGCTCCTACACCGAGAGTCCGGCTTCTCCACGGCCTTCGTCGGCTCCTCCAACCTCTCTCACTCCGCCCTGATGGACGGCATGGAGTGGAACGTCCGCCTCTCTCACACAGAGACCCCGGGCATCCTCGAGAAGTTTCGCGCTACCTTCGAAGACTACTGGGAGGACCCGCTCTTCGAGCCCTACGATCCGGAGCGCGACGGAACTCGCCTGGACCGCGCCACCTCGATGAACCGCAGCACTGACGACTCCACCATCGCCTTCGTGGATCTCAAGCCCTACCCGCACCAGCAGGAGATACTGGAACGCCTCAAAGCGGAGCGAGAACGCCATGGGCGCATGAAAAACCTCGTCGTCGCTGCGACGGGTACAGGCAAGACAATGATCGCCGCCTTTGACTTCCAGCGCATACTCGCCACCAATCCCGACGCGACCTTGCTCTTCGTAGCTCACCGCAAAGAGATCCTTCAGCAGAGCCTCCACACCTTCCGCACAGTGCTACGGGACGGAAGTTTTGGAGAGCTCTGGGTCGACGAATACTCGCCAACGGAGTTTCGCCACGTCTTCGCCTCCATCCAGACCTTGAGCCGCCACACCGATGAGCTCAACCCCGACGCCTACCACGTCGTCATCGTCGACGAGTTCCACCACGCCGCGGCTCGCACCTACGATGAACTCCTCGAGCACCTCCAACCCGAAATCCTCCTCGGCCTGACCGCAACTCCGGAGCGAACCGACGGCGCTTCGATCCTCCACTGGTTCGACGGCCGTATGGCCGCCGAGATCCGCCTCTGGGAGGCCCTGGACCGCCAGCTCCTGGTCCCCTTCCAGTACTTTGGCGTCCACGACAACACAGATCTCTCCGACGTCACGTGGACAGGCGGCAACTTCGGCAAGTACAACCAGGGCGCGCTCGAAAACGTATACACCAACGACCACGCTCGGGTGGACTTGGTTCTCCGCGAGCTCCACGACAAGCTCACGAGCCTGCGCGAGATGAAGGCCCTGGGGTTCTGCGTCGGCGTCGACCACGCTCGGTTCATGGCTGACGAGTTCAACCGCCGCGGCGTACCCTCCATCGCCCTGACCGGGCACTCCCCACGAGAGATCCGAGACAAGGCCCGGAATCGCCTGATCAACGGTGACCTGAGCTGCATCTTCATCGTCGACCTCTACAACGAAGGCGTCGATATCCCCGAAGTGGACACCGTCCTCTTTCTACGCCCCACGGAGTCGGCCACGATCTTCCTCCAGCAGCTCGGCCGAGGCCTCCGCCACGCGCCCGGCAAAGCCTGCCTGACCGTCCTGGACTTCATCGGCAACGCCCACCAGAACTTCCGGTTCGATCACCGCTACCGAGCTCTCACCGGCACCACTCGCGCCGAACTCCAGGACGCCATCGACGAGGGCTTCCCCTATCTTCCTGCGGGCTGCTCCATCGAGCTCGACCGTGTCGCCTCCCAGATCGTCCTCGACAACGTCAAGGCCGCCGTGGGCTCCACCATGGGCTCCGTGGTCGATGAGCTTCGACTGGCTGCGCGCGGCGAGCCGCTGGGCCTCGCGGAATTCCTGGACCGGTCTGGTCTCGACGTCCAGGACCTGTACCAAACGAAGAGCTGGTACTTCACTAAGTTCCGCCGGAGGGCCGGCGTCCCAACACTCGACGAGGGCCCCGAGGAGGATGAGTTTGGAGGTCGCCTCCACCGAATCCTTCACATCGACGCCGAAGACAGGCTCGCCATCTACCGGGATCTACTCGCCAGGCCTGACTCTCCAGACGCCGACAGTTTCACCGACCGCGAACTGCGCCACCTCTACATGCTCCACTTCGCGCTCTGGGGGGACTCAAAGAAGAACCGCGATCGGTGGCCCTATGCCCAAGCCATCGTGGATCACATCTGGGCCCACCCGGCCATCCGCCACGAGCTCCGGGAGCTCCTCACCTATCTCGACGAGACCGCGACGCATATCACCAAACCTCTAACGAGCTTCGTGCCCGAGCTCAGCGACGTTCCCCTCTCCATCCACGGCCGGTACAGCAATGCCGAAATCCGAGCCGCCTTCGGCATCCTCACCCCTCAAGAATCAAACCCCATCAGGGAAGGAGTCCGGTACTTACCCGAGCACAACACGGACCTCTTCTTCATCACCCTCGACAAATCCGGTGACCACTACTCCCCGCAAACGCAGTACCGGGACTACGCCATCTCGCCATCCCTCTTCCACTGGGAGTCCCAATGGCGCACCGCCTCGGACCACCCCACGGGCCAGCGCTATATTCACCACGAGAAGCAGGGTTCCCACGTGCTCCTCTTCGTTCGCCAGAAACGCAAGATCGCCGGCCAATCACAGCCCTACGTCTTCCTCGGCCCCGCCACCTACGTCCGGCACTCCGGGGACCGCCCCATGGCTATCGTCTGGCGGCTCCGGGAACCGATGCCCAGCGATTGGTTCTTGGAATCCAAAGTTATCGCCGGGTAGCCCCGCGCAACGAGCTCAGTAGCTATCCTCTCGTCGGTGCTCCGCACCGGGCTCTTCGTTCAGGATGTCCACTCCCCGGCCAGCCAGCTCATCGCCGCTTCGCACCAGGAGCAGGTGCTCGCCGCCCCGGATCTTCCGGAGGGCGTCTTCGGCCTCCCAGGGTTCGAACTCGTAGCTCGTCAAAATCTGGCGGGCCTCGTGGAGGGACACTGTCTCAGGTTCCTCGTCAGGGGTCTCTTCGCAGCGTAAGCCCTCCTCGTAGAGGGGGCCGCGGTGCAGGGACTTGACCTGGGCGGGGTCGAAGCCTCCTTCCAGCAGGCGCTCTCGCACCTCCAGGAGGCTCTCGCGATTCTCATACAAGCTCATGATGACCGTGGTCATGGGGTACTCCTCGTCGCGGACTTCGTTTGTGCTCGCGGGGAACTTAAACACTTTCTTGGGATTTTCTATCAGGGCTCCGGTGGTGGGCGACTGGCGATCTGGCGAGACACCTGTCATCATCTGCGAAGACCCCGGAGGCTCCGATGACCGACCTGCCCGAGACGACAGAACAAACCTCTCTGCTGCGCGGCATTGGCCGCGGCCTGGGCGCGG
Source organism: Myxococcales bacterium (assembly GCA_007120035.1). Lineage (GTDB taxonomy): Bacteria > Myxococcota_A > Bradymonadia > Bradymonadales > Bradymonadaceae > SKON01. Next base: position 3,087 of record SKON01000254.1, read on the forward strand.
CGAGCCGCGTCCTGGGCGCCGGCGCCGTGGCCCTCGGGCAGTCAGCAGCCGGGGCCTACCAGAGCGTGGACCCCGACCTTCGACGGCAGGCGTTTGAAGCCCCCGTGATCGGCCTGATGAACCTCGTCCCGGCCCCCGGGTTCGGCGCGAGGTCGGCCGCCGAGGAGCCGGTCAGCACGTACCAGCGAGACGCGCTCCTGATCCACGGGTGGAACGGCCACCCGTCGAACTTCCGATGCATTCAGCGCTACTTCACCCACGCCACGGGACGGCGGGCCCACACCATCGACCTCCGGGGCGCCGAGAGCCTCGACGCCATGGCGTCGCGCCTGCGCCGAGACATCGCCGCCCGGGCTCACCATAGCCCCACGAAACAGGTGGATCTGATCGCCCACAGCATGGGGGGCATCGTCGCCCGGCAGGCCCTGGAGGACCGGGCCACCCGAGAGAAGGTGGCGACCTTCATCACCATGGCCACCCCCCACAGCGGCTCCCACCTCGCCCGCCTCGCCGCCACCCCCTTCACCCGGGAGCTTCGCCCCGGCTCCCCCACCATGGAGCGTCTGGCGGCACAGGACTTCTGGGGCAACGACCAATCGCCCCACCTCATCGCCCTCTGGAGCGACGCGGACACCACGATCCTGCCCGCCGCCTCCGCCGCCTGGGAGGCCGCTCAGACCTACCACATGGAACACTACACCCACCTGAGCTACCTCGTTCAGCCCGCCTCCTGGCGATTTCTGGACCGCCTGCTCCGCAGAACCACACCGGACCTCACCGCCTGATCGAGTCGCCCATGCACCCCACGCTTCGCGCCCTCGCCACAGCCATCGCTATCTCGTGCCTGGCGGCCTGCACGGCCCCCGTCAACCTCTCGATCCAGTCCGCGCCGTCAGAGGCGGAGAGGACCGAAGAGGTCGCCGTCGAACCGGAGCCCGCCGACAACCAATGCCTCGACGACTCCGACTGCGTTGTGACCCTCCTCGACGACGAGTGCTGCAGCTCCTGCATCCAGGTGATTCAAACCCGGGCGGAAGCGGAAGCCCACCAGGAGTATTGCGAAACCTACGAGCGCTTGTTCCCCTGCCCGCCGACACAGTGCGCCCTGGACCTCATCACCGCCGTCTGCGACGAAGGCCGCTGTATGCGGGAGATCCCGACACCTCCCCCACCGGCCGTCGAAGAGCCTGCAGAGACCGACGAGCCCGAAGAGGTGGTCGAGGAAGAGCCCCAGGAGGTCACAGACCGAGCCCCCCCAGAGCGTCCTGACTACAACAACTCCTGCGAATCCGTTTCAGACTGCGTGACTGCCGCCATCAGCGCCGATTGCTGCGATACCTGCGGCGACGTCGCATACAACCGAACCTACTTTGAGAAGCTGCGAGAATACTGCAGCGGCGCAGGCCGACCCGACCAGTGCCCCAGCCTGAGCTGCGCCTTTGAGCACCGAATTGCAGCCTGCAAGGACGGACAGTGCGTCACCATTCGAGACGGATCCATGCGCGGACCCGTACCCCTCCACTGACCTCCAGCTAGCCGAGCTCGTTGAGGTCCAGACGCTTCCCTGCGGCCAACCGTCGACGCACCTCCTCGAAGATCTCCGCGTCTCGGGCCCGCCGCTCCTCGCTCCGTTTGCGCATCATCCCCAGCATCAACCCCATGCGCCCCAGGTCGTCGAGGCGCTCCTCATGTCGGGCCAAGAACGCCCAGTAGAGCGACCGCAAGGGGCAGTTCTTCTTCGGGTCGAAGGCGCAGTCTCCGCAGTAGTCGCTCATCTTGGCAATGTAGTTCGAGCCGCTGACGTAGGGCTTGGTCGTAAAGAGGTCTCCCAGGGCGAACATCCCCATCCCCAGCACGTTGGGCTCTACTACCCAGTCGTAGGCGTCGACGTACATCACCCAGAACCAATCAGTGACCTGCCGCGGCGAAAGGTCCAGCAGCGTCGCGATGTTGGATAAGACCATAAGGCGAGTGATGTGGTGGCTGTAGCCCTCCTCCACGACGGAGGCCACGGCCTCGTCGAGACATCGCAGCCCCGACGGATCGTCGCCCCAGTAGGCCGGCACCAGGTCGAAGTCCGCGCCCAGATAGTTCTCCTCATATCCTTCCGGCAGATCTCGAAACCCATCGGTCTCGCGATGCACATGGGCGATAAACTCACGCCACCCCAACACCTGCCGGATAAACCCCTCCTTGCTCGCCAGGGGGATCTCGAGCTCCTCCACATCACCCACAACCTCCCGGGGCAGAAGGCGGTGGAGGTTGATCAATGGCGAGACCAGGGTGTGAAAGATGGTCCGACTCTTCGAGGACATGGCGTCCTCGTAGGGTCCGAAATGCGTCAGGCAGCGCTCCTTCGCCCATCGCCACCACTCCTGGGCGTCCTCGACGGTGGCCGCCACCCGCGTCAGATCCAGGTGGCCCGGGTGGTCTGCGAACTCCCGACGAATCAACTCCCCCACTTCAGCGGTGATCTCATCGACCTCGAAGGTCGGCGGCTCCGGAGCTGGCGGCTCCCCGCTCCAGGGCTCTCGGTTCTCCTCGTCAAAGCTGAACTTCCCACCCCGAGGCCCGTCGTCGTCCATCAGGATCCCCGTCTCTCGCCGCAAGAGCCGATAGAACGCGTCCATCCGCCAGGGAGGCTCACCCCTCTGGCTTCGCCGGAACTGCTCCGTCGTGGTCAACCACCCTTCGTGGGCGACCACCTCCACCAGCCCCTCATCGATCAGAGGCTTCAGAGACTCCCGCAGCTCTCGCTCGGCGGCCTCCATCATCACGAGCGGACCCCGCTCACTCGCCAGCGGCTCCAGAAGCTCCCCGTAGTCCCGGTCCCCCAGAAGGTACTCCACGAAGTACCCCTTCCTGGCGAGCTCCAGCGCGAAATGCCGCTGATTGGCCAGTATCCAGGCGAGCTTCTGCTTGTGGTAGGGCCGGCGCTTGCCTTTGTGGGTGGTCTCCACCAGCACCACGGCGGTCTCCTCCGGCGAACACCGCGACAGGGGCCCCACCCGATCCGTGAGCTGGTCGTAGGCCACGAAGACCCAGCGACTCCGGTCCCTGGACCTCCCGGCCAGTCGCTCCTTCAATGCCTTTTGAAAAACTCGACATTGTTCCACACTACTCTCCGGGCACGAACCGCGAACCCCGCGCAACACCTCATCAACCAGCGGTTTTCTACCACCGGGATTGAGCAACGTAGGCAGGCACTCCCCGACGTCAACTCAGCGTAGCTTTGGCCCCAGAAGCCATTTCGATCTTCCAACGCTGATGCTACACTCTCGAATCAACGAACCACTCCTCAACCAGGCCTCTGATTTCGCGAGCTCGTGATGCGCAAACTCCTGTCGCTACTTACAATCGCCCTTTTCCTGACGGCCTGCTCCGGTGAAGACGGCGCGGACAACCAGGTCGACCCCAACCAGACCGACCCCAACCAGACCGACCCCAACCAGACCGACCCCAACCAGACCGACCCCAACCAGGAGGACCCGCCGGAGCTCTCCATCCCCTGCCCGGACGGAGCCTTCACAGGCCCCGCCCCGGTGACCTCCCGGGACACGGGGGCCACCTACTTCGTCTCCGTCGACGGCGACGACGACAACGACGGCAGCTCCTGGGGTTCGGCCTTCGCCACCGTGCAGGCCGGCGTCGACGCCCTGGAGCCCGGGGACACCCTGACCATCGGCCCTGGCGAGTACTTCGGGAACGTTCGTCGTGAGGGGATCGGAGACGCCGACAACGTGACGACCATCCGGGCCGCGATCCCGGGCACGGTGATCCTACGCGGCGACGTCCCGGCCCCGGCGTTTCAGCCCCTCGACGGCTACCAATTCGTCTACGTCGCCGACTTCGATGGCGACACAGAGATCCAGCACATCAACGAGCTCGACACCTTCACGGGCATCGAGCGGGTACCGTCACTGGCGGAGCTCGAGTTCACGCCGGGCACCTTCTTCCAGGATCGAGACGCCGACAAGCTCTACCTCTCCACCTCCGACGCTGCCCCCGTCGACGACCACCACTACTCCCTCTCCGTGGTCGACACCCACGGGTTCTATCTCCGGGACGCCACTCAGGTCGTGATCGACGGACTCGCCGTCACGGGCTTCCACACGGCTCGCCTGATCCACCAGAGCGACAGCACCCTGCGCACCGTCTGGGGGCTCTTCATCGCCCAGGGCGCAGACAACCAGATCCTGAACTCCCACGCTTACTTCAACGCTCGGGGAATCGGCACCAACTCCAGCCAGGACCACGCCGGCGGCAACCTGATCGACAACGCCCTCTCCCGGGCCAACATCTCCAGCTACGGCATCGGTGACACCGGGGGAATCACCCTCATCACCCCTCGAGCCGATCGAGTCCAGAACTCCCGGTCCTTCCTGAACAGCCACTACGGCATCAACATCCGCGGCGGCGGCGAGTCCGGGCAGATCGAAGAGTACCGCAGCGTCATGGCCACGAGCCTGGCCTGGGGCAACGGGGCCCATGATATCCGCCTGAAGACGGGCACCTCCCACGTCCACGGCACAGAGCGGTTTGTGGCCCTGGGCTCCTCTGCGGATTCCCAGCTCGACCCCTCCCACTCCGTGCTGGGCACCACCAGCAGCAGTCACGGCTCGGACACGATCGTGCTCGACCGCGAAGACGATCTAGACCTCCACGCTGAGTTCGTCGATCCCGACGCCTTCGATTTCCGTCTCCAGGGAGGCTCTCGGTTCATCGGCGCCGCCGACGACGGCTCCGACCGGGGCGCCTTCCCCTTCGACGAGTCCGTGATCTTCGTCAGCCCCGACGGGGATGACGGAAACGACGGCCTCTCCATCGCCACCCCTCTGGGCACCCTGGCCGCCGCCTTCGACCGACTCGACACGGGCCACACCCTCTACCTCTTGCCCGGAACCTATGGAGAGGCAGGCCAGCAGGTCACCGCGAACCTCTCCGGCGACGACGACGGCCCCATCACCATTCGAGCTCATAGCTCGGGCCCGGCCATCATCGCCGCCAACCTGCAGCTCACCGACTCCGCCCACGTGATCCTCGAGGGCGTCGTCATGGAAGGACCCCTATTCGTCCGAGACAGCTCGCAGATCACCGTCGACCGGGCCTACCTCCTCTCCTCGACCCGGGGTCTGTCGGCCCACAACGTCGAGGGTCTACGAGTCACCCACAGCCTCTTCACCGGCTTTGACACCGCGGGCCTTCAGGCCACGGACTCCGCCGACCTCTTCCTCGCCGGCAACCTCTACGACAACCGTACAAACGTCGCCGTAGCCGTCGACGACGAAGCGTCGCTGCTCTTCTCGGACTACAACAGCTACGCCCGCGACGACCGGGCCTTCCGAGTCGGCGACGGCACCTGCGCCCTGGACCTGAGCCAGCCCACCTTCGACCGATACTCCCGTATCCAGGCCCCGGAGTTCGACCACTCCGGCGCCCTGCCGGCCCTGGTCAACGCCCCCGCCTTCGCCGCCGGAAGCCTCTACCAGCGCCCCTTCGGGCCCTACCGAGAGGCCATCCCCGAGCGGCCCCTGCAGCTCCTCGACGGGCCCCGGGTCCACTCCGTCAGCGCCACCACGGCCAACATCGAGTGGAATACGAACTATCCCGCCTCGGCCCGATTCCACTGGGGCCCCACAGACGAGATGGAACACAGCGACCGCGTCGAGGCGAACCTCTTCGCTTCCTTAAGCCTCACCGATCTGGAGCCCGACACCACCTACTATTTCCAACTGGAGTCCCTGCGGATCCCCTCGTTGGTGGACATCATCGCCGACGAGGTCGAGCTCGACTCCCCGATGATCACCTTCACGACCCTCCCCGAGGACCCCGAGCCGCAGACCTTCCATGTCGACCCCGACGGCGACGACTCCGCCGACGGGCTGAACTGGGACACGGCGTTCGCCACGATCCAGCGGGCCGCCGACGCCGTCGGCGTGGGCGACACCGTGTTGATCGGCGAGGGCACCTACCACGAACGGGTTCGGATCCGAGCGACGGGCACCGAGGACGCCCCGATCCTCTTCCGAGCCGCCCCGGGAGCCCGGGTCCTGATGGACGGCTTCGAGATGGCCCTGAATCAGGCCATCGTCGTCGCCTACAAAGAGCACCTCCACTTCGACGGCTTCCAGTTCCGGCAGTACGCCTTCGGCCCAAGCAGCACGGGCGCCTGGAGGCCCTGGATGGGCTCGGAGTTCAACCTCTACCAGAGCGACCACATCACCATCACCCGTTGCCTCTCCGACGGTCGCGGCACCTCCACGGCCCGGACCATCGTCTCCGAGTTCGTCGAGCACCTCTTCGTGCAGAACTGCGTGAGCACCAACAAGATGTCCAACGCCCTCTACCTGGTGGACAGCCCCTACGTACGGGTGGAGCACAGCGTCTTCGCGCGCCCCATGATCGCCGCCTTCCTGGTCCGCCGCGGCGACGTGGAGGCCGTCTTCGAGCACAACATCTTCACCGACAGCCTCCGGGACAAAGCGGAGTCCAACATCCCCCTCTTCGGGGCTGACGGCGGCTCGGCTGGCCTGGCCATGCCCAACAACGTCTATCAGCTTCGGGCCCACCCCCCGGCGGAGCGGATCGTCCTCCACAGCCACACCGCCCTGACTCACCCGGCCATCTCCAACCCAACGTTTGCCGACCCCGAGTTCGCCGGCTCCCTTGAGCTGGCCGACGACGGCATCACCGCCTCCTTCTGGCCGGATCGCCTGATGCACTCCGACGTCTTCTTCGACTTCGACACCTTCATGGCCACCAACCCGGAGGTCACCGCCCTGGGCGCTGGGCTTCAACCGGAGGCCTTCACCGACGGCCAACCCAACTAATTCAGTAACCTCCACACCCTCATTCTAGCCTACCGTTCTGACACTCAGAGCTGCCTCCGTCGAGATTCACTCCACCTCCATCGTTCTCTTGCACACTCAGCGAACACCTGCGCCGGAGGCGGCAGGGCTCCGGTGCCCCCTCCAACGCAGGTGCCTGCCGCCCATCGCCGCACACCTAGTTTCTATTCTCAGAGCTGCTTCCACCGCTTCCCTTGACTGAAACCACCTGAACCGTCGATAGTTCCGGCATGAGCAGTGCCGATAATCAGGAGAGGGAACAGCGCGCTACGAGTAGCCTCCATCCGATGTCCACGCGCTGCGCTACACCCACCAAATAACGAGGTGATTCGTGGTACCCGACGAACCCAACGACGACGCGCCCGCTACTTTCCCTGTGGTCGCGCTGGGCGCCTCCGCCGGCGGCCTCTCGGCCCTCCGCGCCTTCTTCGGTGCCGTCCCCACGGATCTCGGGATGGCCTTCGTCGTCGTCCAGCACCTGGCCCCTGATCGCCACAGCGAGCTCTCCCAGATCCTCCAGCGGGCCACCTCCATGGCGGTCCACCAGATCGACAGTGACTGCACGCTGGAGCCGGACCAGGTCTACGTGATCGCCCCCGACTCCGACCTCATCGTCCAGGACAACGTCCTCTATCCCGGGACTGCCTCCGTGGATCGCAGCACCCATGTATCCATCGACCACTTCTTTCAGTCCCTCGCCGCCGACCGCCACCACGACGCCGTCGGGATCATCCTCTCCGGTAGCCGCAGCGACGGCAGCCGAGGCATCGTCGCCATCAAGGAGCACGGCGGGGTCACCTTCGCCCAGTCTCCCGCGGAAGCTGAGTACCCGTCGATGCCCCGGAGCGCCATTGATACGGGCCGGGTCGATCTTGTCCTCCCCGTGACCGAGATCGCCGCGCGCCTCGTCAGCATCGCCAGCATCCCCCCTGGCGACAGCCCGTCCGAGGGGGCCGCCGACTCCACAGACGACGCCTTCCAGGGGATCCTGAAGAGGGTTCACTCCGTCTCCGGCCATGACTTCACCCAGTACAAGCAGTCCACCCTGGCCCGCCGGATCGAGCTTCGACGTCACCTCCTCCAGCTCGATTCCCTCACGGATCTGCTGGACCACCTCAGGGAAGACGACGACGCCACCATGGACCTCTTCGACGAGTTCCTCATCGGGGTCACAGGCTTCTTTCGCGACCCCGGAGCCTTTGAGGCCCTCCGCTCGGAAGTGCTCGCCGACTTGGTCGCTTCTCACAACGGTGAACCCATTCGGATCTGGGTGCCTGCCTGCTCCACCGGCGAGGAAGCCTATACTTTGGCCATCCTCCTCCTGGAAGAGGCCCGTCGTCAGGAGACGGCCTTCGACTTTAAGATCTTCGCCACCGACATCGACCGCGCCGCTGTCGAGGCCGCACGTCGGGGGACCTATCCCACCACCATCTCCACTCAGCTCACCCCCGAACGACTCTCCCGCTTCTTCCAGGACGTCGGAGAGACCTACCAGGTTCGCAAACCCGTGCGCGATCGGATCCTCTTCGCCCTTCACGATGTCCTGAAGGACCCGCCCTTCGCCCGGCAGAACCTCATCAGTTGCCGGAACCTCCTGATCTATCTGAGGGAGAAGGCCCAACGGAGCGTCTTCGAGACCCTCCACTATGCTCTCAAACCCCAGGGGTTTCTCTTCCTCGGAGAGTCGGAGTTCCTCGGCTCCTCGAGTGACCTCTTCGCCGCCGTGGACAGCGCCCACCGGATCTTTCGCCCCCGAAACACGGACAAGCGTCCCATCCCGATGTCGGACCTCTCCAGTCGTTCCGCCGTCTTCCAGCCAGCCCTTACCCGGCGTCAGGGCCCCAGTGAAGCGGTCACACTAACCCACCTGCACAACGACCATCTGGCACGCCACTACGCTCCGCCCAGCGTCCTCGTCGACAAAGACTTCCGAATCAAACACATCGTCGGCGATGTCCGGCCCTACCTCCGCGTGGCCCCGGGCCGCCCGACTACGGACATCCTCAAGACCGTCCAACCCCAGCTTCGCCTCCGGCTTCGCTCCGCCCTGGTGTCCGTCTTCGAAGATCAACAGGAGTCCTTCAGCAGCCCCATCCCCATCGAGCGTCAGGGGACAACTCAGACCCTTTGTATCCGGGTCCGATTCATCGCCCCCTCCAAGAGGCTCGACCATCCCTTCGCGCTGATCACCTTCGAGCCTACTGACCCGGAGTCTCTCGACACCATGGAGCTCACCGCCGAGGCCCCCGACGACGCCTCGCTCCTGGAGACCGTCTCTCGCCTCGAAGAGGAGATCGACCAAACCCGCCAGGAGCTCGACCTCACCATCGAGCGCTACGAGACCACCATGGAGGAGCTGCAGACCTCCAACGAGGAGCTCCTCACCATCAACGAGGAACTCCAGTCCACTACGGAGGAGCTCGAGACCAGCACCGAAGAGCTCCAATCCACCAACGAGGAGCTCATCGCCGTGAACGAAGAGCTCAGCCACAAGATCACCCTGATCGATGACGTCAACAACGACCTCAGAAATCTCCTCTCCGCCACGGACATCGGCACCCTCTTCCTCGACCGCGAGATGAACCTTCGTCGGTTCACTGCCCCGACTCGGGAGTATTTCAACGTCCTCGAGACCGACCGGGGCCGACCACTGGAACACATCACCCACCGATTGCGGCACCCCACCCTCGTCTCCGATGCCCGTGACGTCTTGGGCTCTCTGCAGCCCAAGGAGTTCACCACCAAGTCGTTGGACGACCGCTATTTCCTGGTTCGCATCCTACCTTACCGGACCAGCGACGATCGCATCGACGGGGTGGTGATTACCTTCTTCGATATCACGGACCGCCAGACCGTCCTCGATAAGCTCCAGGAAAGTGAATTGCTCTTCCGCACGGTCTTCGAAAACGCCTCGGACTCCCTCTTCCTCTTCCACCTCGAGGACGACAACAGGCCGTCGAGGTTCGTGGAGGTCAACGACAGCGCCTGCGATCATCTTGGCTACTCTCAGGTCGAGCTCACCAGGATGACCCTCCTCGACATCATGGAGGCCGAGGGCCAGCACCCCGAAGCCTACCTTCAGCAACTCGTCGACTCTGGCCATGCCGTCTCCGAGGTCTCACTTCGCACCCGGAGTGGCGAACCTCACCAGGTGGAGTTGTCCAGCCGACGGTTCCTCGTCAGCGCTGAGCAGGTCGTTCTGTCCATAGGCCGGGACATCGCCCGCCGCAAGACCTACGAGGAGGGCCTTGTCCTCGCCAAGGAGGAGTCCGAACGCCTCGCCGAACTCCGGGCCGCCTTCTTAGCCAATATGAGCCACGAGATCCGCACCCCCCTGACCAGCATCATCGGATTCTCCCAGCTCCTTAGTCAGGACCAGCTCTCCGAACGCCAGCAGGAGATGGTACAACTCATCCGCACCAGCGGACGCCGCCTCCACCAAACCCTGGACTCCGTCCTGGACATCTCCCGGATCGAGGCTGGCGAAATGGTCCCCTCCTTTGAGGCCTTCGACGCTGCGAAACAGGTCCGAGAGGACGTCGAGATCTTGAGGACTATTGCTGACCAGAAAGACCTCACCCTCACCCTGGAGGGCCCCAGCGAAGGCCTCACTTTTCGCACGGACCCGGGATTTTTGACCCGCATCGTCTACAACCTCGTTGAGAACGCCATCAAGTTCACCTCCGAGGGGAGCATCCTTGTCCGCCTCTTCCTCAAAGACGAAAACCTCTACCTGATCGTCTCCGATACGGGGATCGGCATGTCCGAGGAGTTCATCCCTCGCCTCTTTGATAAGTTCAAACAGGCCAGCCTCGGCGTGAGCCGGACCTTCGAGGGGTCCGGCCTGGGCCTCTCCCTGGTCAAGACTCTGATCGACATGGTGGAAGGCTCCATCGAGGTGGAGTCCACCCTCGGCGAGGGCACCACCTTCACGGTGTGCCTCCCCCCTCCCAAGGAAGACTCATGACCTCCGGCACGTACACCTATCGCGTTTTGATCGTCGAAGATCACCTGGAGACCCGCACGTACCTGCGCATGGCCCTCTCGGACACCCTGGACGTCTCCGAAGTGGCCAACGCAGAGGACGCCCTGAACGCCATCGACGCTCAGGACTTCGACCTCCTCCTCATAGACATCGCGCTGGGCTCCCGCATGACCGGCAAAGAGCTGCTCACTCACCTCCGACAGACTCCCCCCTACGACGAAGTCCCCATCGTCGCGATGACCGCCCACCATCATCGGGACAACCGCGAGGAGTACCTCCGCCACGGCTTCGACGCCTATCTCGCCAAACCCTTCTTCCCAGAAGAGCTTCACCGCATCCTCGCCAGGCTCCTCGGCGACGACACCGACCAGGATCAGCCCTCGCCGTAGCGTCATTCCGCACCAGCGGCACCTCCCAGCCTCTATCCGTCGGCCGCCAGCATCGCCGAGACCTCCTCACGGGCAGCCAGGATTTCCTTCTTGTTGGCCACCGGGCAATGGAGGTGATGGACTCGGCCGTCGGGGGCCTGCAGCCGCAGCTCGGGGCCTTTATCGAGACCCTCCGTCAACCGGACCTCGTCCAGGGAGTACTCATACTCTCGGCTCGCAAAGGGTGTCAGGACCCTTCGGCTGATCATTACGCTCTTCTCCCCCCGATCGAACTCCGCGACGATCTTGGGGCAGAGGAGGTCGAAGAGAAGCGCCGTCAATCCCACCCCGACGGCGCCGCCGATATACTCCGGGCAGAAGCAGTGCGCTCCGTAGGCGAGAAGCAACAAGACCACCACCGCCGGGATGGCCAGGATCACGAAGGCTCGGACAGGCTGGGCGCCCTGTCGGACCAATAGGCGGTCGTCGGTGCGAACGGTTCTCAGATTGGCCATAGCTAAGTCCCTGAATAGGTGAAGGCTCCAGAGTATAGCAGAGCTCGCGGCTTGTGCGAACGCCCTCACCTCTGCGGGCGTGGTTCCGGAAAGTCGGGATGGCGTTCTGGACGTCGTGGTTGGACCTAGGGGCGCCGAGTTTGGGCCTCGCTAACCACCCGATCTCACGCCGAGAGCTGCCACCTCCGACTCGAGCCTGCCTCCGGAGCCCTGCCGCCTCCGGCGCAGGTGCCCTCCCCACCACATCCCCACTCCCCAGGCCCGCGCCAGCCTCTCCACACCGCACACCGCCGGTTTCTACGCCGAGAGCCGCCACCTTTGAGGTCGGCTCCACCTCCACCGCTCACTTGCACACTCGGCGAACACCTGCGCCGGAGGCGGCAGGGCTCCGGTGCCTCTCCCTCCCTCGCAAACCACCCGTTCTCACGCCCAAACTCGGCACCATCACTACGTACCCCCACGAACCGGTTCGAGTGGATAAAGATGGGTGATGCGCCAGCACCGGGGGTCGAGTCGAAAACCTGGGCCATGAGGTCCAGGGCTCCATGGGGTTGCTCAGCCCCCAAACCTTCGCTACGTTGTAGTTACGGTGGTCAATCGAGCCCGACGAGGTCTGACGATGCGAAAATTTCTAGTCTTGTTCTTGGTCCTCTGCTGGGGATTCGTCGGCTGCGAGTCCGAGGAAGCTGTCGTGCCCGGTGAAGACGCGAGCCTCAATCAGACCGATGACGCCAGCGACAACGGCGACCCCGACGCAGACAACGGCGACCCCGACGCAGACAACGGCGACCCCGACGCCGACAACGGCGACCCCGACGCAGACAACGGCGACCCCGACGCCGACAACGGCGACCCCGACGCAGACAACGGCGACCCTGACGCAGACAACGGCGACCCCGACGCAGACAACGGCGACCTTGACGCCGGGGATCTCGAGCCCGGGCAATGCCTGACCAACGACGACTGCGAAGGCGCCGACGTCTACTGCGACCGGCCGCCGGGATGCACCGAGCGTGGCGAGTGCACCACGATCCCCACGGACATCATGTGCTCCATGGTGGTCACCCCCTACTGCGACTGTAACGGGGAGTCTCAACAGTCCCCCACGGGATGCGTCTACGACGCCTACCGGCACCTGGGCCCGTGCACCGTCGACGACTAAGATGAGAGGAGCGCGCCGACGATTGTTTCGGTGTGCTCCCGCGTCCATCGGCGGTGATCCACCGTTCTTACGCTCAGCGCTGCCACCTTCGAGATCGGCTACACCTCCTTCGGTCTCTTGCATACTCGGCGAAAACCTGCGCCGGAGGCGGCAGGGCTCCGCTCACCCGGGCTCGTCGCGGGACCCGTCGACGAGCACCGCGAACCGGCCCTTCTCCTTGTCGTGGACCGGGTCGCCACCGCGCCAGGGCCAGCCCCCGAACTGGGTCTGCTGGAAGTCGCGGTAGGCCTGCTCGATCTCCTCCTGGGTGTTCATCACGAAGGGACCCCGGGAGGCCACGGGCTCCCCGATGGGCCGGGCCTGCAGCCACAGGATCTGCGTCTCCTGGGGGCCGTTCTCCAGGACCAGCGGCCCGGCGTCGCTCACCTCCACCCTGTGGTCGTTCGCCACCTCCTGGTCGGCGACCTTCATCCCGGCGCCGCTATGAACGTAGAGGTACCGACGGGTCCCCTCGTTCACGGCCGGCACGGTCAGCCGCGCTCCAGCCTCCATCCGCAGCGTCCAGATCGCCAGGTCCGCCTCCTCCCGAGACGCCCAGGAGTTCGGCGGCGGTGCCGGCGGCACGTGCTCCTTATACGCCCCGGCCGCCAGCGTCAGCTCCGTGACTCGCCCCGCCTCGTCCACCTCGGTGACTCGGGGGATCGTCTCGCTCCAGAGCATCCGGAAGTAGGGGTCCACCATCTTGGACTCCCGCGGCAGGTTCACCCAGATCTGAAAGAAGTCCAGCGGGTTCGGCCCGTCCTCGTTGATCAGGGGGAACATCTCGGAGTGCTGGATCCCGCCCCCCGCCGTCAACCACTGCACGTCCCCGGCGCCATACCGGGCCGTCGCCCCCAGGGAGTCGGCGTGATCCAACACCCCGGTGCGCACGAAGGTCACGGTCTCAAACCCCCGGTGGGGGTGCCGGGGGAATCCCGGGATTCTCCGCCCGTGGTACATCCGCCACCCGTCTTTGCCCTCGAAGTCCCGGCCGATATGCCGCCCGGCGAGCGACGCCGCCGGCGCCATCTCCCCGTCCCCGGCGGGGTACTGGTCTGTGTGATAGGCGCAGAAGAGAAAGGGGTCCGCCGTGGGCCAGTGCATCCCCCGAATCGGGGTCGTCCCCTGGACGCTCGCGAACTCCACGGCCTCATCGCCGTCGGCCTCGTCGCCGTCGTCTCCCTTCTTGGCGGGCTGTGACTCCCCGCCGGTCACGGTGCAGGCCTGCAAGAACCCCGCGCCGCCGATGGCCAGCATCTTCAGCGCCGTCCGTCGGGCGATCACCGGGCTTGCGTGCTTCCCCGGCGAGGGCTCCCGGATCATCCATCGCTTGCCTTCGAGGCGGTCGTCCTCCATCCCCACCCGCAGGCTACACGCGTCGTGGAGCTTCCACACCTCGAAGACGAGGGCCACGATCTCTTCCTCCAGGTCGACAGGCAGTTCGCCGGGCAGATCGCCGGGCCCTTCGGCCAGCCGCTCTCGCATGGCCTCGAGATCACCGACCACCTTCGCCTCCCTCGGCGGCCGCGATGTCTGCCGCAACACCTCCAGTAGCGAACCGGACCGCGGCAACTCCCCCTTATTCCCCAGCGACAGCTCCGCCGCCGGGGCCCGCCGCAGGGCGTTCAACACCCACCCCGCCCCGTGCCATGCCTCCTCGAATGCCCACAGAAACTCCCCGAAGGTCAGGTTCTCCGTCGCCTCGTCGAGGAACAGCTTGCCCCGCTTCACCGCCACTTCTGCGTTCATCTCAGCTTCCTACGTAGAGTTCCTGTCGCCGCCTACAAGAGTACACACAAGTAGAACTACCATCGAGGGGCCTCGATTAATCCGGCATTCGTCGACTCACTCCGACCGCTTCTCCTCCAGGGCCGCCCACTCATCAAAGAGCGTCTGGAGCTCTTCCTTCACCCCTCGCAGCGCTCGATTCAACTCCTCCACCGCCCCACGCGGCCCCCGATAGAGATCCGGGTCGCCCAACTCCGCTTCCAACGCCGTCCGCCGCTCCTCGACTTCCTCGATCAACCCCTCCAACTCCTTGAGGCGCTCCTCTTCTCCGTAAGTCAGGCCCGGCCTCTCCAATACCTTCGCTGGCTCCACGGGCGGCCTCCGATCCCGCTTCGCCTTCGCCGGCCTCTCCGGCTCCGCCACGACCCGGCTGGCCCGCTTGCGCCGATAGTCGTCGTAGTTCCCCTCATAACGCTCCAACCGGCCGTCCTCGATCGCCACGATCGACGTACACACCCGGTTTAAGAAGAACCGGTCGTGGCTCACCACCAGCACACAGCCCTCGAACTCCGAGAGCGCCGTCTCCAACGCGTGGAGCGACATGATGTCCAAATCGTTCGTCGGCTCATCCAAGATCAAGAGGTTGGCGTGCTGCGCCACCACCCGCGCCAGCGCCAGCCGCCGTCGCTGCCCCCCGGAGAGCATCCCCACCTGGGTCCGTTGCAGATGCTTGTCGAAGAGGTAGCCGTCCAGGTAGTCCCGTTTATGAAGCTTTCGCCCCCCGATCCACACATAGTCGCTCTCGCTCATCGCCTCGTAGACCGTAGCCTTGGGATCCACGTTCGGGCTGTCCTGCCGCAGGTAGGCGATCTCCGTCTTGTCCCCGCAGATGATCTGCCCGGCGTCGGGCCGCTCCCTCCCGGTGAGCATCTCCAGAAGCGTCGATTTCCCGGCGCCGTTGGGACCCAGGAGCCCGACCTTATCCCCGGGCCGCAGGCTCAGGTGGGCCTTCTCGAAGAGCACCTTCTCATCAAAGCGCTTCCACACCCCCAGCGCCGAGAGAATCTGGTCGCCAAACTCCGGGGGCTCCGGGATCTCCACCACCATCCGCCGGTCCACAAAGGGCCGCCGCCCCTTGAGCTCTTCGCGAAGCTCCTCCACGTCCTGAATGCGCTTCTTGGACTTCGTGTACTGAGATTTCGCGCTCCCCCCGAGCCAGTCCAGCTCCTTGTCCAAGAGCTTCTTCTGCCGCTTCTCCGTGCGCTCCCGAATCGCCAGCCGGTGCCGCCGCCGCTCCATGAAGGTCTCGAAGTTTCCCGGGTAGTCGTAAAACCCCTCCGAGTCGACCTCCAAGATCCGCCCCACCACGTTCTCCAAAAAGTACCGGTCGTGGGTCACCAACATCAGGGTCCCCGGGCGCTCTCGAAGCCACCCCTCCAGCCAGTCTACGGCGTCCTCGTCGAGGTGGTTCGTCGGCTCATCGAGGAGCAATAAATCGGGCCCCTCGGCCAACACCCTTGCCAGGGCCACTCGCCGCCGCTGGCCGCCTGAGAGCTGATTGATCGGCGTGTCGATATAGGCCGACACCCCCAGACGATCGAGCATCTCCTCGACATGGTGCTCCCAGTTCCACCCACCACTGTTTCGTATGCGCTGCTCCAGCTCCGCCTGCCGGCTCAGGAGCTCCTCGAGCTCCTCCGGCGGCAGCGCTTGCGTGATCGACTCACTGACCCGAGTGAACTCCGCCAGGGCCTTCCGCACGGGCTCCATCGCCCGGGCCACCACCTGCCGACAGGTCGTCCCCGGCTCAAAGCTCGGATCCTGCCCCAGATACCCTACGGAGGTCCCGGACCGCACCGTGATCTCCCCGTCATCGGGGATCCGCTCTCCCGCCAGGAGCTGAAAAAGGGTCGACTTCCCACAGCCGTTGGGTCCGATCACGGCCACCCGCTCCCCGTCGTCCAACCCAAACCCCACCCCCTCGTAGAGTACGTCGGCTCCGAAAGACATGCTCAAGTTGGAGACGTTCAGCACATTCATGGTCGTTCCGATATCACACCCACTGCCCCACCGTGAACCCCTTGCCTCCCCGCCCCCTCCCGACTACCGTC
>SKON01000007.1 GCA_007120035.1 Myxococcales bacterium
GGAAACAGCAAAGCCCGTGGCCCCCTCCCCGCCTGCGGGGAGGTGCCCGTAGGGCGGAGGGGTCGTCCGCGCCGCCCGAACGTTCGGCCCCACCGCAAACCCCGAAGGAAACAGCAAAGCCCGTGGCCCCCTCCCCGCCTGCGGGGAGGTGCCCGTAGGGCGGAGGGGTCGTCCGCGCCGCCCGAACGTTCGGCCCCACCGCAAACCCCGAAGGAAACAACGAAGCCCGTGGCCCCCTCCCCGCCTGCGGGGAGGTGCCCGTAGGGCGGAGGGGTCGTCCGCGCCACCCGAACGTTCAGCCCCACCGCGAACCCCGATGGAAACAGCAAAGCCCGTGGCCCCCTCCCCGCCTGCGGGGAGGTGCCCAAAGGGCGGAGGGGTCGTCCGCGCCGCCCGAACGCCGTCACCCGTGGCCACACCCATGGTGGTGGTCATGCCCGTGGTCGTGGTCATGCCCATGCCCATCACAGCAGCTCCCACAGTCGTCGCCATGGTCATGGCTATGACCATGGCTGCGGCCCAGGGAGATCACGGTCCGGAAGTTCTGGCCGATGCCGGTCCGGAGCAGGGACGCCGCGTAGAGCAGGCCGATGGCGCCGACGGCGACCATGGCCAACACCCCGGCGTGGTCGTGAGCGTCGGCGGTGGTCATGGGGATCTCGATATCGCCGAAGAAGGCGTTGACCGCGAACCCGGTGGCCACGGCGGACCCGAACATGACCAGGCCGAAGAGCACCGCCGCCCGGCGACCGTGGAGCTCAGAGAGGATCCCGAAGGTGGTGACGTTCGTGGCCGGACCGGCCAGGAGGAAGGCCATCGCGGCGCCCGGGGACACCCCGGCCAGGATGAAGGCCGCGGCCAGCGGGGTGGTGCCGCTGGCGCAGACGTAGAGCGGGATCCCCAAGAGGGCGAAGAAGAGGATGTCCACGCCCACGGGCATGGCGTCCAGGCCAGGGGCTACCAGGGCCGGGGACAGGGCGGCGGCGATGGCGAGTCCCGCCAGGATCCAGGGGGCCGTCTCGTCGACGACCCGGACCATCCCGAACCCGAAGGCCAGGCGCAGCCGGCCCCCGAGGGTCGTGGGGAGCTCCTCGGCCTCTTCCTCGTGGACCTCCGTGGCCTGCGCTCCCCGGGCCAGCATCCCGCCGACCACGACCCCGACCAACCAGGCCACCAGGGCGGCTCCCACGAGGCGAACCAGGGTCAGCTCCACCCCCAGGAGCGGAAAGGAGATCAGGATCGCGTCCACCCCCAGCTCCGGGGTGGCGACCAGGAAGGCCATCGCCGCCGGCACGGGCACGCCCCGCTGAATCAGGCTCTTGTACAGGGGCACCACCCCGCAGGAGCAGATCGGCAAGGGGATGCCAAAGGCCATGCCCCCGGCGGCCTGCCCCCCGGGCCCTCCCCGGCTCAGCCATCGCAGAGACGCCCGGGGGAGAAAGGCCACGACCAGCCCGGCCAGCACATACCCCACCAGGAGCGCCGGCGCCGTCTGGATCAACAAGGACAGAAAGGCGTCGGAGAAGCCCGTGACGTATCCCCAGGTCGTGGCGTCGCTGCTCAACAGGAAGATCGCCAGGACCAGGCCCGCGGCACCTCCCAGGCACTCCCACCCCCGGAGCCCCGATCCTTCGCTGCCCTGCAGGCGGTGCATCACCACGTGAAGGAGCGCCCCGGCCACGAAGATCTCCGTACCCACGAAGAAAAGCGAGCTCGGGGCGGCGGTCCACAGGGTGCCCAGTCCAAACCCCACCAGGAGGGCCGCCGCGGCGCCCAGGATCCCCATCAGCGCCCGTCGGGCCCCCCAGGTCCGGTAGATCAACCACCAGATCGTGATCCCCTCGGGGATCTGGTGGAGCCCCACGGCCCACTGCAGCGCCTCTCCGTGGGTGCCGGCGAGCATCGCGCCGTCGAGCATCAGGTGGCCTACCAGGGCCAGGATGATCAGCGCCAGCACTCCGTCCCGGGAGCTCCGGGACCGCCGCTGGGCCGCCTTCTCGACCAGGTTGGGGATGGCCAGCCCGCCCAGGAGGAGGAGCGGCGCCCACCACCCCACGGCTCCGAAGGCGTCGGGCAAGATGTGAAAGAAGATCAGCGCCGCCACGAGCACCACGACGAACCCGTCGAGGCCCTGCAACAGACCGCTCCACCGCCGGCTCAGGAGGCCGAGCATCGGTCCCAGGCTCAACAAGAGAAGAGCCAGGAGGAGCATCGAAATGGGGGTGACCAGATCCATCGTTCTTATCGGGGCGAAGGCTCTACCAGGACCTGCCTGGAGAGTAGCTCTACGCAGACCCCATTACAACGTCGCCGGTCTCCTCTTTGTTTCGCTCCGACAACAAGATCGCCAGGTTCAGCTTCAGCTCGTCGTAGTCGCAGATCGCCGTGAGCTCCTCTTTCAGGGGCTTCAGGGGATCGCCGGGGGTCCAGTCGGCGGCGATCTCTCGGAGCTCCGGGAGGATGGCGCCGTCGCGGTGGGCGTCGATCCCCAGGTCGTGGCCCTGGCCGGCCAGCACCAGGAAGTGGCGCAACACGCTCCCCGTGGTCAGCCCCCGGCGCTCGGCGATGGCTTTGTAGTCCAGGCCGTCGCGGACCATCTGGAGGGTCCGCAGGTAGGTGTCGGCCAGAGGGCCCGTCGCCGATCGGGTAGCTCGCTTCTTCGTCGTCGCCGCCGCTCTGCGTGCGGCCCCCGGAGTGGTGGTCACGTGCCGGGAGAAGAGGGCCTCCACGGCCCTGGGGAGGGGATCGTCGCTGACCATCACCTCCTTGCCCTGGGCGGTGAGGAGCAGAGCCCCGTGCCGATTCTGCTCCGTGAGCCCTGCCTGGCCGAGGACGTCGAGGAGGCGCACCAGATCGGCCTGGCGGTACTCCGACAAGAGCCCATAGGTGGAGAGGTTGGACAGGGAGCTCTGAAGGATCTTCTTGGCCCGGGAGCCCCGGAGCATCCCGGCCACCACGTGGGTCCCCCATCGGCCCCGGGTCCGCGCAACGCCGCTCAAGAGCTTGCGGACCAGGAGCTGCGGCTCGTCGCGGATCAGCACGGGGGCGTCGAGAAGCTCATCGAAGACCAGCGGTCCCTGGCACCGGTCGCAGTAGCCGCACTCCTCGATCGTAGCGCCCCGATCGCTAAAATACCGGATCAGAAAGACCTGGCGGCACTCGGCGGTCTGGGCGTACCGGATCACGTCCCGGAGGTGGTCGGTGGCGATCTTGCGGCGGCGGTCGAGCTCGTCGAAGTCGATCCGCAGATCCCGGTCCCGGCTCAGGTCCAAGACGGCCAGCCAGGGTCGGCCGTCGCGCAGGCCGGAGTCCACGTGCCCGCCCCGCTCCAAGAGCCGGAGCGCCGACTGCACCGCCCAGGAGTGGACCCGGCCGCCGCCGCCGCGGCTCAAGAAGTCGGCCAACATATCGGCGTCCAGGGGGTGGGTCCCGACGCCGTACTGGGAGAGGGTCTTCCACAGGCGGAGGACCACGGACTGATCGGGGTAGGAGTTCTCGGTGAAGAAGTCGTGGATGCCCCGGTCGGCGTAGTTGAAGAGGAGCATGCACGTGGCGGGCTCCCCGTCGCGGCCGGCCCGGCCGGCCTCCTGGTAGTATGCCTCCACGCTGCCTGGGATATTGAAGTGGGCGATGAGCCGGACGTCGCTCTTGTCCACGCCCATCCCGAAGGCGTTGGTGGCCACCAGGAGGGGCGCGTCGGAGGCCATAAACGCGTCCTGGACCTCGTCGCGGCGAGCGTCGGGCAGGCCCCCGTGGTAGGGCAGGGGGTGGAGGCCCGCCTGCTCCAGGCGCCGGCAGACCTTCTCTACCTGCTTGCGGGTGGCGCAGTAGACCAGGGCCGAGCCGTCGTCGACCTGGCCGAGGGCGGCCTGGATGCGGTCGAACTTCTCCTGCTCGCTGCGGGTCTGGGCGACCTCGAAGAAGAGGTTGGGGCGGCGAAACCCGGAGACCACGATCTTCGGATCTTCCAGCTCCAGCTGGGCGGCGATATCCCGCTGGACCGCCGGGGTGGCCGTCGCCGTCAGGGCCATCGTCGTGGGCTCTCCGAGCTGGCGGCGGACCTCGTCGAGCACCAGGTAATCGGGGCGGAAGTCATGGCCCCAGGAGCTGATGCAGTGGGCCTCGTCGATGGCGAAGAGGCCCACGGGGAGGCCCTCGATGGCCCGGGTGAACCGACCGCTCTTAAACCGCTCCGGGGCGACGAGCACCACCTTGTACACCCCGAGGCGGAGCGCCGTGAGCCGCTCCTCCTGCTCGGGCAGGCTGAGGCCGGAGTGGATGCACGTGGCGGGGATCCCGAACTCCTCCAGGGCCTCGGTCTGATCCTTCATCAGGGCGATCAGGGGCGACACGACCACGACGAGGCCCTCGATCACGCAGGCCGGCAGCATGTAGCACAGGCTCTTCCCGGAGCCCGTGGGCATCACCACCACGGTGTCCTGGCCGCTCAAGACGGTGTCGATCACCTCGCGCTGCCCCTCGCGGAACGCGGGGAACCCGAAGATCTCCTCCAGGGCCGCGTCGGCGTCGCCGGCGAGTGGGGCGAAAGGTGTGAAGGGCGGAAGATGGTTCATGTTCTCTCTCCTGTCCCTTGCCTTATCGACGATTCGGTCACGGCTGTGCGTCTTTCTTCAGAAGAATCTCTGTGAGGGCGTCGACGCCGAGGCCGATACAGTCCTCGTCGACGTCAAACGACGGGGTGTGGAGGGCGTGCTCGATGCCCCGGTCCCGGTTTCGGACCCCCAAAAAAAGGTAGCACCCCGGGACGCGTCGAGAGAAGGCCGAGAAGTCCTCGGCCCCGAGCTGTGGTGGGTGGCTGACGATCACCTCCGGCCCGAACCGATCCTTGAGCCGGGCCACCACCCGGGATTCCAGGGCCTCGTCGTTGGCGGTCAGATCCGCCCCGGGGGTGAACCGCACCGAGCCGGTGGCTCCGAAGGCCGCCGGGATCCGCTCGGCGAGCTCGGTGATGCGCTGGCGAGCCGTCGTCAGGGCGTCCTCGGAGAGGCTCCGCAGGATCCCCACCATCCGGGCCGAGTCGGCGATGATATTGTAGGAGGTCCCGGCCTCGATGGTCCCCACGGTGACCACGCAGGCCTGGCGAGCGTCGATGCTCCGGGAGACCACCTGCTGGAGGGCCACCACGAGCTGGGCGGCCACGGCCACGGCGTCCACCCCCTCGTGAGGATAGGCCCCGTGGGATTTGCGCCCCTGGATCTCGAACTCCATCAGCTGCGAAGCGGCCCACACGGGGCCCCCGGTGTACCCGATCTTGCCCACGTCCAGCGCCGGCATGCAGTGAAGGGCGAAGATCGCCTCCACGGGCGGGTCCTCGAGAACCCCCTCCTGGACCATCCGCTCGGCGCCGATGGGCTCGTCTTCGGGGCTGGCCTCCTCGGCGGGCTGAAAGAGGACCTTCACCGATCCGACCATCTCCTGGCGGCGCCGGTGGAGCTCCCGGCATAACCCCAGGGCCACCGTGGTGTGGACGTCGTGGCCGCAGGCGTGCATCACCCCGGCGTTGCGGCTCTTGTACTCGGCGTCGGTGACCTCCTGGATCGGCAGGGCGTCGATGTCGGCCCGATAGGCCCACACAGGCCCCGGGGTAGCGCCCTCGATCAGGGCCACCACCCCGGTGTCGGCCACGACCTCGATGGACTCCACCCCGAAGGCGCGCAGTTTTTCTTGGATGAACCGGGCCGTCTCCTGCTCCCGAAGAGAGAGCTCCGGGTGGGCGTGGAGGTGGCGACGAATCGCGACGAGCTCGTTGTCTGTGGCCATAAAATCTCCCGGGGAATCGGCTGCCGTGAAGGTGAGCCAGCGGTGGGCGACTGTCAAGCCATGGCCCCGGATCTTTGCCAACCCGCAGCGGACCTTGCCGCAGCGGGCCTTGGCCCGCGAGGACCTTCGGGCCGCTGTTTCAGGCCCGACTCGCCCAGCCTCGCGGCCTTGGCCCGAGGAGAGGTGCCAGGTTCGCCTCCTGGGGTTGCTACGAAGTGGATGTTCGACAGACCTGACGTTGCGCCCGACCCGGGGGGTGCGTATAAGAACGAAGGCGATTTTACCGAAAGAGTGACCGAACCGATAAGGAGCGACGATGAAAGGCGGAATGAACAGCCTGGTCCGACAGGCGCAACAGATGCAGTCCAAGATCACCCGGGTCCAGGAAGAGATCGGCAATAAGACCATCGAGGCCTCCACGGGCGGCGGGGTGGTCACGGCCAAGGTGAACGGCAAGCAAGAGCTTCTGGAGATCCGGATCGATCCCCAGGTGGTGGATCCGGAAGACGTGGAGATCCTCCAGGAGATGATCCTCGGGGCCGTCAACCAGGCCATGGAAGAGGCCGGCAAGATGATGAACACCGAGATCGAGAAGATCACGGGCGGCCTGAATATCCCGGGACTCTTTTGACCCACCGGTCGGACAGGCTGGGGGAAGATCCGATCAGCGGACTCGTCAACGCCCTCCGCCGTCTGCCGGGGATCGGAGAACGCACGGCTACTCGCCTGACCTTCTTCATCCTCCACGAGGAGGAGGGGATCGCCCAGGATCTGGCCGAGGCGCTCTTGGAGGCGCGGGAGAAGATTCGCCTGTGCCAGACCTGCTGCAACCTCACGGATCAGGAGGAGTGCGTGGTGTGTCGCGACGGACGCCGCGATCCCTCCCTGATCTGCGTGGTGGAGCGAATCCAGGACTTGCGGGCCATCGAGGCCACCGGTGACTTTCGCGGCACCTACCACGTGCTCCACGGGCTGATCAGCCCTCTGGACGGCGTGGGCCCCGACGACCTCCACCTGCGGGAGCTGATCACTCGTCTCCAGGATTCAGAGACCCGGGAGGCCCTGGACGAGGTGATCGTCGCCACGAGCCCCACCGTCGACGGGGAGACCACGGCGTTGTACCTGCAGAAGCTCTTGAGCCCCTTCGGGATCCAGGTCAGCCGGATCGCCTCGGGGGTCCCCATCGGCGGGGACCTGGAGTACACCGATCGGGTGACCCTCGCCCGGGCTATCGCCCAACGTCGGGCCATGTGAACCCGGAGAAGTACCCCATCGATGGTCGCGCCATGGGTCCGAAGATCTGCCGAAGCCGGGGGCTCTCCATCACGGCAGCGATCCTGGTTTTCCTGTCGCTCGGGGGCGTCTCGGCCGCCGAGGAGCCCATCGACGAGCCCAACGAGGAGGCCGAAGAGCCCGTGACGGTGCGGACCGTGGAAGACTCCCAGGTGCAGCGCGACGACGAGCGTCGGCCGTCGGCGATGAGCACCCGGGTGGACACGTCGATGCTCTTCGTCCGCGGCGAAGATCTGGGCGACGCGCTGTCGGGGTCCGCCGGGGCGTCGGTGCGCCGGGACTCTAGCTACGGGCAGCCCGCCCAGGTGACCCTCCGCGGGGGGAACCCCCGGCAGCTCGTGGTGGAGCTCGACGGTCTGCGGCTCAACACCCCCGTGGGCGCCGGCTTCGACGTGGGGCAGTGGTTCACCGAGGGCTTCGCCTCAGCGGACGTGATCCGCGGCGGCGGGGCGTCGTTCTATGGCAGCGGCGCCGTCACCGGTGCCATCCGACTGAATCCCCGGCAGGCCCAGGGCCGGGAGGTCACGGCCCGAGCCCTGGCTGGCAGCTTCGGCACGGTGGGGACGAGCCTGGCCATCGGCGTCGGCGACGACGACCAGGGTCTACGGATCTTCGGCTCGGCCCGCCGCAGCGACGGGGACTTCCCCTTCGTCGACGACCAGGAGCGCCGCCAGGTCCGGATCAACAACGACCACGAGCGGTTCGGGGTGGGGGGCACGGGCCACCTGCGCCGCGGGGCCCACCGGCTGCGGCTGACCACCCTCTTCGAGGCCGGCGACGGCGGCAGCCCGGGCCCGTCGGAGTTCCAAGAGTCCTTCGGGGAGGCCCGGGTCGAAGACGACCGCCTCATCGCCGTGGCCCGGTGGGAGACCCGGGGCCTGACGCCCCACCTCGACGGCCACGCCACCCTCGGGGCCCAGCGCCGGGGCTTCTCCTACCGCAACGAGCGGGCCTTCTTGACGGGCCAGCCCTTCTCCACGGCGTCCCGGGAAGAGAGCCTGACCGCCGCGGCGGGCGCCGTGATCTACGTCGGCGACCACCTGATCCGGGTCGGCGCCGAGGGCCGCCGCGAGGGCTACGAAGCCGAGGGCGCTTCCCATTCGCCGGGGCTCCAGGCAACTCGCACCACCCTCGGCGCCAACCTGGGCGACGAGTGGCTCCTCTTCGACGAGAGCGTGAGCCTCATCGCCGCCGTCCGAGCCGAGGTGATCGCCGACGACGGCGGCGACGCCCTGGTCCGGCCCCTTCTCCCGGCCCTGGGGGGGATCGTGGATCTCCCGGGCCCCTTCGAGGCCCGGGCCAACGCGGCCCGCACCTTCCGGGCCCCCCACTTCGACGAGCTCTACCTCGACGCCGAGGGGATCCGTGGCTCCCCGGACCTTCGCCCCGAAGAAGCCTGGACCTTCGACGCCGGCCTGGGCCTGACCGGCGACCGCGGCGCCGCCCTGGCGAGCCTCTTCCATCACCGGATCGACGAGTCGATCCTCTTTCTCCCCGTGTCGGCGTACCTCTTCGAGGCCACGAACCTCTCGGGGGTGCAGTCCTCGGGGATGGAGCTCACCAGCCTCTTTCGCCCCCGGGAGTGGCTCCAAGTCCAGGGGGCCTACACCTTCACCCACGCCCTCTTCGCCGCCGCCGGGGGCTCCGGCGCCCAGCTCCCGGGCCGACCCCGTCATGTCCTGGTAGCCCGGGCCGTCGCCGACCTCGGCCCGGCTCACCTCTTCGCCGGCGCCCACTACCGTAGCGAGCTAAACCTGGACAACTTCGGCAACCTGAGGAGCCCCGGAGCTCTGCGCCTCGACGCCGGCGCCTCGGTGCGCCTCTCCGAGCGCATCACCGCGGGCCTCCACGGGCGCAACCTCCTGGATCACCGTAGCACCCGGGACTCCCTGCAACGCCCGCTGCCCGGGCGAGCCTTCTTTCTGACCCTGGAAGCTCAATGAGCGTTGGGGTCCCACAAGACCTCGGGGACCTCGGCGGCGATCGACGCCCACCGACTCCACACGAAGAGGGCGTCGCTGAGCCGGTTCAGGTACGCCACGGCGTCGTCGTCGAGCCCCTCCTCCAGGTCGAGCTGCACCACCAACCGCTCCGCTCGCCGGCAGACCGTCCGGCACACGTGGAGGTCGGCGTTGAGCCGGGTCCCGCCGGGCAATACGAAGGATCTCAACGGCGGGCAGTGCTCGTTGTACTCGTCGATACTCCCCTCCAGGTGCTCCACCTCCTCGTGGGTGATCCGAGGCATCCGCTCCCCGACGTCCTCCGGCAGGGTCGCCAGGACGCTCCCGAGGTTGAAGAGGTGGTGCTGGGCCCGCCACAGCTCCCGGCTGAGCTTCTTAAAGTCCGGATTGGCAGGATAGTTGTCGGCGATGGTCTGCCGGGCCTGGCCAATGAAGGCGTTCAGCTCGTCGACGGTGCCGTAGGTGTGGATCCGCAGGTGGCTCTTGGGGACCCGCTGCCCCCCGACGAGTCGGGTCGTCCCCTTGTCACCCTTGCGGGTGTAGACGCGGTTGATGGCCAGCTCGGGGTCTCTAAACTTCTTTTCTTCGGTCACGGCGACTCTCCGGTTGGGGTCAAGCGAACTCGACCCAGTGCGTTGGCGATACTGTAGAGGAAGTAGGCATCGCGATGGGCTCCGTCGGCGGAGCCCGGCAGAAATTCGATCCCTCTTGGGCCTTCGAGCATATTCGCCACCCGGCCGAGGTCAATCGGGCCGGCCAATTTCTCCATGCACGTCACGTCGAAGACGTAGAGGGCGTCGCGATTAAAGGCGGTCACGAGGAGGAGCCCGTCGTCGGCCAGGGCGGCGCTGTGGGTCAGATCGGACCCGTCGTCTTCGTAGAGCCAGAAGGGGTCGCCGGCGTCGTGCTCCCAGGCGCGGTGACTCAAGTCGAACACGAAGAGCGCCGGGGCGTTTCCGCTGGTTGCGTAGATCCTCTCTCCCCGCACAAGGGGCCTCCCCGGAGCCCCCACGGTCCCCACATCCTCCTGCCCCAGGGGGAAGGCTTCGCCTGCGGGCTCCACGGGGTCGTCGCCGAGCCCGAAGAGCTCCAGGCCCCCCTCGGAGATCACCCGGACCTCCTCCCCCAACTGGTAGGCCCCGCCGCCGCTGACCACCAGGGTCGGCTCGCCATGGATCTCCGCGACCGTGAGGAATTGGGGGTTCTTGAACGCCGTGGCGATCTCGGCCTCCACGGCCCCCGTGGCGCGCCGAATCACGGCGACGCTCCCTTCCCCGAACCCCTCGGGAGGCCCCACGTAGTGGACATTGCCCACGTAGGCGAAGTCCTCGGTGAGGGCCACCGCCGAGGGGTTGCGCAGTCCCGGCCCCTCGATTTCGCGCAGGACCTGCCCCGTGTCGGCGTCGGCGACGGTCACGGAGTGGCTCGCGTAGTTGGCGATCCACACCTCCCGGGCCGCCTCGTCCACGGCGGCGGCGTAGGGGTTTCGCTCGGTCCCCACGTCCACGAAGGACTCCAGGGCGTCTCTGCCTGGCGAGTACCGGCTGAGGTGGTTGGCCCCGCTCTCGACGACCAGGAGGTCCCCGTCGAGGGCCACGAGCTCGTTCGACGACGGCCCCACGGCGGAGATCTCCCGATCCACGGAGATCTCGAAGCTCGAGACCCCGCCGTCACACCGCGCCGCCACGGGGATCGGCTCGTCGACGGGCCCCGCCGGCTCCGAGCATCCCGCGAGGATCGCGGCGACGGCCAGCGCGGCGGCGTTGGTTGTGTGGCGAGGAACTCTCATCGCCGCGCATTATTCACGAGTTGGGGGGGCTTCGCCAAGTGTTTCCGTTTGGGGTTCACGGCGGTTCAATTCCCCACCGAGTTCAGACCTCCCACGGTCTACCCCCGGAAAATCCCGGGGGCTATAAGGTAGTGGGGCTACGCAGGCCCCAAGGGGCCGCTCCGCCTCGATGTGTTGTACCGTCGCGGCGATCCGGAACATAGCATCCGGTGCGGCCAGGGAGTCCCGCCGTGAACTGGCGCTCCTTCCACGGATCACCGCGTTGTTCCAACGCCCTCGGCGGAACGGGGCCTTGGCCCCTGTGAAGCCCCACTACCTTATAGCCCCCGGGATTTTCCGGGGGTAGACCGTGGGGGCTCTGAACTCTGTGGGGAAATGGCCCGTCGCAAACCCTAGAATCGCACGTTCAACCCACCGGTCAACCCCATCCCCGCCGAGACTTGCCGGCTCAGGCGAGTGATGAAGAGCGTGGCCCGGGGGCGTATGTAGGCGCCGAAGCCGCCACGGATCTCGAAGAGGAAGTCGGCGTCCAGGAGGATCAGGCCGATCCGCCGGTCCGGGTTCTCCTCGACGCCCCGGAGCGTCCAACCAAGGCCCAGAGACATGTCGAACTGCATGCGGTCCGAGGTGCGGCCCAGGGCTACGAAGGCCCCGGTGCCGACGACCAGGGGGTCGTCGTACCCGTAGGTGGTCAGATCCTCCCGCTCCACTCCGCGGAGGTTGTAGAGGAACACCAGGTCCAGGGTCCCGAAGAAGCCCACGGCCAGGTCCACGGGCTCCGTCCAGGTCCGGAAGTTCTCGGGAGGGCTGAGCTGGGTGCGGTACCCCAGCCGGGCGTGGGCCAGCTCCCAGTAGGCGAAGTCGAAGTTCAGGCGCTCCAGGAAGAGCTCCGTGTACCGGTCGAGGACGAACTCGTTGAAGACATACCACAGGCCGTCGAGGACCACGGACATCGCCGGGGCCCGGAGGTCGAAGTAGTACTCCCCGGCTTTGTACCGCAGGCCCAGGTCGAGGTACCGAAAGGGAAGGGTCAGCTCTCCGGGGCTCAGGTTCTGCAACAAGAACCCCACCCGGAGGCCCAACCCCTGATTCGAGATCCCTCGCCGCGACGGCGTCGGCTCTGCTTCTTGCTCCGCCTCCTCCTGCTCCGCCTCCTCCTGCTCCACCTCCTCGCGGAGATCATCTGCGAAGGCCGGCGCCGCAAAGAGCAGCGCCGCGACCATCGCCAGAGCCGGGAGGAGGCGGCCCACGTCAGCGGGAGGCCATGGTGGCCCCGACAGCCGGCAGGTAGGCTCCGTGGAGGTAGTCGAGCACCATCCGCTGGGCGTTGTACCGCCAGCCAAGGCTCAAGATCCCCCACTTCATGCGGTCCACCCAGGCGCGGGGCAGGCCGTCCTCGTCGGTGTCGTAGTAGAGCGGCAGCACCTGGTTCTCCAAGACATCGAAGAGATCCCGAGCGTCCACGGCGTCCTGCTCCTCGGGGACGGCGTACTCCCGGCCGGTGCCGATGGCGAAGCCGTTGAGGCCGTCGTAGCCCTCGGCCCACCACCCGTCGAGGATCGAGCAGTTCAGCACCCCGTTGAGGACCACCTTCTGGCCGCTCGTGCCGCAGGCTTCCTCGGGCCGCCGGGGGTTGTTCAGCCACACGTCGACGCCCTGCACCAGGTGACGGCCGATGTTCATATCGTAGTCGGCCAAGAAGACCACCCGGCCGTTGAACGCCGGGTCCGTGGTGAGCTTGACGATCTTGCGGATCAGTTCCTTGCCGAACCGGTCCGCCGGGTGAGCCTTACCGGCGTAGATGATCTGGATCGGCCGGTCCTCGTCGTTGACGAGCTCCCGGAACCGCTCCATGTCTTGCATGATCAAGTCGGCCCGCTTGTAGGTGGCGAACCGGCGCGCGAAGCCGAGGGTGAGGACCTCCTGATCGAGGCCACTCCCCGGGGGGATCTGGCCGTCGCCGGTGCCCCGGGGGGCGTCCTGGCTCCCCACCCGGCGGTCCACGAAGTTCAACAGCCGAGCCTTGAGGATCTGGTGAGTCTCCCAGAGCTCGCCGGGGTCCACGTCGGCCAGCCCCGCCCAGGCCTCGGGCTCCTCCATGTGCCCCATCCAGTCGGCACCCAGGTAGCGGTCGTAGAGGGCCTTCATCTCGGGGGCCAAAAAGGACGACACGTGGACCCCGTTGGTGATGTGGTCGATGGGCACCTCGGACTCCCGGCGGTGGGGCCACAGGCCGTTCCACATGTGGCGGCTGACCCGTCCGTGGAGGTGGCTGACCCCGTTTCGGTAGTCGCTCATCTTCATGGCCAGCACGGTCATGCAGTAGAGCTCCCCGGGATCGTCGACATGGATCCGCCCCAGGCCGTGGAAGTCCCGCAGGCTCAGCCCCAGCCGCTCCCGAAGCTCGCCCAAGGCGTCGTCGATCATCTCCGGCTTAAACCGGTCGTGACCGGCGGGCACCGGGGTATGGGTGGTAAACACCGTCTTCTTGGAGATCCGGGTCCGGGCCTCCTGGAAGGAGACCTTCTCCTCTTCCATGAGGCGTGCGCAGAGCTCCAGGGTGGCAAACGCGCTGTGGCCCTCGTTGAGGTGGAAGGCCCCGGGGCGGATCCCCAGCTTGTCCAGGAGCATCACGCCGCCGACGCCGAGGAGCACCTCCTGGCGGATCCGGGTCCGCTGATCGCCACCGTAGAGCTGGGTCGTGAGCTGCCGGTCGTCGGCGGGGTTCGCCGGGATGTCGCAGTCCAGCAGAAAGAGCGCCGACCGGCCCACCCGGGCCTTCCACACGTGGAGCTTGATGATCCGCCCCGCCAGGTGGAGCTCGATCTCCAGGGGCTCCCCGTCGGCATCCAGGACCTTGGTGATCGGGAGCTGATCGACCTTGGTGCGCCCGTAGTACTCCCGCTGGAGCCCGTCGCTGTCGATGCCCTGCTGGAAGTACCCCTCGGCGTAGAAGATGCCGATGCCCACCATGGGGATCGCCAGATCGCTGGCGGCCTTCATGTGGTCTCCGGCCAGGATCCCCAGACCACCGGAGTAGATCGGCAGGGACTCATGGAGCCCGAACTCGGCGCAGAAGTACGCCACAGGCGCCTGGTGCAGGGGCCCGGCGATCATATTCGCCGGGGGCCCCGAGGACTCCACGTAGCTGCGCATCCGCCGGGTGGCCGCCTGGATCCGACTGGCCAGCGCCCCCTCCCGGACCCGGTGGGCGAGCTTGTCCCGATCGATGGTATCCAAAAAGGCGATGGGGTTCTGGTTGGTCTGCCGCCACAGCTCGACGTCGATGGTCTCAAAGATCTGCCATACCTCGGGGTGCCAGCACCACCACATGTTCTGGGTGAGTTCACGGAGCTGTTCGAGTAGCAAGGGGGTCGTAGGCATGAGTCATCCTTCGTTCAGTTCAACCGGACAGGTCAGTTCAACACCGGTGGGTCTGGAGAGTGGTAAGCGAAAATCTCGGTCACGTCGAGGCCGTCGCAGATCACCTCGAAGGTGAGCTCCTCGCCATGGCCACGGACGTAGAGGATGTTCTCCTCTTGGTCGTGTTCGATCTCAATGGTTACGGTGTTATCAAACCCCCACCCCTTGATGTCGTGGGAGATCACCCCTTCCAGAATCAGGCGGATCGCCAGGCGGTTTGCGTCGCCCTCCCAGGTGGGGCGCCGGACCGGCGGGAAGGCCGCCAGGGTGCCCCGGAGCTCGAAGTACTTGTCCTGGTGGCTCCACCGCAGCTCGGAGAGCAGAAACCCCTCCAGCGACGGGGAGTCCCCGTAGAGGTCCTCCACCATCTCCGGGCTCCGCAGCAACCGGGTCCAGTCTTTCATATCTCCACCTCTCCGGAGTGGGCCCGCATCCCGATCACCTGGAAGGACACCCCGGAGACCGAAAAGTCCAGGTCGTCCCCGTCGCCCCGCAGGGTGATCCCGAACCCGTCGTCGGCGCGTTCCACCTCGAGATCCACGAGCACCCCGAAGGCCCCGCCCTTCATCCAGAAGTCCTCGATCAGGGTCAGACTGAACCGGACCTCAAGGATCGTGGCGTCTGGATCCCACCCGTCCCGGGGAACGTCCGGGAACCGCGGCATCTCCACCACCACAAAACAGGACGGCCCCCGCTCCTCCAACCGAAGCTCCTTCAGCAAAAACCCCTCCCGCGGAGGGTCGCCATCGTAGAGCCCATCGAGGGCCCGGGGGTTCACGAGATGTTCGATCCAGGTCTTCATGGTGGGGAGGGTAGCAACGTCGGCGGCTGAACGGAAGTCTCACGGAGGTTCGGTGGAGGAGGCAAGCTCGAGTCGGTGGTGGCAGGGTCGCCCCGCGCCGCCCCACCCACCGACGCACGTTGCACGACACCCCATTTTCTGCGACCGTACGTCGGTCTGTAACTCAGTTCGATGTCTCACATTGAGGGTTAATGATGTCCCACCGCGCGCTCCTCGTATCTTCAGCGTTCTTCCTCGTCCTCGGGGGTTTCGTATCCACCGCGTCGGCCCAGACGTCCATGCAGCGGCGAGCCGCTGAGCAGGAGGCCGAAGAGGCCGGCGAAGCCATAGAGGGGCAGGAAGAAGAGCAGCAAGCTCAACAGCCGCCGAGCGACGAGCCGGTGGAGATCCGCCACGAAGAGGAAGACTCGGGGGATCGGATCTTCGTGCCCTACACCGTGCATAAGCCGGGGCTGCGCTTTGATCTGGGGTTCGGGGGAGGCGTCGACGTGACCCGGTTCGGGATCGGGCTGGGGTATATGTACGCCCTGGGGTGGGAGGTGACGACCCTCGGGGAGGTCTTCGCCGTGATCCGGGGTGGGATCGGGCCGGATATCACGATCAACGTCGACGAGAACGGGTTTAACGGGATCGCCACCTTCGCCGTCGCCCGGGCCCACGCCGTGGGCACCGGCGTGGGTGGGTTCGGCGTGGAGCTCGGCGGCGGCGGCGGTCTGGGTCGCGGTGGGTTCGCTCCCGCCGGGCGCATCGGCGTCTTCCTCTCGGGCCGGTACTTCGAAGCCGGCTACTTCTACCAGATCGCCCCCTACAGGCCTGATTGGATCGCCCCACATAACGTGGGCTTCCGTCTTCATATCCCGATCTTCCGCGAGTACTCATAAGCCTTGGGGCCTGCGTCGCCCCACTACTTTATTGCCCCCGGGCTTGTCCGGGGGGGTAGACCGTGGGGGCCCTGAACTCGGTGGGGAAATGATCCGTCGCGAACCGCGACGATCGGTGTTCGTCGTAGCCAAACCCGGACAGATTTGGTCGGGGTGGCCCGGACCTTGCAGCAGTGCTCTGGTGTGATGAAACACTGTGCTACTGACTGTCTGGAGCTGCCATGAATCCCCACCGCCTCACCGCCGTTGTCGCCGCCGTCGTGATCCTTTTGGGAGTGCTCGTCACCGCAGGCGAAGCCCGGGCCGACGAGCCCTACTACGAGATGGAGTGCGACCTCTACCTGGCTCATAACGAGCTGCCGGAGTGCTTCACCCACGAGGCGGAGGCGCACCCCACCGGTGGAGTATGCACCTTCCAACTCACGGTCCACAGCGCCTGTGAGGAGGAGCTCCACTTCGACTTCTTCTGCGACGACCACGAACGGCACTGCCCCGCGAGCTTCTCCCTGAAGCCCGACCACACCCACGACATCGACCTGGGCAACGCCCACGCCCAGGACCGCCTGCCCGAGCTCCACTTGCTCCTCCTCACCGACGGTGCCATCCAGCCCTCGGCCCAGATCGTCCGGTCGGCCTCCAACTTCTACGACGACTACGGATACGATGACTGGCACTGCGGCACCGGCATGTACGGCTGCGCTGCCGCCGGCCCGACCACCCCGTCGGGTCTCCTGGCCCTCTTCGTGTTGGTCGGGCTGGTGGCTCTCCGGAGGTCTTGGGTTTGATGGAGGGCCAGGCGACCCGGGACGACCCCGGGTCCCCCCCGCCCCTCCCCCATCGACCCCTTGAACCCCGGCGGCCACCGGGGCACTATGGCCGCGGCGACATCTCTCACCTCATCGAAGGGTACTCCGTTGATCCGGCTTCTGCACACCTCGGACTGGCACCTGGGGGTCTCCATGGAGACCGCCTCCTGCGAGGAGGAGCAGAGCCTCTTCCTGGATTGGTTGGGGCGAACCCTTTGGGAGCGTCGGATCGACGTGCTGGTGGTGGCCGGCGATGTCTTCCATCGACGGAACCCGCCGAACAGCGCTCGCCAGATGTACTTTCGGTTCCTCCGGTCCTGCCGGGACATCGAGACCCTGCAGGCCGTAGTGATCGTCGGGGGGAACCACGACTCCCCGTCGGGGCTGGAGGCGCCGGCGGCGGTTCTGGAGACCATGAAGGTCCACGTCGTGGGGACCCTGGACGCCCGGGAGGAGTCCCTGGAGGAGTTCCTCGTTCCCATCGAGGGCCCCGCCGGAGTGGAGCTCGTGGTGGCCGCCGTGCCCTACATGCCGGACGCCCGGCTGGGGTTGTCGGCCATCGGCCTGGGGCTGGACGAGGCCCGGCAGAGCTTCGCCGAGGGGTTCGCCGCCCTCTACAGCCGGCTGGCCGACGCCGCTGAAGAGCTCTCCTCGGGGGCCGCCCGGGTCGCCACGGGGCACCTGACGGCGGCCGCCCAGGAGCCCTTCCGGGCCGGCGACTACCATACACCGCTGCACTCCGTGGGAGGCGTAGACACCCTGCCGTCGTCGGTCTTCGATCGCCGGTGGGACTACGTAGCCCTGGGGCATATCCACCGTGCCATGGCCGTCGATGGCGAGCGGGTGTGGTACGCGGGCACTCCAGTGGCCACAGCCCGCACGGAGTCCGGGCCCCGCCAGGTCCTGGAGGTCTGTTTCGAGGGGGGAGAGCGGGTGGCTCATGCCGCCCTCGAGGTGCCCCGGTTTCGGCCCCTCCACGTGATCCGGGGCGATCGAGCGACGGTCCTGGAGGAGCTCCGGTATCTGCCGGCGACCGGGACCCTCCAGCCCTACGTCTTCCTGGACTTCGAAGAGCTCCACGACCCCAGCGCGAAGTCCCCGGAGCAGGAGCTCCGGGCCCTCCTCGACGAGTGGGAGGGCCCCCCGCCCCGGGTGGTGCGTACCCGGGTAATCCGCCCCGACACCGACGAGCCCGAGAGCCTCCTCGAGACCGCCCCCCACCTCGAAGACCTCCACCCCGAGGAAGTCTTCTCCATGCTCTACCGGCGAGATCACGGGATGGAGCCTCCGCCGGAGATCCTACAGGCCCTTCGCCAGCTCCTCCCGGAGGCCGACGAGATCGACGAGCCCACAACGGCTCCGGCGCCCCTCCCCGAGGAGGCCTAGATGCGGTTTCATCAACTCCAGATCACCAACCTGAACTCCCTCTACGGGTCCGTGGAGGAGGACTCCGTCAAAGCCCTCAAGGTGGACTTCGACGGACTCGGCAAGGCGCCGGTCTTCTTGATCATGGGGCCCACAGGCGCCGGCAAGAGCTCTATCCTGGACGCCATCTGCCTGGCCCTCTTCGGGGAGACCCCCCGCCAGCGGGAGACGGGCAAGCGGGTCGCCGAGCGGATCATGTCCCACGACACCGGAGAGCTCGCCGTGACCCTGGAGTTCAGCCGCCGCGATCTGACGACCGGTGGGCGGCTCCGGTATCGGGCCACCTGGCAGTGTCAGCGAGCTCACCGCAAGGCCAACGGGAACATGCAGGCCCCCCGGCGGAGCCTGTACCGCCAGAGCCAGGACGGGACCTGGGAAGCCCTCCAGGTCGAAGAGATCGCTCAGAAACGGTACGAGGAAGACTTTCGAGACGCCCTGGAGGGGATGACCATCGACGATTTCTTGCGGTGCGTCCTTTTGGCCCAGGGAGAGTTCACGGCGTTCTTGGAAGCCGACAGCGCGGTCAAGGCCGACATCCTGGAGAAGCTCACGGGCACCGAGGAGTACCTGGCGATCGGCCGGCGCGCCTCGGCGCGATACGCCGAGGTCCAGGAGGAGCTCCGAGACGCGGAGCGCCGGATCGAGGCGCTGGAGCTCATGAGCGACGAAGCCCTTCAGGAGCACCGCGATGACCTGGAAGCTCGAGAAGACCAGCGGGCTCAGGTCGCCGCCTCTCTCGAGGAGGTCCAGACCATCCTGAACTGGCTGAAACGCAGCGAAGAGCTCGCCGGCGCCCTCCG
This sequence comes from Myxococcales bacterium, assembly GCA_007120035.1. Taxonomy (GTDB): domain Bacteria; phylum Myxococcota_A; class Bradymonadia; order Bradymonadales; family Bradymonadaceae; genus SKON01. The sequence continues at coordinate 18,962 of SKON01000007.1, forward strand.
GGACGCCGAGACCGCCCATGGCGAGGTGGAGCGGGAGTGGGAGGAGCGTCGCGAGGAACGTGACCGGTGGACCATCCTCCGCCGAGCCCGGAGCCCCCTGGAGACCCTCCGCCGGCGCGATGAAGCCCACCGGGAGATGACCACCCGCAGCGCGGAGCTGACCGCCGCCGAAGACCTGGCGTCCCGGCTCGACACAGCCCGCGCCGACGCGGCCGAAGACCTGTTGAACGCCGATCGCCTCGTCAAGGAGACCGAGGCGGCCCAGAAGGAGCTCGCCCCTCAGATCCGGGAGGCTCGCAAGCTCCGAACCCAACACGAGGAGCTCCAAAAGAAGGTCAAAGAGTGCCGGCAGCGGGTGACCTCCCTCCACGACAGGATCGCCGCCGACGAGAAGAAGCTCCAAGGGCTCATGGACGCACAAAAGCTCCGCGAAAAGGAGCTCGCCGAGATCGACCTCGGCGAAGACACCGAGGAGGTCGCCACCCGTCTCCGGGCTCGTCGGGAAGAGCTCCGGGGGGTCCCGCAGCGCCTCGATCGAATCGACGAAGGGACTCGAAAGCGCGAAGAACTCTCGGGTCGACGAGAAGCCCTGAAGGCGGAGCTCAACGCCCTGGAGGAGAGGCGACCCGATCTCGAAGAGCTCCGAGACCTCTCCGAGGAGAACGTCCGCCTGGCCACGGATCGGCTCGGCCTGACAGCGTATCGGGAGAGCCTGCGAGATGGCGAGCCCTGCCCCCTCTGCGGGAGCACCGATCACCCCCTGGCCGGAGATCGGGACGGCGGGTCCGATGCTCTCCAGCGGGACCTCGACCAGGCGCGGGAGAAGCGCGCCACTATCGAAGCCCGGCTGCAACGCCTCCAGGATCAGCTCCGGGAGAA
>SKON01000110.1 GCA_007120035.1 Myxococcales bacterium
CGCGGAACCTCCCCTCGGGCCAAGGCCACGAGGCTGGGCGAGTCGGGCTTCGCCCGAGTGTCCTCGCGGGCCAAGGCCCGCTGCGGGCTGCGGGCCAGCCGATCAACGTGGATCACACACTAGCCCGCCATGGGGAGTCAGTCGATCTCGTAGGCCTCTGCTTCGAGGCCGTCGGGGCCGTCGTTGTCGTCGCCACCGCCGACGCCACCGAGGCCGCCGGCGCCGATCTCAAAGGAGTTGCCTGAGGTGGTGAGGATGACGTTGGAGTGGAGGATGCCGACGGAGGGTCCGCCGGCGCCGCCGGCGCCGCCGCCACCGCGACCACCGGAGCCGCCGTGGCCACCGCGACCGCCGTCGTGGGCTTCGCCCCACTGGCCTTCGCCGCCGGCACCGCCGGTACCACCGTTCCCGCCAGGGCCGCCTTCGCCGCCGTCGCCACCGATGCCGCCGGTGGCGGTGATCAGGGTGGAGTTGATGACCGAGACCGAGGAGGAGACGGCGAGGATCGCGAAGGAGCCGCCGGCGCTCTGCCCGGGCTCACCGTGGGTGCCGCCGCAGCCGGCGGCGCCGCCACCGCCGCCGCCGCCGCCCTGAAGTTGGAGGCAGTCGCCGATGGTGGGACGGAGCATGTTGAACCCACCGCCGCCGCCGCCACCACCGCCGGAGAGGCCGGCGGCGCCGTCGGTGGCTTCCTGTCCCGAGGCCCGCGAGAAGTAGACAGGGCTATCGGAGCCCGAGATAACCCCGATACGCGGGGCGTCGTCGGGCTCCCACTCATGGTCATCGCCGTCCTGACCGTCAGCGCCATCATCGCCCCTGTCCCCGGCGGTACCGGTGCTGGATTCGTTCGGACAGGTGCCGCCGGCGTCGCCGCCGTCGCCGCCGCTGTTGAAGGGTGGTTGAGCCAGGTTGATGGGGAGGAAGATGCCGCCAAACCCGCCGTCGCCATCGGCTTCATAGCCGCCGTCGCCGCCTCGACCGGACTGACTCCGCGGAGCGCAGTTCAGGTTTGTCTGGCGGGTGTGGCCGCCCTGGCCGCCGTCGCCAAAGTCGCCTTCCTCGCCGTCGATACCGTTGGCGCCGCTGGCCCCGTCATCGCCGGAGCTGCCGTTGGCTCCATCGGCGCCCTCACCGGCGATGATCACGCTGTCAGCGATATGCACCTCGCCGTCGTTGTCGGCGAGCAAGATACCAACGGAGCTGCGGCCGACGACGCCAGAGTCGCTTCCGTCAGTGTAGGAGAAGGTGCCGAAGGCGTCGTTGGCTTCGATGGTCAGACCGTGGATGATGACGTCGTCGTCGACGCCGATGATCTCGATGCGGTGGTAGGTCGCGCCGGAGCCCTGATTGAGGACGCTCTCGTATTGGCCGGGATCCCAGAGCCACTCGCCGCCGTTGGAGGAGAAGCCGCCGTAGAGGTTGACGGCCTCGCCGTGGAACCGGATCAGCGCGGAGTGCTCGCCCTCGTCGATGAAGACGTTTCGAGCGCCCTCGGAGTTGTCCATGGCCAGGGCGATGGCAGCTTCGAGGGTGGCGACGGGTTCGTCGGCGGTGCCGTCGGCGGAGTCGTCGCCGTCGAGGGAGACGAAGACCCCGGGGATCTGCTCGCAGACGTCATCGGCGAGCTCGTGGGGGCCGAAGCACTCACAGGTGAAATCCATGCCGTCGGGGACGCACTCCCCGCCCTGACCGCACTCGACGTCTTCGCAGGGGTCGAACTCGACGCATTGGTCGCCGTCGAGGATGTAGCCCTCGTCGCACTCACAGAAGTAGTCGGCGCCGTCCTCCACACAGGTGCCCCCTTCGCCGCAGTCTACGTCTTCGCAGGCCGGGATGGGCACGCATTGGAGCTCCTCGCACCGGAGACCGGAGTCATCGCAGTGACTGTCGCGGTGACATTCCACGCATTGACCGTCGAGGCAGTAGAAGTCGTCGCACTCGGCGTCGGCGACGCACTCGGGCTCCTGGTTGGTCTGGTTCTGGTTGGTCTGGTTCTGGTTGGTCTGGTTCTGGTTGGTCTGGGCGTTGTCTGCCGGGTCGGAGACGTTGCAGGCCAGGGCGAAGAAAACAAGGGAGGCCAAGACGGCCCATCGAATAAGCGGTGAAGAATACAGCACGGTGAGGGCTCTCCGGGTAATGGACAAAAAAAGCAAAGGCTGCGAGGCGAGTCGCAGGTCCTTCCCCTCCCTGAGGCGAAGGTCTATTGACCTGCAAGTGTTGAGAGAGCCCGGTCCAATGTCAAGGAATGGCTTGTGACAGGCTGTGACGGGGCGTTCAGGAGTCCTCTCGGCAGAGGCGGCCGAACTCCTGGTAGGGAGTGGTCTGGAGGTCGGTGAGGTTCTTCTGGCGGCGCTTATCGAGGGGCGTCGTCAGCACCTCCTCCAGACGCTCGCCATACCGCTCTCGATGATCGTCCACGCCATGGCCGAAGAGGATTCGGTTCATGAGGTTGAAGAGGCCCACCACCAGGATGGCGTCGTGGAGGCCCTCTTCGGTGATGCCCGAGGCCAAGACGGCGTCGACGTCGTCCAGGGTGACCCGAGAGGGCTCGAGGGTGAGCTTTCGAACGTAGCGAAAGAGGGGCTTGAGATCGTCGTCGAGATCGCTGGTCTCGAGGTCCTCGACGAGCCCGTCGAAGAGAGCCACGTCGATGCCGTAGAGGGCGCTGTAGACTCGATGGGCCTGGAAGCAGAACCCGCAGTCGTTCAGCGCGGACACGTAGGCGGCGATCAACTCCCGGTGGGCGACGGAGAGATCGCTGGGGCCGCGGAGGACCTCGTCGTGGAACGCGAGGAGCCCGTCGAGACCCCGGGGAAACCGACGAAACACCTCGAGGAGCCCGGCGTCGTCTTCGAGGGAGGGGAAGAAGGTCATCTCAATTTCCCATGGCGTCGTCGATGGCCGCCAGGAGCTGCTCGATGGACGGGCGAAGACGATAGTCCTCGTGGGCGTGGGCCCACAGCACCACGGCGTCTTCATCGATGAGGAAGACCCCGGGGATCGCGACGGTATTGTGGTCGCGACCGGAGTGGGCCTGGATATCCATGCCCATCCCCTCGAGTCTGGCGACCTCATCGGCGTCCATCTCGTTGATCACCCGAAGGGCCTGATGGGCCAAGAGGTCCGGGTCGGAGAGCACGGGGAAGGGGATCTCGTAGGCCGCCGACGTACGGGCGCCCTCGTCGGGGAGGTCGACGCTGATGGCGACGGGCGTCACGTTTCGATCGGCGAATTGGTCATAGGCCTCGGTGAGCTCCCGGATCTGGAAGTTGCAGAAGGGGCACCAGCCGCCGCGATAGAAGACGAGCATCACGGCCTGCTCTTCGAGGAGATCGGCGAGAGCGACCTCGTCGCCTTCGTGATCCCTCAGGGTGAAGGACTCCACCTCTTCGCCCACGGGGACTCCCACTCCATCGGGGAGGACGCCCAGGTGCTCATCGTCGACGACGGTGGTCTCGACGGCACGGGGCATCTCGGGCTCTTCGTCGGCGGGGTCATCGGCGGTCGGGGGCTGCTCCGGCTCTTCCGTGGCGGCCACGGCCGCTTCCTCGGCGACGTCCTCCGGTGGGTCACAGGCGGCGACGAAGAGGGAGAGGGTCAGGAGGGCGGAGAGGATCTTGGCGGAAGTGGGCATGAAGCTCCTGTTCGGGTTGGCCGATAAGAACGCCAGCAATAGATAGGTGTCGTGAGGGACGAATTCGTTACAAGAAATGTCCGGGCTGTGACGCCTCCGACGAACTCAGCGCTGGAAGAACCCGAAGGCGGAGAAGAGCTCGTCGCCGTCTCGGGTTCGAAGGGCCTCCAAGACTTCGGCGGTGCGGGCGATGGAGGTCGAGAACTGGCCGCCGACCATGACGACGCCGTCGGGGGCCTCCTCTCGGAAGGAAGCGGCTGCGTCGGAGAGGGCCGAGAGGGAGTCTACCTGGGCCAGGCCCTGGTCGGCGGCGCGGCTATCCAGGACTTGAATCTGGTCGTCGTCGAAGAAGACCTGGAACATCGGTGTCTCCGGGCCCGACGAGCCGAGGGGCGGGATGGGGTAGACCGCCGACGGGTTCCACACCGTGATCGGGCCGGGGCCGTCATCTTCATCGGAGACTTCTACGGTCGAGATATCTGCTTCCAACCGAGGTGCCACGGTGACGACAAAGTTGGCTTGCATCGTGCCCATGAGCAGCCGAATCAGGAGATCGAAGTTGCGGTCGCCGTCGACGATCACCACCACCTCTCGGTCGGCCGGGGCGTCGCCCATGATGTCATCCTGGGCGGCCTGGTGCTCGGCGTGGTCGACGAGGGCGGCCGTGAGGTTCACCACCTCGAGCTCGTGGTCGTCGAGGAGGAGGGCGTCACCGTGGGTCTGAAGGAGGGCCGTCGTAGACTCTCGAGGCAGGGCGTCGAGGACTACGAAGAGGCGATCCGAGAGGTCTTCGTCGGAGGTGCAGTCCAGGGCCGAGGGGGCCTCCAAGGTGCCCGACAGATGGCACCGGACCTGGGGATCGCCGTGGATGGTGGCGAGCTCCACCGTATCCTCGTCGGCGGAGTCGTCGGTCCCCTCCGGGCTGTCGGCGGTCGCAGGGGTCGCCTCGACCTCGGGGACGGTGTCCTGCTCGCAGGCGGCGAGGACCAGAAGGGAAGAGATGGCGAGGATGAAGAGGCAATGGGGTCGCATGGGAGTTCTCCAGGGAGCCGGTGTGTGTTGGACTTGGAGGTACACCAGGGGTGGCGAGCTTGCAAGCTGGTGGTGGGTGGAGGGGTGTGGTTACGGCAGGAGAGAACAGTCGGCGCGAACCACGAAGGCGCCGAAGGTCGCGCCGGGATCGTCGTGGGCGCCGATGTTCCCCGGGTCGCCCTTGGGCTGGGGTGGATCCACGGTGCCCATGGGGATGGTGAGGTCGCCGCCTTCGTAGGTGCCGGAGGCCACGGGGTCACCGAAGAGGTCGAAGACGCTGTGGACTGTGTAGGTGGCCCCTTCGGGCAGGAGGGACGCGCCGTCGATGGCGACCTCGGGGAGGTCGTCCCAGTTGTAGATGTAGAGCTCAGCGCGGGTGGGATCGTGGTGATTCTTGTGGACCACCACGTGGAGATAGTCGGGCAGGGCCTCGTGGTAGGCGTTGTCGGGCCAGTCCGCCGGGAGGATCCCCACGTAGGTGGAGTAGAAGTCGTTGCCGTGGATCTCGGCGCCCGCCCAATGACCCTGGGCGGAGAAGTGGCCGACCAGGTAGTTGTCGATCATCGTGATATGCTCGTTCATCACGTCGCCGCCCCAGCCGATGCGGGTGCTGCGGGCGTCCGGGGTGGGGGCCCAGCTGTAGTTGCGCAGGAGCCGGGCGCGGTCCACGGGCTGGAGGCCGCCGACGAGGAGACCGTCGGAGGTCCCCACGGTGGTGGAGTCCGGCCGAGAGGCCCCGGTGCGGAACCAGAGGTTCTCCTCGAAGTCGAAGCCCTCGATGTAGCCGCCTTCGGTGTAGGCGTGGAACCCGAAGCCGTAGCCGAAGAAGAGGATGTTCCGGGCCAGGCGCTTGGTGCCGTGGCGGTTCTGGGTGTAGACGGCGTGGCCGTGGCCCCGGGTGTCGCCCATGTAGCCGTTGTTGTAGATGATGTTTCCGTAGAGTTCGCTGTCGATGGCGGGGGTCCAGAAGCTGACGCCCTGAGCGGTGTCGTGGATCACGGAGTTGATCAGACGGACCTCTTCGCCGTGGATCGTCACGCCGCTGACGGCGGAGAACCGGCTGGGGTGTGAGTTGGTGATGATCAGGTCATGGAACTCCAGGTGGGCGCCTTCGATGAAGAGCCCCGTGTCGCCGGAGCTCTCGGCGTGGGAGTCGAGGATGACCGTGCCGGGACGAGCGGCGAAGACGATCGGTTGGTCCGAGGTGCCGCTGACGTTGGCGGTGAACCGGCCTGTGTAGGTGCCTTCCAAGAGCTCCACCCGGTCGCCGGGCCCGGCGGGGCCCTGGGGGCTCAAGAGGATGGCGAGCGCCAGGGGCTCGTCGGCGGTGCCGGCGGCGTCGGTGGCCCCGTCGGGGGCGGCGAAGAAGTCGGCCTGGGGCCAGGGGTGTGGGGTGCAGTCCGCCGGGGAGTTTGCGTCGGGGTCAGGGTGGTCGGCGTCGGGGTCGGGGTGGTCGGCGTCGGGGGCGGGGTGGTCTGCGTCGGGGTCGGAGTGGTTGGCGTCGGGTTCGGAGTGGTTGGCGTCGTTGGGGCCGGCGTTGTTGGGGCCGGCGTCGGCGCCGTTTGCGTCGGGATCGTCGCTGCAGGCCGCGGCGAAGACGAGGAGGAGAATGGCGATTCGGGGGAGCATGGGAGCCTCGGGGTGTGGAGCGGGGAGGGGGTCGACGGTAG
>SKON01000196.1 GCA_007120035.1 Myxococcales bacterium
CCACCCCGTCCACGGTCGACTTCGCCACCCCGAAGTCCAGGAGCTTGATATGCCCGTCGCTGGTGCACATCAGGTTGTGCGGCGAGATATCCCGGTGGACCAACCCCAGGGGCTTGCCCTCTAGATCTTTGAGCTCGTGGGCGGCGTGGAGCCCCCGACACCCCTGCTCTACCACGGTGGCCGCCACCTCGATCGGCATGGGAAGATCCGCCTTCTGGGACAAGAGCAAGAGCTCCCGCACCGTCGACCCCTGGATATACTCCATGGCGATGAAGTAGCTCTCATCGACCTGGCCGAGCTCAAAGATCTGCACCACGTTGGGGTGAGTCAGCCGGGCCACGATCCGAGCCTCCCGTAGAAACATCTCCACGAAGGACTCCTGATCCGCCAGATGGGGCAGGATCCGCTTGATCACCACCAGGCGCTCCAACCCGGCCAACCCCTTCTCCCGGGCCAGAAAGAGCTCCGCCATCCCGCCCGTGGCGAGCCGGGTCAAGAGCTCATACTTTCCTATTATGTGGGGTGGCGAACTCTCGCTCACGCGTTCCTCGTCGAAAGTGGCACCCCCATTGTACGGGAAAAAACGATTCCGTCACATTCCGCTCGCGCTTTACACCGAGCCCCGGTCCGGGTACCCAAGAATAGGCTGGATCTCTACGCATTGACTGGAGCAACGAGCCGGAGCCTGACGATGAAACGCCCCTCTCCCATTCTGCTCACCCTCCTGGGAGTGCTCCTCTGCGCCACGGCCCTCTTGACGAGCTGTCGCGCCGAAGAGTGCCGCACCATGCAGGCATGTTGCGAAGCCATGTCCGACGTCGAGGGCACCGGCGCTGCCTGCAAGGGCCTCGCCGATCAGACACGAGATCCCACGACCTGTCGGTCCGTCGTCCGAACCCTCCGGTACATGATGGAAGATCGAGGTCAGGAGATCCCCGAGGCATGCCAATGACTTCGAACCGCCGAGTCGTCGCTGCAGACGATCACTGGACCTGGGAGGTCTTAGACGACGCCGACCCCACCCTCTGGATCCTCCGCTGGCCCGATGACGAACAAGCCCGTCGAGCGGCCCACCGAATCGACGACACCTCCCTGGCTCGTCGAATCTTCCCCTTTGAGCTCGCCGACGCCCCCGAGATCGACGGTCTCGCCGTGGTCGCCCAGGAGGTCCGCCCCCTCTCGGCCCTCCTCTACGAGGGGGTCACCCCCGTTCGGCATCACCGCACCCTGGAAGAGCTCGGCCGATGGCTCAGAGCCCTCCACGACCTGACGGCCCCCGCCGGCTTCGGAGACCCCGAAGGCCAGCCACGCCTCCAGACCATCAACTCGTTCCTGGCGGCCCGATTCGTCACCATCAGCCAGGAGCTCCCCGACACCAACGGGCTCCACGAAGAGGCCCTCAACCACCTGGCGGATCTCCGCAACGAGCTCAGCGCCTTTCACCCTCATGGCCGCAGCACCTGGACCGTGGGCCGCATCGACGCCGACCGAATCGCCATCCACCCCAAGACGGGCACCGTCGCCGGAATCCTCGACCCCGCCATGGTCAGCCTCCGCCCCCCGGAGTACGACCTGGCCGCCCTCCGGGCCTTCGGGGTGCTCTCCAACAGCTCCCTGGCCGAGCGGGCCTTCTGGCGAGGCTACGGCGCCGCCCTGACCCGCGATCTGGAACGCCGCATCGCCTACTTCGAGCGCCTCATCGCCCTCGAGCGACAGCTCGGCTGCCCCGCCGACCTCCCCACCACCTTTTCCTGACTGATTACCCGCCGCCGGGCACCACGTTCTTGATCCTGGGGATCACGATCGTCCCGAAGACCTCCACCAGGTCTCGATCCAGCTTGTCGTCCGTGGCCTCCCACCCCAGGATCTGCACCGCCCGATCGATGGTCGCCGCCTTTCGATAGGGTCGATCGCTGGCCGTCAGGGCGTCGAAGATGTCCGAGATCGTCAACATCCGCACCTGGGGCAAGATCGCCTGTCCCATGATCCCCTTGGGGTACCCCGACCCATCGAGCTTCTCGTGGTGGGCCCCGGCGATACACGGGATATTCTTCAGCTCCTGACTCCAGGGGATCTGGGAGAGATAGGACTCGCTCAACGCCGCGTGGCTCCGCATCTCCACCCACTCTTCCTCGTTCAGCGTCCCCTTCTGGATGCAGAGATTCTCCACTTCATAGTCCGTCAGGAACCGCTCCGGCTCCCCCGACGGACCCTGGTAGGTGCGGGCGCCGAACTTCCGGATGTCCGCGATCTCCTGGTCCTCCAGGAAGCCCTTCGTCGACAGGTGATGCAACCACTCGACGGCTTCGTCGAGCTCATTGCTCAGCCGATCATACTGGGCGTCGATCCGCCCCAGAGCCATCCCGTCGGACTGGACCTCCCCGTTCTCCACCTTCCGCAGGTGTTCGTGGAGCCACCGCCGATAGGCCAGCTCCTTCATCGTCTGGAACCGCTGAAAGATCAGGGTCATCTGTTCCCGGGGCAGCCTCGCCCCCTTCTGGAGCACGTCCTCCCGCACGGCGATCTTCCCGAAGTCGTGAAGGAGCGCCGCGTACCGCAGCTCCGTCATCTCATCGGGGCCGAAGTGGATCTCCCCCAGCCGCCCCGTCTCGATCTCGTTGACCACGGTCGCCAGCTCCGTGGTGTACGTCGCCACCCGGTCAGAGTGACCCGCCGTCACGGGATCACGAGCTTCAATGGCGTTCACGCTGGCCGACACGAACCCCTCGAACATCTCCACGATGCTGTCCGTCAGCCGGGCCCGCTCGATGGCAAACGCCGCGTTCGACGCCAGGATGTTGAAGAGCTCCAGGTCGTGTCGGGTAAACAGGCTCCCCCGCCCCCGGGTGTCCACCTGCATCAGCCCTAAGAGCGACTTCTGCCCCACCAGAGGCGCGCACATGCAGGCCGTGATCTTGGCGTCCAGGATGCTCTGGGTCACCTCCGTACCCAGGGAATCCTTCACGAAGAGGACGCTCTCCTTCGTCTCCGCCACCCGCCGCAGGATGCTCGTGCTCAGGATCGGCTGCTCGTCGGCGTCCGGCAGGGGCAGCTCCCCTCGGGTTCGCATCATGAAGGGCTGCTGAATGCTCAGGGAGTCCGGCTCGGCCCCCAGGGTCACGGCGAAGAAGTTCGTCGCTGGAAACGCGTCGAAGGTGGACTCCACGATCAGATCCAACACCTCGTCCAGGGAGGTCAGCCCGTTGAGCTGCCCCGCCAACCGGAAGAGCACCGCCAGCCGCTTGTCGGCGGTATCAAAGGTCTGATTGATCGTCTTCACCGGCTGGTGGGCCGTCGTGATGAACCGCTTGCCGTCCTCCTCCTCTTCTTTGAACCCCGTCGACGACAGAGACCGCTCTCGCCCCGTCACCGGCGCCGCCGACACGGTCACCCGCACCAGCGTCGATCCCACCTGGATCTCGGCGCCGTCGATCAACCGGGCCTGCTGCTCTCGGTCCCGGTCGTGGAGCCTCATCGACACCTCATTGACCAGCACCGTGGAGCCGTGCCGGCTCTTGAGGTCCCGAAAGATCACCTCCTCCCCCTCGACGATCACCTCGGCGTGGCGGTTGGACACGAACCCGTCGGAGAGCACGAAGTCGGCCCGATGATCTCGCCCCACCAAAATTCGCGGCTGTCGAAAGCTGTGGGTCATCCCCGTGTCGGGGCCACTGACCACGGTCAAAGACACCAGGCAACGCACCACGGACTGGGATTCAGGTTGCATACAGTCCTCAGGAGATCCGGCGGAGCCATCCACTCACAGCGAACCATTTTGCCACAGCACCATTCCGTTGTACATGATTCAACAGTCCCGATCGCCGGGACCTCGGGGAATTTCTCCGCTCCACGACGCGTAGAGCCCCTGACTTCTGACTCTGCCGGAGTGTTTCATGGCACCATCTGCGGACATCCAAAGGGGAGGAGAGGACCTTCACCGCCTCAACTTCGCCTGGCTGATCCGCCTGCGATGGGTGGCCATCACAGGTCAAACGGCGGTGATCATCGCCGTCTTCCTTCTCTCGGACCTCCCCTTCCCCTATCCCTTGCTGGCCGCGATCCTCTTCGCCGAGGTCCTCTCCAACCTGGCCCTCATCGGCTGGGCCCGCACCGGCCGCCCCCGCCACGAGGCCCTGGGCCCCCTGGTCCTCATCGCCGACATCGTCTTCTTGACGGCCCTGCTGGGACTCACCGGCGGCGCCCACAACCCCTTCAGCCTCCTCTATCTGATCCACGTGGCCTTCGCCGCCCTCGTCCTGCGCCCCCACTGGACCTGGGGGGTCACCCTCCTGAGCGTCTTGATCTACGTGGGCCTTCACTTCTTGCCCGCCGCCCCCGTGGTCCTCCCCTGGTCCTCCACCGCCGAGATCTGGAGCCTCGAGGTCCAGGGGCGATGGGCGGCCTTCGCCGTCTCCGCCGCCGTGCTGGCCTTCTTCATCAACCGGGTCCAGCAGGCCCTGACCCGCCGCGACCAGGAGCTGATCCGAGCTCGGGAGGCTCGCCTGCGCTCCGAAAAGCTCGCCAGCCTCGCCACCCTGGCCGCCGGCGCCGCCCACGAGTTCTCCACTCCCCTCTCCACCATCGCCCTCGTGGCCAACGAGCTCCAACGAGGCCTGGAGAAGCAGGGCGCCGACGCCCACCTCATCGAGGACACAGCCCTGATCCGCGACCAGGTCGAGCGGTGCCGCCACATCCTCCAACAGATGTCCGCCGACGCCGGCGAGTCCATGGGCGAGGTCTTGCGCCCCGTGGCCGTGGAGGAGCTCATCGATCACACCCTCGAGGGCTGCCGCGATCCCGCTCGGGTACAGGTCTCCCTTGCCACCCGCAGCAGCGCCGCCCTCTCCGTGCCCGCCACGGCCCTGGGACAAGCCCTCCGCGGTCTGGTAAACAATGCTCTGGAGGCCAGCGACGACGGCCAGACCATCGAGCTCGTCGCCCGCGAAGAGGACGACGCCATCGTCCTCGAGATCCGCGACCAGGGAACTGGCATGACCCCCGACGTCCTCAAACGAGCCTCCGAGCCCTTCTTCACCACCAAGGAGGCCGGCCAGGGCATGGGCCTCGGCGTCTTTTTGGCCCGCACCCTGGTGGAGAAGATCGACGGCTCTCTCGAACTGGACTCCACCCACGGCCAGGGCACGATCGCCATGGTTCGACTCCCCGTCTCCCGTTCTCCTTCCGTTTCGCGAGGACCTGATGACCATCGATGAAGGACAGACCCTGCTGATCGTCGACGACAACGAAATCTTCCGCGACCGCCTGGCCCGGGCCTTCGAGGACCGCGGATATCACGTCCGCAAAGCCTCGGGCCACGAAGAGGCCATCGCCTCCGCCCGCGACGAGAGCCCCGAGCTCGCCGTCGTCGACCTGAAGATGCCCGGCAAGAGCGGCCTCGAGGTCGTCCGCGATCTCGTCGAGATCGACCCCCAGACCCGGGTCGTGGTCCTCACAGGCTACGGCTCCATCGCCACCGCCATCGACGCCGTCCGCCTCGGCGCCGTCAACTACCTCCAGAAGCCCGCCGACGCCGACGACATCATCGCCGCCTTCTCCCGGGCCGAGAACCCCCCCATGACCGGCTCGGATCACGAATACCAGGCCCCCTCCCTGGCCCGCGCCGAGTGGGAGCACATCCAGCGAGTCCTGGCCGACTGCGGCGGCAACATCTCCGAGGCCGCCCGCCGCCTCGACATCCACCGCCGCACCCTCCAGCGCAAGCTCGACCGCTACCCCCCTCGGGACTAGCGGCTCACTCAGTCACTCAGTCACTCCGCCAAGACTCGCCGATCCGCTCGATCCACCGGGCTTCGTCGGCCGTCGCCCCCTCACATCCCTGGCGAATCCGGTCCAGCTCGTCGTTCACCAATCCTCGGAGCTCCTCCGGCAGGAGCCCGTCCCTTCCCTCCACGGTCCTGGCCTGCCGGGCCATCATCACGTACTCCCGAAAACACTGGGACCACTCCGGGGTGACCTCCCGAGGTCCGCGCCGCTCCGGGACGGCCCGAAGGGCGCCGGCGTCGACGTCGCCGAACACCACCCGTCGAAGGCTCCCCGCCTCCGAGGTTTGCTGTCGCACCCGCATCTGCCCCTCCGTGGCGAGTCCGTCTCCCAGGGGCAGCTGCCGAACTCGGGCTGAGAACCCGTCTACCTCACGGGCCGCTCCAAAGAGCGTCGAATGGTCTCCCGGTCCGACCTGCAGCACCACGTCGTCGCCCAGGCTGGTCACGGAGAACCGCATCTCGAAGGTCCCTATCACGGGCCCCCAGGGGATCGACTGCATCGCCTCGAAGACCTCGTCCTC
>SKON01000072.1 GCA_007120035.1 Myxococcales bacterium
GCCACCTGGCTCGGCCCCGGGCTCTCCGCCTCGGGACGGGAGAGATCCGCCGTCAGGCTCTCCCAGAAGTCGTCCAGCCCCCGTAGATGCCGGGAGAGGCGCTTCCAGAACCCCTCGTAATGGACCACCACGTTGGGCACGGTCTTCAACAACTCCACGGGCAGCGCCAGCTCCACGTAGTACCGCCACAGCCGCCCCACGGGGACTGTCCGATACCCGGGCCCCACGAACCGGGCCCGGACTCGTCGACTGGCCTTCAGCCCTCGCACCCACAACGGATCCCCTTCGTCGGGCTCGCTGAGGCTCTCCTCCCGCTCGATCCGATACAGGCTCTGCTGATCCTCGACAGCCCGCAGAACCTCGAAAAACTCCTGCATCGACTCCGTGGTCACACCAGCCCCGGGGGTCGCCTCCAGACGGCCGATCACGGGCTGCATCTTCTGGGAGTAGTCCCGCTGAAGGTCCCGAACCTCCTCGCGGAGGCTCTCCCGGGAGGCCCCCTCGTCGACCCGAGCCACCATCGCCTCCAGGGCCTCGGCCTGGACCGCCACCAGACCCTCGACCTTCGACAGCGCCCGGTAAAGCTGCCCGTGCTGCTCCGTCACGGGGTTGAAGAACACCTCTTCGCCGTGTCGGAGCAGCTCCTCTCGCAGATCCTCGACGTGCCCCCGCAGCCAGGAATCCTCGAACCCGGGCACCTTCAGCGCCGCCTCCAGGTCGACGACCTCCGACGGCTCCACCCGCTCGGCCACCTCTACGGGGACGGGCAAGGGCCGCCGGGCTGCCCGGGTTTCCCCGGACCGATCCAACCCCAGCTTCAACAGGATCGGACCCCCGATCAGGTACACGATCACCGTGGCGATCACCACGGACTGAAACTGTGCACCCCATTCAGGAAAATACCCCGCCGCCACCCCGGCCAACACCAAGACCACCGCATCCTGCGAGATGAACGCCGTCCGCAGATACTCGTAGGTCCGGTTCGCCTCCACGGCCCGTGCCGACGCCCACCGCACCGCCCAGTACAGGGTGATCAACCGGACCACCACGAGCATCACCACCAGAGGCAGGTAAGCCAACGTCCCCGCCAGATCGATCCCGGCGGCGATCACCACGAAGTACACCACGAACACCGGCAGGGCGATCCGCTCCAGCGCCCGCAGCAGGATATCCCCCTGCCGCGAGGCGTTCTGCACGAAGAACCCCGCCACCAAGAAGGTCAACAGCGGCTCCGCCTCGGCCGCCACCACCCCGAAGTACCCCACCACCAGGGCCGCCAACACGAAGAGCAGCGTCTCCTTGCGCACATATCGCAAAAAGTTCGCCGTGATCAGCCCCAGCCCCACCCCCAGAATCAACGACAACAAGAGCTGCCACCCCACCCCCGGCAGCGCCGCCCCGACGGCCCCCCAGGTCAACGTCTCCGGGCCCACGACCACCCGCACCACGCTCAGCACCACCGCAAAGAGCGCGAAGAGCACGAACTCCCCGACCACCACCACGCCCAGGATCACCGTCGCCAGCGGACCCCGGGCCCGCAGCTCCTGCAAGAGCGCCACCGTGATGCTCGGGCTCAGCCCGAACGCCAGCACCCCGAAGAGCAGGGCGATCGAGAACTGCGTCGCCAGCGGCACCTCCGTCAAGAAGACCAACTGCTCCGGGAAGAGCTGCCCCGCCAGGAGCACCGCCGCCATCGTGGCCGGCACCACCATCAACAGCAACGCCCCCGTGATCGCCAACAAGAGCCGGAAGTTCCCCGACAGCTCCTGCACCCGGACCTTCGCCCCGGCGAGCATCCCGATCACACCCACGATCAACACGTGGATCAGATCCAGGCGAGCGATCACCTCTTCGGTCACCACCCCGAGCGAGTACCCATCGGGCATCAGAGACGCAAAACTCGGCCCCAGTAAAATCCCCGCCAGGATGTACCCCAACAACGCCGGCAGGTTCAGGGTCCGCAGGAACTCCCCGAACGCGTAGGCGATCAGGATCATCACCCCGACCCCCACGATCCAGGGCTCCGCCATCCAGGTCAGCCCCGCCGCACCGGCGATCCACCCCGTCAAGGTGATCCCCAGGATCACCACCCCCAGCGTCAAGAGATGGCGGATCATCGCTGCCCCCCGCGCCAATCCCCCCAGGGCGAAGAGGTCTGCCTCCCCGTCCCCACGTCCGAGATGTCGATCATCCATCCCCGGGACAGGGCGTAGGCGATCACCTCCTCAGCGATCAGGATCAGGATCAACGCCGACACCAGCGTCCCGATATGCTCTACCTCGGAAAACCCGATGGCCACGTCCAACACGATCGCCGCCGTCAACGCCCCTGGCGCCCACAGCGTTCGATGGACCCCCGGCGGCGGACGATGCCCCGTGAGCCGCGGACGATAAAGAGCCACACCCAGTACGCGACCCAGCCACCGCAGCACCAGATAGGCCGCGACGATCCCGTACCCCACAGGCTCCATCCCCGTCGTCCAGAACGTCCCGGCCACGAACAAGAGCAAGATGTAGATGGGCACGTGGGCCCCCTGCACCATCGTCTTCAGCCGCAACGCCTCCGACGAGAGCTGGATCAACACCACCCCCGTCACGAACGACACGAAGACGATCGACAGCCCCGTCGCGTAGGCCGTCGCGCTCGCCGTGACCACCACGCCGATCAGGATCGTCAGCGCCCGATCATCATCAGGTCGCTCCTCGATCAGGGCCGCCCCCACCGCCCCGATCACCGCACCCACCAGGAGGTGAATCGCCAGCCACGCCCCGCCGTCTGCGGGCCCTCCGAAGATCTCGATCCCCGGATCCAGCACCGAGAAGCTCACCCCGAACCACAAGAGCGCCAGCGACGTACTCAACCAGCAGAGCTCCAGCGCGTCGGAGACGGCCGCCTCATCGACCTCAAAGAACCCTGCCAGCGCCTCCAGCTGACGACCGTCTGCGACCAGGGCCACCGCCCCGAGGATCATCAACCCCGCCACCCAGGGTGTCCGCCCGTCCTCAGGCATCCACTGAAACACCGCCAGCAGCGGCACGACCGTCACCAACAGGAGGGTCACGCCCGCCACGGTGACCGCCAGACGCACCCGTCGACCCTGCTGATCTTTGAGGCGCTGCCGGTTCACCGCCAGCCCCGCCGTCAGCCCCACGGCCCCAACGGCGATCGCCATCAACGCCTCCACCCCTCGGAAGGTCTCCGTATCCAGCCACCCCGTAAAGGGAACCACCAACATCCCCACCAGGACGTACTGGGCCCCCGTCACGAACCCGTACCGCCGCGTCAGCCACCCCAGCGACAGGTACGCCAACAGATAGGCCACCACAACCCCACCCAGGATCCAGAATGGATTCACCGGCGTCGTCTCCGCTCCATCGGCAGCGAATGCCACGGTCGGCGCCGCGATCAACGCAGCCAACACGACTGTCCACAGCCCGCTTCTTCTGGCTACTTCAAGCATCCAATATCCCAACGGTCATCAGTGACACACCGAGTCCGGGATACCCCATTTCCCCAAAGAGGTCCAATTTCCAGGGTCCAGTTGCGGTTGCATCCCCCTGTCGAGGCGTGGAAGATAGGCTCCCGCAGTACCTCGTCGTTAAGGGAACCTCGATGCTCGATCTCTTCCTTCAGAACTTAGAGCCCTTCCTCCAGCGCCCCATCGCCAACCTCTCGCTGATCTTCGGCGTGGTCATGGCCCTCTTGCTGGTGGCTCCTCTCTTGGCCAAGAAGGCCAGACTCCCCGGCGTCGTGGGGCTTTTGATCGCCGGCGCTCTCGTCGGACCCAACGGCCTGGAGCTCTTCGAGCGCAATGAGACCTTCCGCCTCTTGGGCCAGGTCGGGCTCGTCTACATCATGTTCCTGGCCGGTCTGGAGATCGACCTCAACCGATTCGCCAAGTACAAGAACCACAGCCTGGTCTTTGGCTTCATCACCTTCATGGTCCCCCAAACCCTGGGGACGTTGGCCGGTCTCTACATCCTGAACCTCGATCTGCTGGTCTCCATCCTCCTGGCCAGTATGTTCGCCTCCCATACGCTCCTGGCATACCCGACGGTCAGCCGCCTCGGCCTGTCCAAGAATGTCGCCGTCACCGCCGCCGTTGGGGGCACGATCATCACCGACACGGCGGCTCTGATCGTCCTCGCGATCGTCCTCGGGGCCTGGGCCGGCGGCCTGAACGCGGCCTTCTTCCTCACCCTCGGGCTCGGCCTCGGGATCTACACCTTCCTGGTGTTCTGGACGATCCCGAAGCTGGGGCGTTGGTTCTTTCGCAAGGTCAGCAGCGAGGGGGTCCTGGAGTACGTCTTCGTGCTCAGCGTCGTCTTCTGCGCCGCCGTGCTCTCCGAAGTGGCCGGGGTCAAAGACATCATCGGAGCCTTCCTCGCCGGGCTAGCCTTGAACCGCTTGATCCCCGAGTCCAGCACCTTGATGAACCGCATCGAGTTCATCGGAAACGCTCTCTTCATCCCTTTCTTCCTGATCTCCGTGGGCATGTTGGTCAACGTCGGCGTCCTCTTCGGCAGCGTCGACGCCCTGATCATCGCCGGCACCATGGTGGCCTGCGTGCTCACCGGGAAGCTCCTCGCCGCCAAGATCGCCCAGAAGGTGCTGAAGCAGACCCCCGAGGAGGGGATGGTGGTCTTCGGACTCACCGTCGCCCAGGCCGCCGCCACCCTGGCCGTGGTCCTCGTGGCCTTCGATGAGGGGATCTTCGACGAGGCCGTCCTCAACGGGACCATCGTCATGATCGCCGTGACCTGCTTTGTGGCCCCCATGGTCACCGAGAAGTTCGGCCGGAAGATGGCCCTCCAACAGCAGGAGGGACACACCGACGAGGGCGAAGAGTCTCCTCAGCGCTTTCTGGTCCCTATGTCCTACAAGGCTACTTCTCAGAGCCTCATGGACCTGACCTTCGTGATTCGGGAGCACCACTCCGAGGAGCCCGTCTTCCCGCTCTCCGTGGTCCGGGACGACGACGAGACAGCCAACCGCGTCGCCGACGCTGAGAAGATGCTCTCCGCCGCCGTCGTCCACGGCGCCGCCGCCGAGATCCCCGTCGTCCCTGTCACCCGGGTGGCCCACAACCCGGCCTCCGGGATCGCCCGGGCCGTCGTGGAGCGGCGGGTCTCCGACATCGTCCTCGGTTGGCAGGGCCCCGACACCTCTTCCCGGAGCCCCTACGGCCGCATCACCGATCAGGTCCTGGCCGAGACCCAGCAGCAGGTCTTGATCGCTCATCTCACCCAGCCCATCGCTACTGTAGCCCGGGTGATCGTCGTCTTCCCCCCAAACATCGAGTTCCACCCCGGCTACACCCGGGCGATCCGGGACGCCAAGCGCCTGACCAACAACGTCGGCGCCCTCCTCACCGGGCTCTGCCTGAAAGACGAGATGCGCAAGATCCGCAGCCGCGTCGACACCGTCAAACCCGAACTCGCCTCCTCCTTCGTCGGCTTCACCAGCATGGAGAACATGATCACCACCCTGGAGAAGCGGGTCGCCGAAAACGACCTGATCCTCTTCCTCACGGCCCGACGGGGCACGGCACCCTGGACTCCCGAGCTTGAGGATCTCCCCCGACGGGTCGCCGAACTCACAGACTACTCCCTGGTCTTCATGGTCCTCTCCGACATGGACGTCGCCATCACCGAAACCATCGAAAAGTCCACCGGCCTGGCCAGCCACTTCTCCGCCCGCCGCATCGTCCCCTCCCTGCAGGCCACCACCGAGAAAGACGCCGTCGCCGAGCTCCTCCGCACTCAATTCGACGAGGCCCAGGAGGAGCTCCTGATCCTCCAGGAAGAACTCCTGAAAGACGGCGGCTTCGTCCGCGAGCAGACCCAGGGCTTCCTCCTCATGAACGCCCGCACCCCGGCGGTCCGACGCCCCCAGCTCTACTTCGGAGCCTTCCCCGACGGCATCTCCCTCGACGCCTACCCCGACAAGGACGTCTTCGGCCTCTTCTGCCTTGCCAGCCCCGAGGAGACGCCCCTACAAGACCACCTGGCCCTCTTCACCGAACTCAGCCAGCTCGTCACCCGAATCGAGGACTGCCGAGCCCTCTCCACCATCGACGAGCCCGCTCGCCTCCTCGAAGAACTCCGCCACCTGGCCAACGACCCCGAGGCCCGTTTCCCCGACTCCACCCAAACCCTCGAAATCCCCCGCACCGAGGACCTCGAAGCCTGACACCACGACCCGAAAACCCCGCCCCAAAGTCCCCCCGCTCCCCCCAAGAAGCCCCCC
>SKON01000228.1 GCA_007120035.1 Myxococcales bacterium
CGACGTGGAGTCCGGCCCCAAAGGTCCCAAAGCGGCCAACGTGATCGAACTCTGATCACAGGCTGAATAGAAGCAGTATCGCCGGGCGGTCCGTGAGGATCGCCCGGTTTTTTTGTGTCTCTTCGCGGTCCTGGCCATCCATCACTCGTTGCAAGGTGGTGAGGAGCTCGAGTAGATTCGAACCCACGAAACTCGATTGAAGCGGTTGTCATAGGATAGGAGTCTTGGATGCGCAGTCGTCGTGGGATCTGGTGTTGTCGAGTGATGGTGGTGGCGGTGGCCGCCGTCTTGTTGAGCGGTTGTGCCTCGGTTCAGCGGGCCCTGGGGATCGGAGCCAGCCTCGAGGACCGGGAGGTGGATCGGCTCCGGGCCCAGGTGGTGGAGGACCGGCTCTGTCCGTCGGGGCAGACACCGCTGATGGTGACCGCTCATCTGGCCGATGGGGACACAGAGACCACACGGGGAGCCGCCGAGGGTCGGTTGACCTGGGACAATTTCGGGATTGAATTCGATGGTCCTCTGAGCATCGACGATGAAGGAGTTCTGACGTTGAGCGGGGATCCCCATGAGGTCTTCGGTCAGGACCTGCAGGTCCGGGTGTTCTCGCGGCATCACGACCTGGAGCCCGCCGTGGTGAACCTGTCGTCTCGGTTCGACTGCGAGTACATGGTGAACTATTCCGGAGAGCATGGGCGGCCCGGGGCTCAGGGGAGCCACGGGCACAACGGCAGCAACGGGGTGAATCGGGGATCCAATCCTGGAGAGAACGGTGGCCACGGCGATCATGGAGGCCGGGGCGGAGACGGAGAAGCCGGACGCGATGGGCCCGAGGTCGAGGTCTTCGTGGACCTCTTCAAAGGAGCTGAGGGCTTTCTCGAGGTGCGGGTAGAGAACCTCCACACCGGGGAGTCCCGGACCGTGGTCCTCGACGCGGTGAACGGAGGCCGGCTGGAGGTCCTGGCCCGCGGCGGCGACGGGGGGTGGGGAGGCTCCGGCGGCCGTGGCGGCAACGGCGGTCGGGGCGGTGACGGGACACCTCCCGGGCAGGGGGGCGATGGCGGTGATGGTGGCGACGGCGGCAGCGGTGGAGACGGCGGCGACGGGGGCCGAATCACCTTTTATTTTTCGCCCCAGGCTGAGGGATTTGCAGGCGCTCTGGCGGGGGACACTTCGGGAGGTGCTCCCGGAGAAGCCCGTGACGGTGGGTACGGCGGCAACGGGGGCAGCGGTGGCGGCGGAGCTGGCCGTGACGGACGAAACGGCCAGCGCGGGTCCAGCCACGGACGGCCCGGGCGAGATGGTCCGGAGCCGGAGTACCTGGTGATCGGAGAGGAGCCGGCCCAGGCCGAGGAGGTCGAGGCTCCCGCCGACGAGGACGATGGTGGGCGACGGACGCGGTGACCTCCCGTGAGTGAGCCGTCGTCAAGCCCGGGGAGGACTGCCGAGCAGGTGAGGACTCTCCTGGTCAAGACCTTCGGGATCGACGAGGAGATGCCCTGTGAGGGCAGGGAGACAGTGCTCACCGGCTCCGAGGCCGTCCACGCCCTGGACTACGCCGAACGGCTCCCGCGGCTGATGCGGGACGGGGCGAATCAAACGGCCCCGGAGTTACAGGTGAAGGGGACCCTCGGGGAAGGGGGGATGGGGCTCGTGGAGCTCGCTGAGCAGCTCTCGGTCGGGCGAGAGGTGGCGGTGAAGAAGGTCCGGGAGGCGGCCCGGTCGGAGCAGGCCACCCTGACCCTGCTCCGGGAGGGATGGACGACGGGGTATCTGGAGCACCCCAATATCGTCCCCGTGTACACCCTGGGACGAGATGAGCAGGGAGACGCCATCATCGTGATGAAGCGGATCTCCGGGACCTCCTGGCTGGAGGTGATCGAAGATCCCAGCCGAGTCCCCGAGGGCTTCGATGGATCGGACCCCCTGGAGCTCCACGTGGAGATCCTTAGCCAGGTCTGCAACGCCGTTCACTTTGCCCACAGCCGGGGGATCATTCACCGAGACCTGAAGCCGGAGAACGTAATGCTCGGCGGGTTCGGGGAGGTCTACGTCCTGGACTGGGGCATCGCGGTCTCCCTGACCGAGGATCACGGGGGGAGATTCGCCCAGGCTCGAGACGTGAAGACACCGGCCGGGACCCCGGTGTACATGGCGCCTGAGATGGTCGAGGCCGACGGGGAGGAGCTGGGGGTTCATACCGACGTCTTTCTCCTGGGAGCGATCCTCTACGACGTGCTGGCCGGGCGTCCCCCCTTTGCGGCGTCCACGGTGATGCAGGCGATGTTGCGGGCCCATCGGTGCGAGCCACCGCCGCTTCCCGAGGGGGCGCCAGCGGCCCTGGTGGCCATCTGTGAACGGGCGATGTCTCGGGAGCCCGGTGAGCGATACGAGAGCGCCGGGGCCCTGCGGGAGGCCCTGCAGGACTATCGCCACCGCCGGCAGTCCCGTCGTCTGGCGTTGGAGGGAGAGGAGCGAAGCCGGGAGTTGGCGGCTCTCCTTCACGGGGAAGAGCGGGGGGAAGAGGTCGACGAGGGTGTGATCTATCGGACCTTCGGAGAGTGTCGGTTCGCCTTTGAGCAAGCCCTGAAGATCCACGCCGACACCTCGGAGGCCCAGGTGGGTCTCGAGGCGGCGCTGGTGACGATGGCCCACCGGGAGCTCTCCCAGGGGGCGCTGAAGTCGGCGGCGGTCCTGATCGCCGAGATCAAAGCGCCGCCGCCCGAGTTGTCCCGACGGTACGACGAGTTGGCAGCTGAGGTGCAGGCTCGGCAGGAGGAGTACGAGGAGCTTCAGCAGCTTCGCCACGACGCCGATGTGGAGGTCGGACGTCGAGGGCGGGCTCTCTTTCTGTTGGTGATGGGGAGCGCCTGGGTGTTGGTATCTGTGGTAATCTCCGCCTGGCGAGCGTTGGGGATCCGAGATCTCACGCCTGAGCAGGCGCTGTGGGCGATGGTGGCGTTGACCCTGGTGCTCGTCGCGGTATTGTACCGGAGTCGGAGGCGATTTTTTACCAACGACCTGAACCGCCGGCTCCTACTGAGTGTGGTCGCTGCGTGCCTCTCCGTGATCTTGCTGCGTGCCTGTATTGTGCTCTGGGGTATTGCTCATGAGATCGGGTTGAGCGCAGAGTTGGTGGTGTACACCATGGGCACAGCGGTGATGGGAATCACCATGGACCGTCGGATTTTCCTGGCGACGGCGATCTTCGGGGCGGCGGCGGTGGTGACGGCGTTCTGGTTGCCCCTGACGACGTACGTCTACACGGCGAGCCATTTGTTGACCGTGGCGGGGCTGATCTGGGTGTGGCGAGATGGGTCGGTTGGCGAGGCGCCGGATCAGTCCAGCGGTGGCTCGCAGTAGGCGGCGCCGAGGACGATCTGGTGCTCCCCTTCGTCGATCTCCCAGATCACCCGAACGTAGGGGCGGCTGCTCTCCTCGGGGGGGACCCCTTCGCCGGCGAGGAATCCTTGATGGGGGACTCGGAGCCCGTCGGTGAGGGCTTGAAGGGTGATGCCGTCCCGGACATGGTCTCGTTGCCGCATGAAGTAGCCCACCTCGCCGGGGCAGGGGTTGAGCTCTTCCCGGCGCTCAAACCGGACGCGGTCTTCATCGTCGATCAAGAAAGGCCAGGTGTGGGCCGGGGAGAGTTGGTCGGGGAGATGTTCGGACTGGTACAGACGAGTGCCGATGCGCATGCCCGGGACGAGTCCCCGGTGCTGGGCGAACCGATCGATCACCCAATTCTCTTCGAGCTCGTCGATCTCCAGATACATGGCGTCCCACTCGCCAAGGAGGTGGCTGCTCAGGCGGATCGTGACCTCGTCGTACTCGTGGCCGTAGAGGGTCTCCACGTCAACGAGACGGAGATCCACGGCGGGCATCACCCGGCCCGGACAGTCTCCACCCCAGGTCACCTGGCCGGGACCATCGGCGGGGTTGGCGTAAGGGTCGGAGGTGGGTCGGAGCTCGGCGACGGTGCCGATCACCACGGCGTGGGCCCCGGAGACCCAGTCGGTGAAGGTCTCCCGCTCGGTGTATTCGTCGGGGGCTTCGTCGGGGTCCATGCAGGTGTAGCCCGTGGTCATGACGGCCGGGACCGTCGTGGGCGCCGGGGGGGCTTCCGAGCCGCAGGCGACAACAACAATGGCGAGGAAGATCGAAGCGTATCGGTATCTGGTAGTCATAGATGAAGAGTAATTTCCCGGAGACGGGGATGCAAGTCCGAGGAGTTGACCGAGGGAGGAAGGGGTCGAGCTTAGAGAAGCCATGATATCCTTCGACCGCACAATCGAGACCGTGATCGAGCCCGCCGAGCTGTGGAGGCTGGTCAAGCAGGCTTTTGAGAACACCGCCGAGAGCCCGATCTGGCCGGTGGAGTTAGAGGAGAAGGAGCCCGTCACTCTGGCCGAGGGGGCCGTCGTGGAGGCCACCTACAAGGTGGGGCCCATCAAGGCCCGGCCGCGGTACAGGATCACCGCCTTCGACGAGGAGGCTCGCCGGTTCAGCTATGCCGCCGCGTCGTTCCACCCGCTACGAGGGGGAGCTACCGTGGAGGTCCTCTCCCGGGGGGAGAAGAGCGCCCTGCGGTGGTATGGGGACTACCGGGCGAATTGGCATCCCCTGGCGCCGGGGGCGGTGCTCTTCGTGAAGTTCTACTTCCTGGAGCACTTCTTTGCTCGCCTCGAGGAGAAGATCGGGCTCTACGGGCAGGTGTGGACAGCCCGAAAGCACGGGGCCCGTCCCGAGGTCACTGGTGGAGCCCGAGGATGACGTAGGGGAATCGGGGAGTGCCATCGTCAAAGAGGAGGGTGTCCAGGATCGCCTGGAGTTCTCCGGTGGGGAGTTCCCCGGTGGCGGCGAAGGTGAGCTGGCCCTCGGGGTGGTCCTGGCGCCAGGCGGTGGCTGTCGCGCCGGGGTCATCCGTGGGTAGTTCGACCCGGTCGTTGCCGATTTCGGAGACCATGGTGATGCCTTCGGTGTTCACGGCGACCAGAAGGTTTTCGTCGGCTCTGCGGGGCCCGGCGATCTCTTGCAGGGCTCCGATCTCCCAGAGGGTCACGGTGATCGGGTCGATCAAGTCCGGCAGGTCCGGCGAAGAGGTGCGGCAGAGGTAGATCGAGGACCGACCTTCAGAGGCGTGACCGCCCTCGTAAAGCGGGCCGTCAGGGTCTGCGACCCGGCAGATCAGCTCGAGGTCTGTGAGGTCTTCGGGGCGAGGATAGGCGAACCCGATGCGGAAGCCCGCCTGGGCGGCGGTGTGTACTATGATCGTCGTGTTTCGCCAGCTCTGCTCAGGATCGGCGAAGAGGACCGCTTTGGGGTTCTGAAAGGCCTCGCCGAGGATTCGAGCTTCCGCTTCTCGCTGCTTGCGGGCCTCTTCGAGGTGCTCGAGGAGAGGGAGCAGGGTCAGGGCTTGGACGTGTACATCATGGAAGGCACCATCCGTGGTGGGGGCTACGGCTCTGTCGTCCACGGAGAGGTAGTGGTCTTCGTTTCGGATCACCGTAGCATTTGAAAGAAACTGTTCATCGTCGACGAAGACCCCCTGCGGCGTGGGGCCACGGTCATGAACGATCGCGTACTCACAGTCGGCACAGGACGCGAAGGGACGCTCTCGATCGCCGACGTATACGTGAGAGATCATCTCGGGGTGGAGGGATCGAAAGGACTTTGGGGGGGCGCGCTCCAGGAGCTCTTCGTCTGTGGAGCTCTCCTGGGTCGAGGGCGTTTCTTGGGTGTCGCAGGCTGCAAAGAGGACCAGGAGGGCGACGGTGTATCGGAGGCTGTTTCGAGAGCCGTGGGTCATCAGGTGTGCTCGCGTTTGAGACGTTGGGCACCGGACGAACGGAGTATACCGGGGCCGGTGGGGAAACGCACCCCGTGGCTAGGCCGTCCGGGGTGGTCGCGCCACCCCCCGGGCCGCCTCGGCGAGGTCACCGACCACGTGGGGTGGCGCGGTGAGGTGAACGTTCGGGCGGCGCGGGACGACTCCGCCCTTCGGGCACCTCCCCGCGAGCGGGGAGGGGGTCACGGGCTTCGGTGTCTCGGATGGGGTTCGCGGGGTGCGTGGCGGCCGGCGTGGGTGGCGCGGAACCTCCCCACTGGGGTTCGCGGGGTGCGTGGCGGCCGGCGTGGGTGGCGCGGAACCTCCCCACGGGGCAGAGCCCCCGTGGCTGGCACAGTCGGGCTGCGCCCGAGGGCTCCGGCGGGCCAAGGCCTCGCCTCCGCGAGGGCACCG
>SKON01000009.1 GCA_007120035.1 Myxococcales bacterium
ATCATGGAAGCCTACGGGTTCGAGCTCGGGCCGTCGGTGCCCATGCCCAACGTCGCCCTCTGGGCCATCTTGAGCCCCATCATCGATCATGACTGGACCTTCGATCGGGCCCGGCGGCTGCTCCTGTGGGCCTGGCGGCGGGTGCAGGGCACCCAGGGCATCCAGAGCCCGCTGCGTCCCCGGCTGCAGCGAAACGCTCTCTTCTATGTTCAGGACGACGCCATCGTCGTCGCCGACGCTCTCCGGGAGCTCGGCTGGGAGCCCCACTGGACGGACTTTCGGGAAGGCATCGCCGTCACCATCCGGTGGTATCAGGAGCAGGGGTGGATTCCCCGATTCGACACGGAGTCGCTGGTAGAGCGCCGCGACGCCCAGCCCTCCACCAGCATCTCCTACACCGAGATCTTCGAGGGCACATTTCACGGAGACGACCACCAGCCCTTTCATCTCGAGCTTCTCTCCACCTGGAGAGGCCTGCCGGTGCCGCCCTTTCGCACCGACGGCGTCCTCACGGGGACCCTTACCATCGACGGTCTCACCCAGTCCGCCAAGGTTCAGGGGACTATGGAGATCAAGTGGCTCCCCATTCCCCGGATCACCTACGAGTTCGGGTTCGACGATGATCGGGGGAAGGCCTGTCGCATCGAGGCGACCCGGTCCTTCCGTCCCGACTCGGGCCCCGGGTTCGCCCGGATGAGGGGATCGGTGACGGGGCATCGCGGCCACCGGCTCGGCGACTTCGAGGCAACCTGGAGGCGGTCGTGACCAGCCTGACCTTCTCCTATGACCGCCGCCCCCCGAAGTTTCAGACCGTCGCCGCCGACCAGTGGACGAACTGGCACTGGCAGCACCAACACCGGCTGCGTGACGCCGACGACTTCGACGGAGTGCTACACCTCACCGCCGACGAGCGGGCGGCCTTCGATGAGGTGGACGGCTCCTTCCGGGTGGCCGTCACGCCCCACTACGCGGCCCTGATGGATCGCCAGTCTCCCGCCTGCCCGATCCGCCGGCAGGCCCTTCCCCACAAAGACGAGCTCGCCACCTACCCCTTCGAGCTCGAGGACCCCTTGGCCGAGGAGTCCCACATGCCCGTCCCGGGGCTCACTCACCGATACCCCGATCGAGCCCTCCTCTACGTCTCTCATCACTGCCCGGTGTACTGCCGGCATTGCACGCGCAAGCGCAAGGTCTCAGACCCCACGTCGGCGGCCTCCCGGGCCCAACTCGAGCAAGCCCTGGACCACATCCGAAAGACCCCCGCGATCCGAGACGTGATCTTGAGTGGCGGCGATCCTCTGACCCTCTCCGACGACCGCCTCGACGAGATCCTGACAGCCCTGCGGCGTATCGACCACGTGGAGGTGATCCGCCTGGGCACCCGCAACCCCGTGACCCTCCCACAGCGGATCACCCCGGAGCTGGCAGCGGTGCTACAAGCCCATGCTCCCATCTACGTCCACACCCACTTCAACCACCCCGCCGAGCTCGGCGCCGACGCCGCCGAGGCCCTGGGCCTCCTCCTGCACGCCGGCTGCGTCCTCGGCAACCAGATGGTCCTCCTCCGGGGGGTCAACGACGACCCCGAGACCGTGATGACCCTGAACCGGGCGCTCTTACGCCACGGCTGCCGCCCCTACTACGTCCTCCAATGCGATATGGCCCAGGGCATCACCCACTTCCGCACGCCCCTGCGACGGGGGCTGGAGATCATGGATCATCTCCGGGGACGGATCGGTGGTATGGGAGTACCTCATTTCGTCGTCGACCTCCCCGGCGGCGGCGGCAAGGTCGAGCTCACCCCGGACTACCTGGTCGACGGATCTCCCGCCAGCTCCACGGAGCCCTTCCAGACCCTCCGATTCCGCAACTTCCAGGGCGACCTCTTCGACTTTGTCGACGTGGATCTCGATCGCTAACCTCTCCTACAACGAGATCGCCCGAGCAACCCGCCGGGCCAGCGCGTAGATCGGAATCTGCGGCGGCCCACCGATGGACGACGGGAAGAGCGACCCGTCGGCCACATGGAGCCCCTTCAACAGATGATGGGCCCCGAAGGGATCGACCACGCTGGTCTCGGGGTCCACCCCCATCCACATCGTCGACATGGGATGCACCGCCACCAGGGGCGGCGAAAAGGGTCCCAGGTCAGCGGCGGTCAACTGGGCCGCCTCGGTCATGTCTTCCACCAGCCGAGGAGGCGCCGTCGGCAGAATCACCTGCCTCGCCCCGGCGGCGAAGAGAATCCGCGCCGCCTCACGCATCCCCAACGCCACCTGCTCCAGCTCCGAGAGGGGCAGCCCGTAGTAGAGGTTCACCCGCTCCGCCGGCCCCGGGGCCACCCGTCCGCCGTAGTGATCATGGACCATGGCGATCACCGCCGCCACGTGGGGGTAGAGCCCCATCAGCGCCCCGTGGGCCGGCCCGAACCCGGGCATCAGCCCCGCCGCCGCCCCGGGGTGCGCGAAGCCGCTGACCAACCACACCCGCCGCTTGGCGCCCTTTCCAAACTCCAGAAACTCCGTACACTCCGCCGACTGGGGCACCCCCAGCCACCCCTGCACGGGCTCGTCGAAGACGCCCATCACGAAGGCTCCCGGGTGCATGTGCAGGCGGCTGCCGATCAGCCCCTTCGGGTCGGGAACCTCGCTCTTCATCGCCAGCGCCGCCGAGTTCGGCGCGCTCGCCGAAAGCACCACCGCGTCGGCCTGGATCTCAAAGGGCACCCCGTCGGCGCCGGTCTCGGGATCCCGGGCCCGTCCCCGGACCCCTACGACCGCCCCGGCCTGGTGGAGCACCCGATCCACTCGGGCGTGAACCAACACTCGGGCGCCTACCTTCAGCGCCGGTAACACCAGAGCCCGGGCGGCGTTCTCCTTACCATCATTGGGACACCCCACCTCGCAAAACCCCGACGCCTGGCAGAGCTTCCGATTGTAGGCCAGCCGGCCCCCCTGATACCCCAGGGCCTCCACCCCCTTCAGCAAGAGCTCGTTGTTCCGATTGACCCGATCGTCGGGGATTCGATGGACGTTCAACGCCTCTTCGACGGCCTCGAAGTCCTCTCGGAGTTCCTCGCCGAGCCCCGTCAACCCCAGGCGCTCCCATTCGTCGAGGATCCCCTGGGGGAGCCGCTTACACAGGCTCGTGTTGTGAAGCGTCGAGCCTCCCACGCCCATCCCCTGCATCACAGAAACCGACATGTCCACCGTGGCCCGAGAGGCCCCCTCCAGGAAGAGCCGGGGGAGCATCTCCTCCTCGGCCAGGGTCATGTCTTCCGGCGAAAAATAGTCGCCCAGTTCGACCCCCAGAACATCCACGCCCCGGTCGGCGAGCTCTCGGAGCACCATGCCGCCGCCGGCGCCGAGACCGACGACCACCACCTGGGCGGAGAGCTTCAGAGGCTCCCGGCCCTCACAGGCCGAGATCATCCCGGTGGGTAGCTCAGCCATGGTCCACCCCCTCTCGCTCCACGGCCTCCCTCTTCGCCCACTCTTGTCGCAGCCTCTCGGGCACCCCGGGGTTCTCCGCCACGGAGTACTGGATCCACCCGAAGGTCGCCGGTCGGGTCCAGAAGCCCATCATGGCAACCGACTTCAGGCCTCGAAACCCGGCCCGCTTCCCCTCGAGCCGGGAGAGCTCCCAGGACTGCAGGTGGGCATCCTGCTCTTCTCCAGAGAGCGCCGTAAACCGTGCCCGTCGTGGCCCGAACACGTAGGGCGCCACCTCGATCAACGCCAGCAGGGATTGGAACTCCTCTTCCTTGCTGGCGGGCATGGCCTCCACGAATGAGAGAGCTGCCTCCAGGGCGCCGACCTCCCGCGGCTCAGGGGCCTCCTCGGCGTCCATCCGACAGATCCTGGCCTGGCAGTGGTCCATCACGGCCACCAACCACTCCGGGCAGTCTCGAGGCCGGGGCGGAGGCTCGCCGAGGGCCCGGGCTACCAACCGAGCCGCCCGTACCAGCCCGGCGGTCTGCACAAAGTGGGCGACCTCTTCCGGTCTCTGCCGGACTCTCAACAGGGCTCGCAGCATCGCTCCTCCATCTCACCACCTCAACACTTCCAGCTCCACGGGGATCACCCCGGCCTCCACCATCCCCAGGTCCCGGGCCGCCGCCAAGGAGAGATCGATCACCCGATCCTCCACGAAGGGTCCCCGATCGTTGATCCGGACCACCACGTCGCGGCGGCTCTCCACGCACCGCACCCGGACCTGTGTCCCAAACGGTAGGGTCCTGTGGGCCGCTGTAAACCCGTGAGCGTCAAAGGGCTCACCGCTCGCCGTGGGGCGGCCCTGAAACTGCTCTCCATACCAGCTCGCGAGACCCGAGATCTGGTGACTCCCACCGTCAGGGGCGGTCACCACCGCCCGGCTCGCCCCACAGCCTACGAGCATCACGGCCATGATCATGACCAGCCCTGCGGAAAATACGCCTCGCACCATCGCTTTCCTCACAACGAACATCCCACAACGAAAAAGAGGAGCGGGCCTCAGACCCGCTCCTCTCCATGACTCCCTACGTCCTCAACTCGAGGACTTTGGAAAGGATCAGACCCGCTCGAAGAGCGCCGCTGCTCCCATCCCGCCGCCGATGCACATGCTCACCACACCGTACCGGCCGCCCTTCTCTTCCAGGGCGCGCAGCAGCGTCCCCGCCATACGGGTCCCGCTGACGCCCAGGGGGTGACCGAGGGCGATAGCCCCGCCGTTGACGTTCAGCTTCGCCGAGTCGATCCCCAGCTCCCGCTGACAGTACACGGCCTGGCTGGCGAAGGCCTCGTTGATCTCGAAGAGGTCGATATCGTCCACGGTGAGCCCCGTCTTCTCCAGCAAGAGCCGAATCGCCGGGACCGGGCCGATCCCCATGATGTCCGGATCCACCCCGGCCACCTGGAACGCCCGGTAATACCCCATGGGGGTGATCCCGAGCTCATCGGCCTTCTCCTTGCTCATCAACACCGTGGCCGCCGCGCCGTCCGTCAACGGAGAGGCGTTCCCGGCGGTCACCGTGCCCTTCGGGTTGAACGCCGGGCGCAGCCCCGACAGGGCCTCCACAGAGGTCCCGGGACGAGGACCGTCGTCGCGATCCACGGTGGCGTCCACCCGGTTGCCCTGGGCGTCGACCACCTGGGTCTCCACGGCCATCACCTCACCTTTGAAGAACCCTCGCTCCCAGGCCTCGATGGCCTTCTTATGGCTCTCGTAGGCGAACTGATCCTGCTCTTCGCGGCCCACCTCAAACCGGCTGGCCACGTTCTCCGCCGTGGTGCCCATAGGGATGTAGATATCGGGGCGGTCCTCCATCGTCTGGGGGTTGGCCGACACCTTGTTGCCCCCCATGGGGATCATGGTCATGGACTCCGTTCCGCCGGCGACGGCCACGTCGATGGCCCCCACCATGATCCGCTCCGCCATCTGAGAGATGGTCTGGACCCCGGAGGAGCAGAACCGGTTCACCGTCAGGGCCGGCACCGAATTCGGCAGCCCGGCCATCACGGCCGCGATCCGGGCGACGTTCATGCCCTGCTCGGCCTCGGGCATGGCGCACCCGATGGCCACGTCGTCGATGTCCGCCGGGTCCAAGCCGTCCACCCGAGCCACCGCTTCTTTGATCACCACAGCAGCCATGGTGTCGGGGCGAGTGTCCTTGAGGCCTCCGCGCTTGGCCCGGGTAAAGGGCGTACGGGCGTACGAGGCGATCACAACTTCTTTGATGCTCATAGTTCGTCTCCTGGTCTAGTTCCGCAGAGGCTTGTTGTTCATCACCATGTACTGCATACGCTCCCGGCTCTTCTCTTCACCGCAGAGGGACATGAAGGCCTCCCTCTCCAGCTCAAGGAGCTTCTCCTCGGTGACGTCCACGGCCGGGCTGGTCTGCCCGCCGCAGATGACCTGGGCCAGCTTGCGGCCGATCAACCGATCGTGAGCGGAGATCTGATTGTTCTCCTCCATGCTGTAGAGGAGCATATCGATGGTGGCCACCCCGTCGGGTCCGGGGAGCCTGAACTTCGCCGGCCGCGGCGGCTTGAACCCGCTCTTGGCCAGGCCCAGCACCCGCTGCTTGGCGTCATGGAGCAGGTGATCGGCGTTCATCGTGATCCGGTCGTTGGCCTGCAAGAACCCGAACTCCCGGGCCTCTTCGGCGCTCTTGGCGACCTCTCCCATCCCGATGGTCATGAAGATCTTCTTCA
>SKON01000255.1 GCA_007120035.1 Myxococcales bacterium
ACCTCTCCTCGGGCCAAGGCCGCGAGGCTTGGCGAGTCGGGCCTGAAACAGCGGCCCGAACGTCCTCGCGGGCCAAGGCCCGCTGCGGAATGGAGGCAACCCACCGACGGAAACCGATCACAACCCCTCGACCAATTCCGATCACACCTGCTCGACCAATGGGGGTTGCCTGCAACAACGGCCGCACTTATAGTTCGACCGTTGTTGGCCCACCGATTTTCTCCCGTCGACCAGGAATTGAGACCCATGACGGAAAAGAAGCCCTCCAAAGAAGAAGAAGAGTTCATCCGCCGCGAAGAGATCGAGACGGAGCTCAAGGTCTGTCGCCAGAAGCAGCTCAAGGTGATCCGCCAGAAGGAGAAGGAGGCCATCGCCCAGACCCTGAACACCACTCAGGAAGCCGCCGCCGAAGCCATGAACCTCGGCTTCGACGCCGACACCGCCCGGGTCCTCCCCCTGGTACCCCTGATCCAGGCGGCCTGGGCCGACGGAAAGATCACCACCTCGGAGACCAACAAGATCCTCGAGAAGGCCCGCAAGTTCGGCATCGCCGAGGACACCCCGGCCGACGTCTTCCTCAACCTCCTGGTGGAAGAAAACCCCACCCAGATCTTCTTCCAACGGGTCAACGCCGTGATCAAGATCATGGTCCAGGAGAACCCCGGCGGGGAGATCTCCACCAACGTCCTGGAGTGGAGCAAGGCCGTCGCCGAAGCCTCGGGAGGCTTCTTTGGGCTCAAGAACCCCATCCACAAGAAGCAGCAGGAAGTACTCGACGAGCTCGCCGACCTCTTCGGGGTCGCCGACGTCTGAGCGTTACCAGACTCCTCCCACCAGGACGAACACCCGGTCGTTATGGGCCCAGATCCCTCCCGGCGTCAGCGCCTCTTCGACGTCAGGGCCCCAGAAATAGCGACCGCCGAGGGTGACCTGCACCTCGGACCGGAAGGCCCGGCTCACCGACGCCTGCCCGACCACATCCCCTGGCGAGATCGACCCCATCCCCCCGGCCTCCACCTCCAGATCCCAGAGACCGGTGTGCCAACTCACGGCCCCGGCTACGCCGTAATACCCCCCGTCGACGAGCAAGAGCTCCGCCTCATCATCGGCCTGTTGAAACGCGTAGAAGTGAAACCCCTCGACGGTCAGCGCCAGTGGCCGGACCCCTTCGAGGAGCCGCTCATAGGAGAGACCCACCGCCGAGAACACCGCCGGCATCATCCTCGGCTCAAACTCCCGGGTGTAGAGCACCCGCCCGGGGCTGAACGCCACGTCGGCCCGAACCCCGATGGGCCCCACGTACCGGGCGGCGTCGACCAGAAAGGTCGCCCGTCGACGGTACTCCGACACCAGGAGCTCTTCGCCGGCCTCGGCCTTCGCGGCCACCCGCTGAGACGTCTCGAACGCCTCGGGGTTTCGCCCGAAGAACCCCAGAAAGTCATAGTCATCAAAGACCTGCCCGTCCTCGGCGACCAGAGTCAACAAATCCCGCATGTCCTCGTCGATCTCCACCCAGGGCGTTCGATCCCATCCGAAGAACCCTCCCAACCCCAGGTCCGTGCCCCCCACGGTCCAGGTCCCCCGGGCCCCGGCGCTGACGTTCTTCGGTAGCGGCTGGGGCCTCCCCGCGGATTGCAAAAAGTCCTGGGCTTCGGAGTAGCTCTCGGGACCGATCAACCGCTCGGCCAACAATAAAAACGGGAGCTGCTCGGCCACCAGGGGGTTGGACTCGCTGACGAGCGCCCCGTCGCTCCCGAAGAGGGTCATTCGATTGGGCTGAAAGAAGGGAACCAACACGGCCCGCACCGCCCAGTCGCCGCCGGAGTATCCCGCCACGGCGGAGAGCTGGCTCATGGCCTCCCCGATCCCCGCCCCGTCCCGCATGTCCACAGGATCGATCACGTCCCCAGGGGCGACGATATCCGTGCTCCCCCATCGGTTCCGCATCTGCCCTACCGAGAAGGACCACCGTCCGGGCCGATGCAGCACGTAGGCCCGATCCAGGCGCGGCTCATACCGGGCTCGCCAGTCGTCGAGACCGGGGCCGTCGTCGGCCCGCCCCGCCGCGGCCCAATACCGAAACCGGCCGGAGACCACGATCCGGGTCTCCTCGCTGATCTCATGGCGCAGCTCCAGCCCCAGCCCACCGACAAACTCAAAGGCATCTCGTCCCCGAGGCCGAAGCCAGGCGTCGGAGAGCACTCCTACCTCGTACTCAGCCCCCCAGGTCGTCCGCTCCATGAGGGCCCGCTCCACCCTCTCCTGAGGCTCTTCCTCGCTGTCGTCCGCCTTATCCGCCTCGTCGACCTCGTCTTCCCGAGACTCCTCCATCCAGGGGTTTTCGGGATCAAAGATCTGCTCCTGAGCCCCGGCCACCCCGCCCAGAAGCCACACACTGAGGATCCCCGCCCCCAAGGCCGCGCCGGCTCGAGAGACTCTCACGTCAGCGGCCGAGCTCGTTTCGATCGAAGATCGAGTCCGGCAGCTCCACCCCCGTGTCCAGCGCGTCGATCCGGATCCGAGTGTATCCCCCCTGCTCGGATCGAAGGCTCATCTGCTCGATGTAGGTCGAGTCGGTGTTGTCGGTGTTGATCTGCTCGGCGAAGAGGGTCTTATCGAGGTCCCCGTCCTTATCGTAGAACCGCACCCGCAAGGGGATGAAGTCGATCTGTCGCACATAGGCCACCACCCGGCCGTAGTCACTCTCCTGGGGCCGGGTCGGCCGGGCCTCCACCACGTAGACGGCGTGGTCGCCGATCCGCTCGTCTGAGAGCCGGCGATACCGGGCCTCCCGAAGGTCTCGGCTCTCCAGATCGGCGAAGGTGAAGTGAGACCCCAGAAACGCGGCCCGCCGCTGGCTCCCCTCCACTCGTCGCACCACGTCGAAGGCCGGCACGTACATCCACATATCATCGGCCCCGTCGGGGTTTTCCACGAAGAGGAACGCCTGCCCCCGCACCTCCGCCGGCGCCGTGAGGCTCATCAAGGTCCGGGTCCGATCGTCGTCGCGCTTGCTCCGCACGTCGAGCCTCCGCTCCCGCTGCTCCCCGGCCCGGTCAAAGACCAACATCGTCACCTGGGCTCGCCCGGTCTCAAACCCCAGGGCGTTTCGATCCATGGCTCGATCGATAATCTCATCCGCCGAGAGATCCTCGTCGGCGAAGGCCTGCGAGGACACCACAGACCCGAGGGCCACCATCATCATCAGGGCGAAAAGCTTTCTCATTGGTCTCTCCCGGTTCAACCCGTCTTCTTGGACGGCTCGTCCTGATAAGCCTTCAAAAATTCCTGCTCCAGCACATCCTGATTCTCGTACCGCTCCAGCTTCTCGGCAAGCTCTTCGGGGCTGACGTCCACGACCTTCTCCAGCACGTGGAGTCGATTCCCGAGGCGGTCGATATGATCCAGCAAGTCCTTGACGATCCGCTGCATCGGATCTGGGAGCTTGTCGTGGGCCAGATCGGGATACCCCACGGTCTTCTCCATCTCTCGAGAGACCACTCGCCCCGGGATCCCCACCACCGTAGCGCACCGCTCCACGTCTTTGACCACCACGGAGCCGCTGCCCACCCGAGCCCCGTCGCCGATCTCCACAGCCCCCAGGATGCAGGCGTTGCTCCCGATGGTCACCCCCTGGCCGATCGTGGGGTGACGCTTGGTCCGCTTCAAGGTGGTCCCCCCGAGCACCACCCCCTTGTAGATCAGGCAATCATCGCCCACCACGGCGGTCTCCCCGATCACGACCCCCATCCCGTGGTCGATGAACACCCGCCGACCGATCACGGCCCCCGGGTGGATCTCCACCCCCGTGATGTGCCGGCTGTAATGGCTGATCATCCGGGCCGTGAGCCGATGGCCCCGGCTCCAGAGCTGATGAGACACCCGATGCAACCACAGGGCGTGAAGCCCGGGATAGGTGGCGATCACCTCGGCGAAGGTCCGGGCCGCCGGATCCCCTCGACGGACCGCACGGATGTCCTCCAGGGTGTCCTCGATCAGCCCCGACAGCCCCGTGCGCTGCGGCGACGGCGGCGTGGTCCGCGGCCCCTGTGTTTCTTCGTCACGATCTTTTCCCATGGGGTCGTCCTACAGATTCCGAAACAGGGGGGTCGACAGATACCGCTCCCCGGAGTCGCAGAGCATCGTCACGATCCGCTTGCCCGCAAACTCCGGTCGCCCCCCCACCCGCAGGGCCCCAACGACGTTGGCCCCGGCGCTGATCCCCACCAGGAGCCCCTCGGTGGACGCCAGCCGACGAGCCATCTCGAAGGCTTCGTCATCCTCCACGGTGATCACCTCGTCGATCAGCTCCCGGTGTAGAATCTCGGGCACAAACCCGGCCCCGATCCCCTGGATCTTATGAGGCCCCGGGGCTCCCCCGGAGAGCACCGGGCTCCCCGCCGGCTCGATCGCGATCGCCTGAAACGCGGGGTTCTTCTCCTTCAACACCCGGGCTACCCCGGAGATCGTCCCCCCCGTCCCCACCCCGGTGACGATGGCGTCGATCTCTCCATCCGTATCCTCCCAGATCTCCTCCGCCGTGGTCCGGGCGTGGATCTCGGGGTTCGCCGGGTTCTGGAACTGGTGGAGCATGATGGCGTTCTCGTCCTCGGCCACCAACTGACGGGCCTTCTCCACGGCAGCCTGCATCCCCAGCGCCCCCGGCGTCAGCACCAGCTTCGCCCCCAGCGCCTTCAACAGCGTCCGTCGCTCAAAGCTCATCATATCCGGCATGGTCAGGATCAGCTCGTAGCCGCGAGAGGCGCACACGAAGGCCAGGGCGATCCCCGTGTTGCCGCTGGTGGGCTCCACGATCACCGAGCCCGGCTTCAACAACCCTCGGGCCTCGGCGTCGGCGATCATATTGGCCCCGATCCGGTCCTTCACGCTCCCCAGAGGGTTCAGAAACTCCGCCTTTCCCAGGATCTCGGCGTCACAATCGGCGAGCCGGGACGACAGCCGGATCAACGGCGTCCTCCCCACCAGGTCCACCACGCTCTCCACGATCGGCATCAGACCACCTCCCTGTCATCATCGGTCGGAAGGCTGTAGCCCTCGAGCCCTTGCAACACCTCCAACGCCGCCACATACCTCCGAAAGGGCGGCATAATATAGGCACCCACCACCCGATCCTTGACCCGCTCCAGGGTCTCCCGGGCGATGGCCACCCCTTCAGCCCGGGCCTTCGGGCCTGATCCCACGGCCTGCATCCGCTCCCGGATCGAGTCCGGGACGCTCATCCCGGGCACCTCGTTGTGCAAGAACTCGGCGTTCCGATAGCTCGCCAGGGGCAGCACCCCCATCAACACGGGCATGTCCAGATGTTTGATGTCGGCCAAGAACCTCTCCAGGAGTGCTGAGTCGTACACCGGCTGGGTCATGATAAACCGGGCGCCGGCGTCCTTCTTCAACTCCAACCGCCGGATCTCCCGATCATAGTCCATGGCGGCCGGCTCGGCCCCGCTGGCACAGTAAAACGAAGTCCCCTGGCCCACGTCTTTGCCGGCCGGATCGATCCCTGAGTTCAAGTTCCGAATCATCCGTAAGATTCCCACGCTGTCCAGGTCGAAGACCGCCGTGGCGTGGGGATAGTCCCCGACCTTCGGAGGATCCCCGGTGATCACCACCAGGTTCCTCAGCTCCAGCGCCTCGTAGCCAAGGATGTCGGACTGCAAGCCCAAAAGGTTCCGATCCCGACCGCAGACGTGGAGGATCACCTCGACCCCGAGCTCCCGCTGCATCGCCTGCCCCAGCGCCCAGTTGGCCATCCGGACTGTAGCCCGTGGCCCATCGGCGATGTTGATCACGTCCACGCCGCCCTCGATCAGCATCTTCGCCGCCTCGATGGCGCTCCTGGGGCTCAACCCCTGGGGAGGGTTGACCTCCACGCTGACCACGAAGTTCTCTCGCCCCGTGGCCACCTCGCCGCGCTTTCGGAGCTCGTAGACCCGCTCGATCTTCTCCGCCAACGCCGTCGGCGGGCCCTCAGCGGGGGTCACCTCGGCCTTCTCGGCTTCCTCCGCGGGCCGGCGAGCCGCGGGCTCCACCTTCACCCGGCCGCCGCCGAACATCCGGGCCGCCGCGGCCACCTGCCGGATATGCTCCGGCTTCGTCCCACAGCACCCTCCCACGAGCCGCACCCCGGCCTTGAAGAACCGCCGGGCGTAGACCCCGAAGTACTCCGGCGTCGCCATGTACACCAGCCGCTGGTCCACCTTCCGAGGGTATCCGGCGTTGGGCTGGGCGATCGCCGGCACCCCCACGCCCAGCATGTCCCGCACCACGTCGAAGAGCACGTGGGGGCCCTCCATGCAATTGGCCCCCACCACGTCGGCGCCCCAGTCTCGCAGGAGCATCGCCACCCGGTCCGGCTCGGCCCCGTCGGCGGTCTTTCGCTCCAGATCGAAGGACATCTGAGCCACCACGGGCAGGTCACAGACCTCTCGGGCCACCTCCAGGGCGATCTTGATCTCCGCCATCTGCCGGAAGGTCTCCAAAATGATCAGATCCGCCCCGGCCTCGGTCAGCAGGCCGATCTGCTCCCGGAAGGCGTCCCGGATCTCCGCCAACTCCGCCTCGGTGAGCATCGTCGGCGTCTGCCCTGTGGGCCCCACCGACCCGGCCACATAGGCCCGATCGGCGGCCACCTCCTTTGCGATCTCCACCCCGTTTTTGATGATCTCCCGGGCCTCTTCCTCCAGCCCGTGGCGCCGCAGCTTCACCCGATTCGACGAGAAGGTGTTCGTCGTCAGCACCTCGGCGCCGGCCTCCAGGTACTCCTCGTGGACGGCCCGCACCAGGTCGGGCCGGTTGAGGTTGGCGTGGTCGAAGCTCTTGTTGACGTAGATCCCCCGCTCGTAGAGCCGGGTCCCGATCGCCCCATCGAGCACGATCGGCCCTTCCTCCAGGGCCTCCAGAAAGCTCTTCTTCATCGTCGATTGACTCATCACTGCCGGGTACGTTACGGACAGGGCGGCAGTATAGACCACTTCTCGCTCAGTCTCCACGAGCCCCTACGAGCCATGATCGTCGAACTTCAGAAAGACTTCCGCTTCGAGTCGGCTCACCACTTGCCGAACGTCCCCCCGGACCACAAGTGCCGTCGCCTCCACGGCCACTCCTACCGAGTCACCGTCACGGTCCGCGGCGAGATCGACCCCGAGATGGGATGGCTCATCGACTACGGCGACATCAAGGCCGCCATCGCCCCCATCCGGGCCCAGCTCGACCATTATTATCTCAACGAGATCGAAGGCCTGGAAAACCCCACCTCCGAGATCCTGGCTCGGTGGATCTGGGAGCGCCTGCTCCCATCGCTCCCCATGCTCCACAGCATTCACGTCTACGAGACCTGCGAGTCGAGCTGCATCTACCGCGGCGAATAGACCTCTTCACCGTCCCAGCTCCACTGCACCGACAGGGGATCCGTAGCGGACTGGTCCGTCAACAGCAACGACCCATCCTGGGTGGAGAGCTCCTCGGCCTCCAACCGCTTGCGCCGCTCCATGTCTTGGACCAGCTCGGAGGCCACCTGGTGGACGATCTCCTCTCGTCGGGCGCTCATGATCAGCGCCATGGACAACCCTAAGGAGCTGATCCCCACGGAGATCGCAAACACCGACCCCAGAGTGATCGCCGGCGAGAGCACCACGCTCAACAGACACCCCAGAAAGAGCAAGGCCCCCAGGATCCCTCCCAGGAGCCGAGCCTGCACCCCGCGGTTGGCGCATCGGGCGTCCACCTCAAAGGGGGCGTACTCCTTACTCCGGGCGAAATCCCGACGCCGGATCGTACGCCGACGACGTCGAGCCGGGAGCGTGTCCCGGGTATCCCTCCATCGGCGAATACGACCACGTGCCATTGTCTTCTGCTCAATGTAATCGAAGAGCGAAACCTCGACTTCCTCGGCGTCGGCGTCCATCCCTGCCCCCCCTCATCGGTCCCCCCGCCGGGATCTGCCGTCTTCGCCGAAGCCCTCCCAAGTCTACAGATCTTCGACGCCAACGTCCAAGGCTTCCCCCTGCTTGAAACACTAAGCACCGGGGCGCCCCAGAACAGTGGTCCCTCTTCGTCGGCCCCCGGCCATTTTTGATGTGATATGTACGTCCCGTACGGGATTCGAACCCGTGTCGCCGGCGTGAAAGGCCGGTGTCCTGGACCTGACTAGACGAACGGGACCCAGGTAAGTGGTGCTTCGAGGCTGCCTCCCGGCAGGCTCTGAAGCGATGTCTGTGGAGGGCGAACCCTCGAGCGTCCCGTACGGGATTCGAACCCGTGTCGCCGGCGTGAAAGGCCGGTGTCCTGGACCTGACTAGACGAACGGGACGTGAGCCGTGGAGGATTCGAACCTCCGACCCGCTGATTAAAAGTCAGCTGCTCTACCAACTGAGCTAACGGCCCAAGTGCCGCCGCTGCTCATCGATTGGATGGCGGCGACTCACTCCGGGAAAGTCACCCCCGAAGCGGTCACAAGAGATACCCATGCCCCCCCATGGTGTCAATCGAATTCTTTCAAAAGTCTGGGATCCCCTCGTGAGCCTCTCCCTCCACGAACCTCCACCCCTCCATTCCTCGCCCGAATGGCACCTCGGGACCCACCTCCCAGCCCGCCAGCGCTGGATCGGCCAGCACCCGCTCGTCGGCGAAGAGCAAGGGCATCAACGGCAGATTCTCACTGAAGGCCACGAAGATCGCGTCCCGGAGCTGCTCCCGACGCTCCACGAAGAGGCTCCGGGTCTCGCGCTCCACCATCTGCGCCACCTCGTCGGTGTAGGCGTCATGGCGTGCCGTCGGATCATACCGTCCCTCCACGGTCTGCAGGTTCCACCACCTCCGCACCGACCCCTCCCGCCCTCCCCGAGCCACATGGAGCAAGAGCCCCCCGTGATCACCGGTCCGAAACAGGGGCACTGACGTCGAGACCTCCTCGATCTCCACCTCCCACCCCACCTCCCGGAGATCGCCGGCGATGCCGTCGACGACCTCGGCGATCGCCGTGCCGGGCACCACTAATCGAAGCGTCTCTCCCACCGCCCCCCGGGCCTCCAGGATCTCCCGGGCCCCCTCGGGATCGTAGTCATACCGACGAGTCCCTGCCGGAGGTTCTCCGGGAGCCGGCAGATGAGCCACCCACTCGGGCTCCCCGTAGACCTCTTCGGCGAGCCTCCCTCGATCGATGGCCATCAGGATCGACCTCCGAATCTCCCGATCCCCCAGGAGCGGATGGCTCAAGTCGGGCTGCAGGAGCGCCATGATCGCCGACGCTCGTCGATTCGCCGTCCCTGGCCGCCGGGCCTCTACCTCTTCGAGGTGCTCTCCCGTCACCCCATTGGGCAGCGTGATGTCCACCTCCCCTTCCAAAAATGCCTCCTTCAGGGCCTCCCGATCGGCGTACCGGCGGACCTCCACGGTCCGGATATTCGGGGCCGGTCCGATGAAGTAGGGGTTGGCCTCGGCCCGCAGGTGATCC
Organism: Myxococcales bacterium; assembly: GCA_007120035.1. Taxonomy (GTDB): domain Bacteria; phylum Myxococcota_A; class Bradymonadia; order Bradymonadales; family Bradymonadaceae; genus SKON01. The sequence continues at coordinate 9,470 of SKON01000255.1, forward strand.
TCATCGAAACTCACGATTCGATAGGGCCCAAGGGTCGGCGGATTCCCCTCCCGCCGCGCCTCCAACGCCCCGTCGTACCCCTCCTCTTCATAGACCTCCCTCAGGACATGGGCGGGCCACACCGAGGGCGCCTCCAACGCTCGGGCCACCCGCTCCTCCCACACCAGCACCACGGTCCGATCATCGCTCTCGAAGACCTCTCGGATCGCCGGGTCCGGGCTGGCCTCCAGGGGCAACGTCAGATCCTCTACGGTCACGGGCTCCCCGTCAGACCACCGGATCCCCTCCCGAAGCCTCCACTCCACCTCGAGCTCCCCCCCGGCCAGAAACCGCACCGCCGCGTTGTCCACCCCGGGAGCCCGCTCCACGAAGACGGGCCACCGCTCTCCCCCATGGGGCTCTTCGTATACCAGCGGCCACGACGCCGCATAAAAGACGGGGTTTGCCGCCCGCCGCACCGTCAGGTTCGTGCCGATCCGAAGCTCCTGTCGCTCCGACGCCTCCCGCGCCATCTCGGGCACCGGGTCCACCTCGTCGACCACCACGGACGTCGCCTCGGGCAGGGCGATCCACACCGCGATCAACGCCCCGAAAAAGAACGCCGGCCGACAGATCCGGTCCGACCACACCGCCACCTTCAGCCGCCCGTATCGCGTCAGCCCCGCCGCCAACACCGACGCCCCCACGCAGAGCATGGAGAGCACGTACACCAGGATGAAGAGCGAGTCCGCCAGCGTCAGGTATGCCACGTCGGGCAACACGTCGCTCAGGCTGAACTGAAACGCGATGCACGCCACCAGCCCGGTCACCCCCATGGTCACACGGGTCTCGATGGACGTGGGATGCACGAAGAGGGACGCCAGCACGATGATCGCCACGATCGCCAGCGGCAAGAAGAGCTTGATCACCACCGGCCTGATCGGCCGCTTCAGCTTCACCTCAAACCCCAGCCCCTGCACCAGCGCCGCGGCCCCCTCTCCCGCCAGGCTCCCCAGATCTGAGGGGTACCGCTCCACCCGCTGACTCAGGTGAAACCTCGGCTCGTAGAGCCAGTCCGTGATACTGAACCGGGTGGCCATCCCGCTGGCTGCCAGATCGGGCACCAGCTCCCCGGCCTCCGCCGGCAGCTCCAACACGACGGCGATGGTCTGCTCGTCGAAGGGGAAGTCCTGCACCGGGAACTCCCCTCGAAGGGTCCCACGGACCCGCCACCGAGCCCCGTTCCACTCCCCGTCTTCCTGCTGCCCCAGGTCCTGCACCTCCACCCGAGAGGCGTTGGCGATCTGGAGCTGACCGGGATCGAACTCCCCTCGCCATTTCGCCCACACCTCGGCGTCGACATCGAAGACCCCATCCTTCTGATCGAAGCTGCTCACGTCGTGGAGATAGACCCCGGCGTACACCCGAGGCGGGCCCTCGGCGTGCCCCACCGCCGGCCACCACAGGGTCGCCACGACGGCGACGATCAAAAACGCGACTGCTCTTCGCCACACCATAGCCCATTATCCACCTCCCCCCCCCACGACCACGCAAGTCCGGGGTCCGGCGAATATTCTCCCCCCCTCACCGTCTTAAATGACGGGACACCGCTTCGCTGGTAAGGTAGGGCGATCCCCGGAGCATCGCGGACTCCGTCGGTGAACACGAGCACGGGCGCGGCCCCAATCATGGCGCTTCTCGACGAAATACAGTTTCAGGTCTACGGCAGCTACGTGAAGATCCCTCTGATCTTCTTCGTGCCTGCCCTGACGATCCTGACCGTCTACGCCATGGCCTATTTTCTGGCGAACTCCCCGCCGACCTGGAGAGCCCTGGAGGCCACCCTCCACGAACAGCTCGGCGGTGAGTTCGACGTGGAGTACCTGCGGGTCGGGTGGACCCTGAACCACGTCGAGGTCTACGACGCCTCCCTGAAGACCCCGGACGGCGAAGAGGTGATCCGCGCCGACTTCGCCTCGGCCCGCCTCTCGCTTCTGGCGCTGCTGACGAACCGCGTCGACTTCGACCGAGGCCGGGTCCGCGGCGGCGCCGTACACCTTCGGTTTGACGACCAGGGTCGCCTCAACCTCTTGCGGGTCTTCGGACGCTACGACCAGCCCCCGGACCCCGACCGGGAGCCCGGCGACCGAGAGTGGGCCCTGGGCTTCGCCGATCTCGCCACGGAAGACGTCGACTTCTCGTTCACCACCAGGGACTTCACCATCGACATCCCCGGCGTCACCATCCCTCGAGGATCGGTCTTCATCGAGCCCAACGCCCTCCTGATGAGCGTCGACACCCTGGCCCTCCCGGAGGCGAACTTCCGATTCGGGCACCACCTCTTCGGGTTCCCCGCCGATCGGGGTGATTGGACCTTCACGGTCCGGGACTTCACCCTGGACAACTGGCAGTGGGCCAACGCCGGCTTCGTCGTCGAGCGCTTCGGCGGCGACGTGGAAGGGGTGCTCCTCGAAGCCTCCGGGCGGATGGGCTTTCCCATGGGCGACGAATTCGACACCATGACCTACGAGGCCCGGGCCGATCTCAGCGCCGAGTATTCAAGCCCCCTGGTGGAGTACTTCACCGGCGGCGTGATCCGCTTCGACGTCCCCAGGCTCCAGGCTGCCTTCGCCGGTGACCTCGACCAGATCCACGGCGTCGCCCAGGTCGACGGCGCTCTGGTCAACGGCAACGGCCTGATCTTCGAAGATCTCACCGGCCCGGTGGAGATGCACAACCGGTTCTTCCTGGCCGACGGCCTCACCGGGCACGCCTACGGCGGGGACTTCGTCGCCCACAACGCCTTCTTCAGCATCGTCGACCAGATCTTCGGCGCCGAGCTCCACCTCGAGGGCCTCAACCCCCGCTCCTTCGTCCAAGACGTCGTCGGCCAGGATCAACCCTTCATCGACGGCTCCATGGCCGGCGCCGTCAGCATCACCGGTCGGTTCCCCGGCGGCACCTCTCCTCGCCCGGACCACCGGTACTCCCTGATCCACAACGTGAACACCCGGTTCATCGAGCTCGAGGTCCTCCAGCCGGTCACCCTGGCCCGCCAGAACGACCTCCTCTTCCCCAACCCCCACCTCACCCTCCGACCGGGGACCCAGTTCTGGATCGACCAGCGCCGCCTCGGGCTTCCCCGGGCCACCATCTCCTCCGGCCCGGATCGGTTCACCGTCCAGGACTTCTTCCTCGAGACCCGCACCCAGCATTTCGAGTTCCCCGAAGGCCGCCGCCCGGTCCGCTTCACCGCCGAGATCGATCAGATCGCCCCCTACGCGACCTACTACGACCTCCACGGTCTGGAGGGCCCGGCCCGGTTCGCCATGACCATGGAGGGGTACTTCGGCTCCCCCGCCTGGACTCTGGAAGGACAGATGCTGGAGCCCTCGTTCCGACTGGCCGACGACACGGTCCTCTCCGGCACCTCCCTGGATCTCCTCCTCTCCTCCGATGATGGGATCATCGACATCGAGCTGGCCCGCCTGGTCTCCACCTTCGGCGACATCGACGTCTCCGGGCAGGCCCACTGGTTTGAGCCCGCCCCCCCGCGGGACGCCCCCCAACCCTGGCCGGTCTGGGAGTATCGAGAGCGCCAGCCCCTCTCCCTGGACATCGACGCCCGAGACGTGGCCCTCGAGGTCTTCAGCCCCCTGATCCACGACGAGCTCCGGGCCACGGGCTACCTGAGCGGGCGGTTGAAGCTCGGCGGCGAGATGGGGGCCCTCACCGGCGACTTCGACGCCTCCGCCCGGGACGCCGTGGTCCGGGGACAGACCGTCGAGGAGGGAGAGGCCACGGGCTCTTTCTCCCCGTCTGGCCTCCGCATCGACCAGGCCCAGGTCGACCTCGGCCCCGCCGGCACCTTCACAGGAAAGGGCGGCCTCGACTACGCCGGCGCCATGGCCTTCGACCTCCGCGGGGAGTCCGTAGACCTCTCCCAGGTCCGCGAGCTCGACGACCTCCCCTTCGCCCTCGGCGGACGAGCCCGCTTCCACATGACCGGCGGCGGCACCCTCGACGACCCCCTTTTCACCGGCGGCGCCCAGGTCCGCAACATCAGCGTCGACGGCCGGGAGTACGGCGACGTCGCCATCGCCGCCGACACCATCGACTCCGTGGTCTACCTCTCCGGCGGCCTCCTCCCCTGGGTCTCGGCCAACATCGAGCTCCCCCTGCGAGGCCCCTCCCCCTTCTACGCCCGGGTGGGCATGGAAGAGCTCGCCGTCCTCGACTTCCTCCCGGAGCTCCGCGACCACCCCATGCTCGACGAGGTCCAGGCCACAGGCATGGCGGAGCTCTTCTTCGAGCGCGACTTCTCCCGGTACCAGTCGGTCTTCTACCTCACAGACCTGGAGATCGACTCCCGTGGCGAGCGGATCCGCAACCGGGGGCCCGTGATCGTGGGCTTCAACAACGGCGAAGTCCTCACCTTCCAGAGAGCCACCCTGGGCTCCCGGGGTCGGTTCTTCACCCTCGAAGGGGCTATCGCCTACGAGCCCACCCTCCTGGACCTCCAGATCGAGGGTGATATGGATCTGGCCCTCCTCCAGAGCATCCGGGCCGGCTTCCCCGAGTACTTCCCCGACTTCTTCGTGGAAGCCGACGGCTACGTCCTCCTCGACCTCGCCGTCCGAGGCCTCCTGGAGAACTTCGTGGCCCACGGCTCCATCGCCTTCGGCCCCTCCGACTGGGAGCTGCGGTTTCTCCCGGAGCCGATCAACATCCAGTCGGGGCAGATGGTCTTCGGAGACCACGGCATTCACATCCCCGAACACCGCCCCATCCAGGGCACCCTCCTGGGCGGCCCCACCCGGATCTCCGGCGACATCGGTTACCTCGCCGACCAACCCCGGACCCTGGATCTCTCCATGTGGAGCCATAACATGTCCTACCGATGGCCCGATCTGGTGGACCTGGCCTTCGACACGGACCTCCGAATCCAGGCATCGGACTGGGCCGAGTGGGACACCTGGCTGATCGGAGGCCACATGGACATCCTCGACGGCCTCTACACCCAACGGATCCAGCTCATGGAGCAAGCCGTCACAGGCCGGGTCATGGGAGCCCTCGGGGCCCGCCGCACCGACCGCTATGAAGCGGGGCTCTTCGAGCTGGTGCCGATCCTGGAAGACATCCAATTCGACCTCAACGTCCGGGCCCGCGACGGATTCCGCCTCCTCAGCTCCGTGGACCGCCTGGAGATGGATCTGGAGTTCCGCTTCGACCTCCGCCTGCGCGACACCCTGGTCAACCCTCGGGTCGCCGGCGACGTCGACGTGATCGGCGGCCAGGTCGGATTCCAGGGTGAGACCTTCGAGGTCCGCTCCGGCTCGGTCCGGTTCGACGACGACCTGGCCAACCCCTACCTGGACATCGTCGCCGGCGCCGACGTCCGCAACACCTGCCGGGAGTCGGACTTCCTCGACGACGTCTCTCCCACCATGACCCTCTCCACCAACCTCGACGCCACGGGCCTGACCTATTACCACATCATCATGAACATCCGGGGCGAGCTCTCCAACCTGGACCTCCACATGGAGAGCAATCCCTACGCCGACCAACGAGACATCTTGAGCCTCCTCTTAACGGGCTGCACCGTGGACGAGCTCACGGCCTCCAGCGCCAGCCGCCCCACCCTCGAGATCGCCCTCGGGCCCCTGCTCGGCCGTCTGGAGCGAGAGATCCAGGACGTCGTCGCCGTCGAGGAGTTCACCATCCTCCCCGGCGTGGAGCGCACCCAGGTCCGCATCGGCGACACCCTGACCCGCCGCCTGAGCTGGCGCTTCCAGCTCGACACGGGGTTCACGGACTCCACCGGCGGCCAGCAGTACCAGCTCCAGTATCGCCTCTCCGACCACTGGAGCGCCGAGCTCAGCGAACGGAGCCAGACGGAGACCAACAACTTCCTCATCGATCTGAAACTTCAATATCGGCTCCCCCTGGACTAGCCTCTCCCTCATGAATCGCTTCGCACCACCCATCCTCTGGGGGATGACCTGGCTGATCCTCGTCGCCCCGGCCCTGGCCACCGCTCAGAGCGCCCCGGCCGGCCCGGATCTCACCGACGAGGTGGAGATCCGAGAGTCCATCGATGGCGACGAGACCGACTTCGAGGGCCTCCCCCTCGTCGCCTACGAACTCCGGTGCGATCTCCACCTCTGCTCCAGCCCCGACGCCATCACCCGATTCCAGGAGATCTCGGGCCTGACCGTCGGCCAGGAATTCACCGAGGCTCGCCTCCAGCGCGCCCAACAGCGCCTGGCCAAGACGGGCTTCTTCGACCAGCTCACCGTGGAGCGCCGCATCGAATCCGGGGGCGTGGCCGTCGACATCGACGCCCGCGGCGCCACCCTGATCCGTCGCATTCGCTTTGAAGGCCTCAACCCTCCCCCCTTCGAGAACGAGCTCCGCAAGGTCCTGATGTTCCGCTCCGGCCAGGTCTTCCGCGACGACCCCGAACAGATCGACGCCCAGCTCCAGAGCCTGGAGACCCTCTTCGAACGGGAGGGCTACTTCGGCAGCATCATCACCCTCGAGGTCCACCCCGTGGGCACAGAATCCCACCTCGTGGACCTGATCTTCTCCGTGGAGCGCGGCGAGGACCGCCGCATCTGTACCCTGGGCTTTCGGGGGGTTCGGGCCATGACCACCGCCGAGGCCCGGGAAAAGCTCCTCTCCGGGGTCTCCGTCCTGGCTCGCCGGGTCCCCGTCTTCCTCCCCATGTTCACCACCGACCAGTTCCGCAACGGCCGGGAGGCCCTGATCCAGGAGTATCGCCACCGCGGGTACTTCCGGGCCCGGATCGTCGACCAGGCCGTGCAGGTCGACGAGCGGTCCCGATGCGTCTCCCTCCTGGTCGACGTCAACGAGGGACCCTTCTGGGGGATCGAGTTCGTCAACAACCGCTCCGTCCCCGACGCGGACCTCCGCGAGGAGCTCCCCTTCGCCTCCTCGGGCTACGTCGACGCCGACGAGATCCGCCGCGCCGAGAACGCCCTCCGCCAGGTCTACGAGGCCCGGGGGTACCCCTTCGCCGTGGTCGTCGGCGAGGAGATCGTCACGGACCGCCTCGATCGTCGCCTGGTCTTTACCGTCGAGGAGGGCCCCCGGGTCCAGATCGACGCCGTCGTCCTCCACGGCGTCACCGCCTTCCCCCACCGGGACCTCCTCTCTCGGTTCGGCACCCAGCCCTTCGGGCTCTTCGAGGCCGGCGGGTTCCTCCAGAGCGAGCAGCTCCTGGCGGACATCGCCGACCTGGAACATCAGTACCGACAGGCCGGTTACATGCAGGTCTTGGTCGAGACCTTCGCCATTGAGCTCAACGCCCGGGGTGACGCCATCACCATCCACGTCCACGTCCAAGAAGGGGAACAGACCGTCGTCGAGCGGGTCCGGTTTGTCGGCGAGATCGACACCGCCCCCCTGGGGCCGCTCCTACAGATCCGGGCCGGCCGCCCCTTCGTGCCCATCCAACTGCGGGCCGACCACTCCCGGCTCACCCAGCACTTTGGCGCCAGGGGCTACCCTCGCGCCCGGATCGACACCTACTGCCACGCCGACGGGATCCAGGTCCCCTGCGAGTCCCCCCGGATGCCTCCCCAATGCCTCCGCACCTCCTTCGAGGAGATCGCCGACGGCGCCTGCCAGTGGCGAGACGGCGACAGCACCTCCTCGTTGAACTGCGAGCGTCGCATCCACGACGAGGAGTGTACCTTTGAGGGGGGCGTCACCTCTGCCGCCATCCACGTCACCCACCGGGTCCTTCCAGGGCCGCCCTTTCGGGTCGGCGAGATCCTCCTGAAGGGCAACTTTCGGACCCGGTCGGGGGTGATCTTTCGCGAGCTCCCCTTGCAGACCGGCGACGTCTTCGACGTCCAGAAGCTCATCGAGGGCCAGGGCAATATGCGCTCCCTGGGCCTCTTCGACTCCGTCTCCATCGAGACCATCGGCCTCGACGAAGAGGGCCCCGCCCAGGACGAGCAATCGGCGGCCCTGATCATCAGCGTCGAGGAGTCCCGATCCCGATTCCTGGACTTCCGGTTCGGCGTCGAGGGCCGCGACCTCCTCTCCGACTCTCGTCGACTCCTCCTCACCGGCGAGACCCAGTACACCAACAACAACCTCCTGGGATCCGGCCAGCGCCTGAGGCCTCGCCTCATCGGCGCCCTGGACACCCTCCAGATCGGCCGCCTGACCCTGGACTCCGCCCGCGACGTCGACGCCGCCTCGGACGTCACGGGCCTGGACGTCCTCTTCGGCGCCGAGCTGATCTACAACCACCCCCGCTTCCTCAAGGGCCAGCTCGGCGTCGACCAGCTCCACCTTACGATCACCCCCTTCTACCTCCTCGATCAGCTCGGCGTCGTCGCCGCCGAGCAGGTCCTCCGCGAGGAGTGGGGGCTCAGGATGGAGTTTCGCAAAGAGCTCTTCGAGTGGCTCGACCGGTTCTTCCTCACCTTCGGGGTCGAGGCCAAGCAGGCCGCCACCTGGACCCCCAACGACACCCGGGTCAATGGGGAGCGGCTCTTCTCTCCCCGCCGGGCCACAGGCAAGCTCGTCCCCGAGCTCACCCTGGACCGCCGCGACAGCCCTCTGAACCCCACCCGGGGCTTCCACCTACAGATCCAACCCCAGCTCGTCAGCGGCGACGCCCTCGGCCAGGGTGGCGAGGACCTCATCGGCGACAGCTACTGGCGAGTCACCTTCAACGCCAGCGCGTTCTTGCGGTTCTGGAACTATTTCGTCTTCGGCCAGGGCCTCCGGGTCGGCCAGATCATCCCTCTCTTCGACCGCCAGACCCTGGTCCCCCCCGACGAGGCGTACTTTCTCGGCGGCGTCGGCAGCATCCGGGGCTTCCCCTCCAACATCCTGGGCCCCATCGGCGGTCGCCAGCAGCCCACAGGTGGCGAGTTCTTGGTCAACTACAACGCCGAGCTCCGCTATCCCTTGATCGCCGACTGGAGCGTGTACGGCGCCACCTTCTTCGACGTCGGCCTCCTGGTGGACTGCGTCGACCCCGACGCGGGCCGCTCCACGGGCCAGTGCTACCGCAACGCCTTCCCCGACGACGATCCCCTCCAGCAGGTTCGGGCCGGCGCCGGAATCGGCTTGCGTTATCTGATCGTCGATCAGATACCCTTGCTCTTCGACTACGGGATGGTCCTCAACCGGCGCCCCGGCGAGCGCTTCGGGAGCTTCCACTTCAACCTCGGGTATACGTTTTGACCCCTCGCTTCTTCCTGGCAGCACTGCTCACCTTCCTGGTCCTCGGCCTCAGCGCCCCGGCCTATGCCTATCAGTCCCCCTGGGGCGAAGGGCAGAGCCGCCCCGAAGACCTCGTGATCAGCCTGGTCACCTTCAGCCCCGGTGACTCCGTGGAGTCCTGGTTCGGCCACAGCGGCCTGATCGTCGAGGACCGCCGGTTCAACGTCGGTCGTCTCTACAACTACGGCATGTTCACCTTCGACGGCACCATGCTCATGCGCTTCGCCATGGGACGGCTGTGGTTCTGGGTGGCCCCTACCAGCATCTCGCTGACCTACGACCTCTACATCGCCCTCGACCGGGACGTCCGGGTCTTGGAGCTCAACATCCCCCCAGAGAAGCGCCTCCTGGTGGCCGAGTTCCTGGCCGACAACGTCCGCCCGGAGAACCGGGAGTATCTCTACCACCACTACGACGACAACTGCGCCACCCGCCTCCGCGATATCATCGACATCGCCGTCGACGGCCAGTTCTCCGAAGCCCTGAAGAACACCCCCGGTCGGTGGTCTCTGCGGGAACACACCCGCCGCCACTCCGGCCACTTGCCCCCCATGGACTGGGTCCTGATGTTCCTGATGAGCGGCAACATCGACGGACCCACCCGGGTCTGGGACGAGATGTTCCTCCCCGAAGAGCTGGAA
>SKON01000282.1 GCA_007120035.1 Myxococcales bacterium
CGTGAAGGGTGAGCTCGCCGTCCCAGAGGTATCGCCAGACGTCGTCGGAGAGGGAGACCGGGGCGGCCAGCGCCGCCAGGCGGAGGAGGAGGGCGACGCCCAGGATCAGGGCGAAGGTCGCACGTGGCGAGAGGGCTGAGAGGCCCCGGCGACCGGCGAAGAGCGCGCCGCCGAGGAGGGCCGCGCCGCCGAAGTAGAGGGCGAAGAACCCGGGGAGGGTCTCCCGAGGAGCGTAGTTCAGGCCGAAGAGGGCCATGGCGCCCGCCAGGACCAGGGCGGTGGCGCAGACAAGGGCCACCGCGGCGGCGGGCCTGCGGAACATCAGGAGGTGAAGCGAAGGAGGTGGTATTTCTTCTTGCCCGACCGGAGTACCAGCATGGTCTCGCTGGCCAGATCACTCTCGGAGAGGACCCGGTCGATGGCGTCTTCCTGATGGTTGTTGATGTAGGCGCCGCCCTGCTGGACGAGCCGGCGAGCGTTGCCCTTGGACGATTGGAGGCCGGCCTCCACGAGGGCGTCGATGAGGCCGAGCTCGCCGGAGGTCAGGCGATCCCGGGGGATCTCCGTGGAGGGGACCTCGGCGAAGATCTGCGCCAGATCCCGGTCGGTCATGCCGTCGATGGGCTCTCCGAAGAGCATCCGGCTGGCGCGGAGGACTTTGTCGGCTTCGTCGGCGCCATGAATGAAGGACGTAAGCTCGTAAGCGAGCTTGCGCTGGACCTCGCCGCGGTTCTCGCCGGCGGTGATGGTGGCCTCCAGGGCCTCGATCTCCTCCCGGGGGAGGAAGGTGAAGGTTCGGAGGAGGGCGCCGCAGTCGTCGTCCTGCTGGTTGACCCAGTACTGGTAGAACTCGTAGGGGCTGGTCAGCTCGGCGTCGAGGAAGACGGCGCCTTTCTCGCTCTTTCCGAACTTCTTGCCCTCAGCGTTGGTGATGAGCGGAAAGCTCAGGCCGAAGGCGCTCTCCCCGGTCTTGCGCTTGATCAGGTCCGTGCCAGCCGTGATGTTGCCCCACTGGTCGCTGCCGCCGACCTGGAGTCGACAGCCCTCGGTCTGGCGGAGGTGGAGGAAGTCGAAGGCCTGGATGAGCATGTAGCTGAACTCGGTGTAGCTGATGCCCTGTTCGCGCTCTTCGAGGCGAGCCCGGACGGACTCCTTCTGGAGCATGTGGTTGACGCGGAAGTTCTTGCCCACGTCGCGGAGGAAGTCGATGTAGGACCAGGTGGAGAGCCAGTCTGCGTTGTTGACGACCTTGAGGCGGTCGTCGACGTCAGCGGGGTCGGCCTCACCGTGATGGGTGGCGGCCCGGCGGAGGAGGAGGCCGAGCTGGTCGCGGATGGCGGCGACGTTCTCGTCGAGCTTGTCCCGGGAGAGGAGCTCCCGCTCCTGGTCTTTGCCGGAGGGGTCGCCGATGAGGCCCGTGGCGCCGCCGACGAGGGCCAGCGGCTTGTGGCCGTGGCGGAAGAAGTGGGCCAGACCCATGACGCTGACGAGGTTCCCGACGTGGAGGGATCGAGCCGTGGGGTCGAAGCCGCAGTAGAGGGTGAGGGACCCCTGGTTCAGAGCGTCGTCGAGCTCGTCGTGGGTGATCTGGTAGATGAATCCACGCCAGGAGAGTTCTTGTAGGACCGGGGACTGAAAGTCTTGGGACATGGTGTGCTCGAAGTGGTTGGGTTCAGTGCGCGGTACTCGTGGCGCGGGTCTCGCGGATCACGGTGACTCGGATCTGGCCGGGGTAGGTGAGCTCGTCCTCGATGCGGCGGGCGATCTCGCGGCTGAGCGCGTAGGCGCCGTCGTCGTCGATCTTGGCGTGCTCGACCATGACGCGGATCTCGCGGCCGGCCTGGATGGCGTAGCTCTTCTGGACGCCGTCGAAGCTCGCGGAGATGCGCTCCAGGTCTTCGAGGCGCTTGACGTAGGTGCCGAGGATCTCGCGCCGGGCGCCGGGGCGAGCGCCGGAGAGGGCGTCGGCGGCGATGACGAGGTGGGCGATCACGGAGTTCTGAGGTTCGTCGTTGTGGTGAGCGGCGATGGCGTTTCGGACGATCTCTTTCTCCCCGCATTTGGCGGCGATCTCGGCGCCGACCAGGGCGTGGCTCTCCTGGCGCTCGTGGGTCAGGGCCTTGCCGATGTCGTGGAGGAGTCCGGCTCGGCGGGCGTCGAGAACGTGGACGCCGAGCTCGGAGGCCATCAGGCCGCAGAGGAAGCCCACCTCGATGGAGTGGGACCACATGTTCTGGCCGTAGCTGGTTCGGAACTGGAGCTGGCCGACGAGCTTGATGAGCTCTGAGTGGAGACCGTGGATGCCGAGCTCGAGGGCGGCCTTCTCGCCGCCGTCTTTGATGACCTGGGCGACCTCCTGGTCGACCTTCTCGACGACCTCCTCGATGCGGGCGGGGTGGATGCGGCCGTCGGAGATGAGCTTGTCCAGGGACCGCCGGGCGATCTCGCGGCGAACGGGGTCGAAGCTGGAGACGACGACCACCTCGGGGGTGTCGTCGATGATCACGTCGACGCCGGTGGCGGCTTCGAGGGCCCGGATGTTGCGACCTTCCCGGCCGATGATGCGGCCCTTCATGCTGTCGTTGGGGAGGCTGATCACGTTGACGCACTTCTCAGCGACGAAGTCCCCGGCGTACCGCTGGCAGGCGACGCTGATGATCTTCCGAGCGTTCTTCTCGGCGTGCTCGGTGGCCTCTTCTTCGACCTCCTTGATCTTCTGGTTGGCCTCGGCGCGAGCCTGGTCGATGAGGCGAGCTTTGAGCTCCTCTCGGGCCTGGTCGGCGGTCCAGTCGGCGATCTCCTCGAGGCGGCGAAGGATGGTCCGCTCCTGTTCTTCCAGGGAGGCGGCGCGGGTACGAAGAGAGTCCTCGCGGTCGTCGAGGGAGGCCTCACGGTCTTTGAGCTTGGTCTCCCGGGAGTCGATGCGAGAGGCCCGGTCGTCGAGGTTGTTCTCGCGACGAGAGAGGCGTTCCTCGGTCTTCTGGATGTCGGCGCGGCGCTCCTGGAGCTCCTTCTCGGCGTCGGCACGGGCTTCCAGGAGGAGGGTGCGGGCCTCGATCTCGGCGTTCTTGATGGTCTGATCGGCTTCCTCGCGAGCCTTCTTGCGGAAGGACTCGACCTCGGCGTCGGCGACCTTCTGGGCCTTTTCGGTGAGCTCCTCGACGAGTTCGTTGCGGATCTCGCCGCGCATCTCCTCGCGGACCTCCCGGGTGACCCGCTTCTTGGTGCGCTCTTCGGTGCGGTTGCGGAGGGCTTCGAGGCGGTCTTCGAGGGTCTCCTGGAAGGTGGTCGTCCACTTGCTTCGGATCAGCAGCCAGCCCATCACGAAGCCGATGCAGCCGCCGAGGATCATGTAGAGGATCGGTTCAAGTCCCTCCATAGGTCACTCCTGAGTTTTGAGGGGAGGGATCTGGCGGGGTTCGCCACGCCTGATCGGTGACGAGGAAGTCCATGGGTCGGTCGTGGTCGCCGACCGGGAGGTCCCCGAGATGAAGTTGCCATTCGTAGGCAACGCCGATGGCGACGGCCTGTCCGGGGGGCGGAAGGGCTCGGTCGTAGAAGCCCTTGCCGAAGCCCAGCCGGTGTCCTCGGTGGTCGAAGGCGACGCCGGGGACGAGGAAGACGTCGATGGTGTCTGTGGGGACCGGGTCGGTGCGGGGCTCGGCAATGCCGAAGGGGCCCGGGGCCAGGTCGTCGAAGGAGGTCAGGGGACAGAAGACCATCTCGCCGGGGCCCGTGACCCGGGGGAGAAAGATCTGGGCGCCCTGATCGAGGAACTCCCGCAGGCAGGCGGAGAGGTCGACCTCCATACCCAGGGCGGAGTAGCCGGCGAGGCGGGGCGCGTCGGTGACCAGAGGGGTCTGGCGGAGGCGTTGACACACAGCGGCAGAGGCGTCGTCACGCTCGGAGGCGGTGAGGGCGCGTCGTCGGGCTCGGAACCGAGCCCGAAGGTCTGATTTTTGTGGCCCTGCGCGGTCGCTGGGGTCCATCGCCTCCCTCGGTGCTCGTGGCGGCGAACCGCCCAAGCCAGAGAAGAGGCCCGGGAATGGGAAGGGGCAACGAAACGAGAACGGTCAGATCTGCCTGGCTTGATCAATCAATTCGTACATGGACTCCGTGGTTTCCTTGAGGCGGGTACGGGTGTTCCGTAGCTCCTCGCGGGTCTCAAAGAGTTCCTCGGCCACAGTCATGCTGGCCAGGATGAGGAGCTTGTTCATGGGCGCCGTGGGTGCGGCGGCCTGAAGATCCTCGAGGGTATGATTGATATATCGGGCCAGGCCCTGAACGAAGGACGGGTCTTGATCGCTGCGGATCGTCAGACTCTGGCCTCCGACGTTGATGCTGATCGGTCCCGATCCATTGGCCTCGTTCGTCGTCGCAGACGTAGACGGAGAGTGGGTCCCTCCGAGCTTGGAATTCTGAGAACTCACGGCTGCCTCCAGGCCTCAAATCGAATCCATGGTCGACGTGATCGCCGACCGCCGACCATTATCGTCGGGATGGGGTGGGCCATCAACCCTCAATCGGGCACAGAGGTCAGAAGGCGGAGGTCGGAGGTCGGAGGTCCGAGGTCGGAGACTAGTCGAGGGAGGCGTGGCGGGGGAGGGTGACGGTGAAGGTGGAGCCCTGGCCGGGGGTGCTGGTGACGGAGATGGAGCCGCCGAGGCTTTCGACGTATTCGCGGACGATCCAGAGGCCGAGGCCAAGGCCGGCGGGGCCGGAGTCGGTGGCGCGCTCGAAGCGTTCGAAGATCCGGGGCTGGGCGTCGGGGGAAATGCCGGCGCCGCCGTCGGTGACGTAGAGGCGGACCTGTTGGCCGGCCTCGGGGACGCAGCCGACCTCGATGGGGTTTCCACGGCCGTACTTGATGGCGTTGGAGACCAGGTTGGTGACGATGTGGTCGAGGCGGCACCGGTCCCAGGTGCCCTGGAGGGAGGAGCCGGCGGTGATGGTCAGGGTGCTGCCGCTGCGCTCCAGCTCGAAGGAGAGGCGCTGGATGGCGGTGCGGGTGATGGCGATCAGGTCGCAGGACGTAAGGTCCGGGGTGAGGCCGTCGTCCATGATTCGGTGGACGTTGAGGAGCTGGTCGATGAGGCCGTCGAGGCGGTCGACGCCGCGCTCGATGGAGGCCAGCTTGGGGAGGAGGTACTCCAGGGTCAGCTTCTCCGGGGTCTGATGGGCGATGCGCTGGAGCATCTGGGCGTGGAGCTTCAGGGTGCTCAAGGGGGTGCGAAGCTCGTGGGAGGCGATGGAGATGAAGGTGTCCCGTTCGGCGACGGCGGCCTGGAGGTCGGAGTAGAGGCGCGCGGTCTCGAGCTTCATGGCGGCGTGAGAGGCGATCCACTGGGTCAGAGCCAGATCTCGCTTGTCGTAGGCCAGGCTGGTGGACTGTCGCCCCATCAAGAGGGCCCCGAGGCACCGGCCGTCGGTGGTCACCAGAGGGACCACGATCAGGCTGTGGATGGGGATGTCCAGATCGGGTGGGTCGGATTGGTCGGAGTAGGCCTGGAGAACGGAGAGGTTGAACCGAGGACGGAAGTAGAGCTCCTGGCGTTGGATGACCTGGTGGACCAGGCCGTCGCCGAGCCCGTTCTGGGGCCGGGCGAAAGCCTCGTGAAGGGAGCTCAAGGTCTCCCGATGGGGGTGGTAGGCAGCGGCGCACCGAAGGGTGCCGTCGCCTTCGAGGAGGTAGACCACGCAGAGATCGAAGATCACGTCGGCCACGGCCCGGGCCAGGCGGTCCAAGAGGTCTTCGTAGGCTACGTCGGTGGCGGCCATGGCCTGGTAGAACCGGACCTGGACGTCCGCTTCGGAACGCTCCGAGAGCTCTTCGGAGTGGTCCTCGAGCCCGCTAGGTGGGACGGTGTTGTCGGGGGCGTCTACCATGGGAGTCCTCCGGGTGGGTGGCGATTATACCAGAGCCGTCGTGGAGGCGACAGTGGTTTGCGGTGGGGCGGCCGTTCGGGCGGCGCACACGACCCCTCCGCCCTACGGGCACCTCCCCGCAGGCAGGGAGGGGGCAACGGGCTTCGGTGTTTCGTGGGGGGTTCGCGGGGAGGCGGCCGTATGGGCGGCGCGGACGACCCCTCCGCCCTACGGGCACCTCCCCGCAGGC
>SKON01000002.1 GCA_007120035.1 Myxococcales bacterium
GAAGATCGCCGGGATGGCGACGAAGAGCTTCAAGAGCGACCGGGCCACGTTGATGGCGCAGACGACCTTGAAGTTCAGATCTCGGGTAAAGAAGATCTCCCCGGGGTTCTTCGCTCCGATGAAGAGCACGTAGAGCCCGGCGAAGGCCAGGGTGGGGGCCAGGATGGGCTCATCGTAAAAGGCGGCCACGAAGGGGGCGGCGAGGAACATCGCCACCGCCAGGAGCACGCCTCGGCCCAGGTGCCAGGTGAAGGCCACGTTCAGGTATGGCGTG
The DNA here is from genome assembly GCA_007120035.1 of Myxococcales bacterium. Lineage (GTDB taxonomy): Bacteria > Myxococcota_A > Bradymonadia > Bradymonadales > Bradymonadaceae > SKON01. The sequence continues at coordinate 275 of SKON01000002.1, forward strand.
GGGTCGTCTTGCTTCTGGATCAGGGCCCGCTCAAAGCCGGTGCGGGTGAAGGCCTCGAGGATCGCCAGGACGAGGAAGATGATCCCCATCAGGCCGAAGTCTTCCGGGGCCAGCACTCGCGCGGCGATGATCGCCGTGGCCAGAGAAGCGATGGCCGTAAACCCCTCGCTCACGGAGATCCAGAAGGACCCGGTGACCAGCTTGCGATTTGACTCGATGGAAGGCATGGAAGGATCGACGGGGACGTGGTAAGCCGCGCCAGCAAACGCGGGGCGCTACCACGGTCATACAGAAGGCGCGAAAGCGATGAAAGAGACGATTCTATGCTTGTCTTCGCAGCGGTGGAGAGATCCCCTGTGGACCAACAAGCAGCACGTGATGAGCAGGATGAAGGAGCACTACCGGGTGGTCCACGTGGACTACGGGTTGCGGCCGCTGCCGCAGTACCTCGTGGAGCGGGCGTGGCACCACAGGCGGTCGCTGTGGCCGCCGCACCGTGCGCTCACCGACGGCGTGGTGCCCGTGGAGGAGGACCTCTATCTTGGGGACGCCTACTCGCCATTGGTGGCCGGGGCGTTCCCCCACGCCCATCCGGTGCGGGACTTCTTCACCTTCGACGCCAAGGTGTTGATGGCCCGTCGGTTCTTGAAGCGCACAAAGTCCAAGCCCATCGTGTGGGTGTACCACCCGGGGTTCGCCGACGCCGTGGAGCGGGTGGACCGGAAGCTCCTGGTGTACGACTGCGTGGATAACTACGAGGCGTTTCCGACCTATCGCGACGATCCGGGGTGGTTGATGGCCCGAGAGGAGCGGTTGTGTCGAAACGCCGATCTGGTGTTCTGCACGAGTCGGGCGCTCTACGAGAGCCGGCGGGAGTTCAACCCGGAGAACACCTTCTTGGTTCATAACGTGGGGGACGCCGAGCACTTCGGGGCAGCGCTTCTGGACTCCACGGAGGTGCCCGAGGAGATCGCGTCCCTCGAGGGGCCCGTGGTGGGGTTCGTGGGGGCCGTGAGCGACTACAAGCTGAACATGGAGTGGTTGATTCGGACCGCTGAGGCCCGCCCGGAGTGGAACCTGGTGGTGATCGGCCCTGTGGGGATGGCGGATCCGACGACCGAGGTAGGGGCGCTGCGGGCGTTGAAGAACGTGCACCTCCTGGGCCGGCGAGACTACCAGGAGCTGCCGAAGTACCTGAAGGGCTTCGACGTGGCGGTGATCCCCTATCGGCTGAACGCGTACACGGAGTCCGTGTTTCCGATTAAGTTCTTCGAGTTTCTGGCCACTGGAAAGCCCGTGGTGATCTCCGATCTGCCGGCGCTGCGAGAGTTCTCGGAGTACGTGGGGGTGGCCCGGGATGCTGGCGAGTTCATCGAGTGGTGCGAGGCCTATCTGGAGGACGATGATCCCGAGGAGCGGGCGGCTCGAGTCGAGGTCGCCCGTCTGCATAGCTGGCCCCAACGTGTCGGGACGCTCCGGGAACACGTGGAGCGCAAGCTCGCCGAACTCCAGCAAGGCTAGAGGGCTGGCAGGCTATCGGCGGAGCAGCCCGAGGCTGACCTCAAGGGCCTGGCGCGCTGAACCGGGAGGGAAGCGTTCCCGATATCGAAGGGTGTCCAGGAGGAACCGCCCCGTGCGGCGGGCGATGAGGGCGTTCAGGGAGGTCGCTGAGAGGCTGCGGAATCGGTCGGGCTCCCACCGCTGAAGCTCGGCCAGGGCGTAGAGGCCGCCGGAGTGGTGGCGGACGGGGTCGACGCCGACGCGGTTGTCGGCGTGGACTGTGTAGAGGACCCCGACGTGAGGAACGTAGACCAGGGGAAAGTAGGCGGCGATGCGCAGCCAGAGGGCGTAGTCCTGGCCGGCGCGGCGAAGCTCCGGGGTGTCCGGAAAGCCCCCGGCACGGGTCAGACACTCTCGGTGGGCCACGACGGTGGAGGTGCCGATGAAGTTCTGGATGAGGAGCCGACGGGCGGAGGGCTTCAGATCCACGGCCGGGTGTTCCGGGGCGATGGAGAGGGGCTCGCCGGCGGGGGTGACCCGGCGGTAGCGGGAGAAGCTCAAGGCCGGGCGACTCCCGGCCTGGAGGGCCTCCATATGACGGGTCAGGTGGTCCTCGGTCCACCGGTCATCGGCGTCGAGGAAGGCCACCCAGGTGCCCGTGGTCTCGCGGATCCCGCGGTTGCGGGCCCCGGCGACGCCCCGGTTCAGTTGGCGGATCACCCGGGGTTTCAGGGGATGATTCCGAGCCCGGCCGCCGACGTCGTCAGGGGACTCGTCATCGATCACGACGACCTCCAGGGGCCCCTCCCAGGATTGGGCGGCCACGCTGTCCAGGCAGGCGTCGATGAAGTCGGCCTGTCGAAAAGCGGGGATAATCACCGAGACCGAGGGAAGATCGCTCATGGGTCGTTCTCTCTCGAGGACGCCCGGGCGGCCAGGAGGCCCCCGGTGGTGACCACGCTCCGGAGGGTCATCAAGCCTCGGCGGGCGACGCGGCGATGGAGGGGGAGTCGGGGCCGGGGGAACCGGCGTTGGAAATACTCCTCCATGAACCGGGCCACCTCGGGATCTCGTCTCGGGGCTTCGCCTTCGCTCCGGCCGAAGGTCCAGCACTTTCGAAAGAAGGCCCTCCAGGAGGTCAGGTAGTCGTGGTGGAGGACCATGTCCGGGGCGTAGAGGACCCTTGCGTCGTCGGTCTGGCTCAGGAGGCGACAGGTCAGCTCGATGCCCTCGTGGCCAACGACCTCGTCGGAGAGGCCGTCGGCGTCGAGGTAAGCCTGGCGCCGCACCATGGAGGCACCTTCGGTGACCAGGGCGTCGTCGAGGGGCTCGGGGCCTCGGTCGTAGTGGGTGGCCAGGCTGGAGAAGTAGGGGTGCTCCCGGGCGACCACTCGGCCGCGGACGGCCTGAACGCCGGGGTCGTCGAAGTAGGCCAGGCCGGCGTCGAAGAAGTCGGGGGCCACCAGGCCGTCGTCGTCGATGAAGGCGATGACTTCTGCGGTGGCCCGGGCGACACCGAGGTTTCGAGCCGGGTTCAGGCCCAGGTTGTTGTTGTACCGGATCCAGCGATGCCAGAGCCCGGTCAGGTCCTCTCGAAGCGTCGGCGGTCCGTGATTGTCCATGACCAGGACTTCCACGGGGCGCGACGCCCGGGCGACCGCCTCGGCGACGGCTTGCAGGCAGTCCGCCAGGTGGGGGGCGCTGCCCTCCCAGGTGACCACCACGGCGGTGACGGCGGCGTCGGGGAGGCCCTGTCCATGCTCGGACTCCACCAGCGGTTCGTACCGGGACCGAAAGCCCGCAGCGCCTCCCGTGGGTGTGCCTTGTAGTCTGTGGTTATTCATAGGGGCTCCTGGCGAGTCGGTCTTAGTCGATCCGTGGACGATTCTCAACGGCGACGGTCGTGGTATAGTCGCTCCCAGGTGGGCCTGAGTTTCCTTTGTTTGCCGCGGATGGGTACTATGGAAGCCTTTCTGGACTCCACATTGCTAACGATCCTGGTGGTCATCGTCGTGGCCACGATCCTGGCGTTGGTCCGGGTGCAGAAGCGGGATCGATGCCTGACTCACTTCGACGGCTACCACGTGACCCTGGCCGAGAAGGATGGGAACGTGATCTGGGGGCGGCTGGACCTTCGGTCCACGGGGATGGAGCTCCACTATCCGGGCCCTCGGAGGTCGAAGAAGGGATTCTGGCAGCAGAGCTTTCTCTACTATCGAGACCAATACGAAGCCATGGACGGGGTGTATCGGTCCACGGCGGGCCTGACGGACGAACAGATCGAGGCCCGGCGGCGGTACCTGATGCAGACAGCCAACCCCGGGATCTTTCGTTGGCTCTATCGGAGCACCCGGAATTGGGTGGGGATGGTTCGAGACGCGTTGGTCCAGGCCGTCTCGCTGCTCTTGGGGGCGGCGAAGAGCCGGGCCCAGCCGGCAGCGGTGCTCACCAGGGATCAGGAGCGGGTGTCCACTTTGTCGGAGGAGATCATCGGTCACGCGGGGAACTCCTTCGATCCCTTGTTGGAGCGCCACCTCTTTACCCGGGTGATCGTGAACGTGACCCGCCAGGGAGAACGGTACAGCTACTGCGGGTACCTGGCGGATTACACGTCGAAGTTTCTGGAGATCATCGACGCCCAGGTGAACTCCTCGGAGGATGAGTTCGACGTGATGACCCTGAAGCCCGGGGAGGTCCCCGTGGAGGGGCTGGAGATCGAGGTGGAGGACGATAAGCTTACGGTGGAGAATAAGACCGGGAAGGTCCTCTTGCTCCACAAGCTGATCCACGACGGAGAGGAGCGCAGCCTGGGCGCAGTGATCCCCGAGGGGTTTACGGCGAGCCTGAGGGTGGGGACTCAGTTCGACGCGGAGAAGCTGGAGGTTCTGGTGGGATCAGCGCTCCGGGTGGACCTGTTGGTCCCCAGATCCCACGCGATTGTGCGGCACGGCGTGAGCGGGTTGGAGCTGGAAGAGTTGTTGTAGTGCCTTAGAGCACGGCTTCGTCGGAGGCGACGGCGTAGGGCCATCGGATCTTCTGATACTCTTCGTGGTGGCGGCCCAGGTCGCGGCGCAGGGCTCGTCGGAAGCTCGCCACGGTGTTCACCAGGGTAGTCATGGCGTCGGAGCGCATCTGGGCCTGTCGCTTGTACTCTTTGAGGGCCGCCAGGCTTTCGCGGCGGGCGCTCTGCGCGGACGCGCGCAGGCGCTTGAGGGCTTCGGCCTGGGATTCGGCGAAGTCGATGCTCTCTTTTTCTTCCTGGAGGTAGCCGATCATCTCTTCGATGAAGGGCAAGAGCCGGGTGTGGTCCCAGTACATCACCTTCTGGTCCACGAAGCCCGTGGCGTTGACCTTGCGGAGCATCTCCTGGGTCTCGCCGAAGCCGCGGGCGACGTGTTTCCAGGCCAGCCGCTCGGCGCGGTCTCTGTGTTTCCAGGTGATGAAGGCGCTGTCCGAGTTGGCGACGACCTTCTTCATGTCGCGGTCGGCTTTCTCGAGGAGGCCGGCGAAGTTCTCGCACGTGGGCTGATCTTCATGGCGCGCACAGTAGGCCAGGGAATCGAGGATACATTGATCTAGCTCAAACCGGTTTGCATACATCGCCACCTCGGGGCCGGGGGACAGTCCGGGCGATTTTATGCCGTATTGGGGTGGGGGCTGTCAATCGGCGGGTCGCCGTGTAAGCTGGCGGGCGGCAAAGCGAGGTGTGTTGTGCGCGGTATTCGAGCGTTGGAGCTGTTCAGCGGGATCGGGGGGTTCTCCGAGAGCCTGCGGGCGTTGGGGCCCGCGGCGAGTGGGGTGGAGGTGGTGGCGGCCGTGGAGATGGCTCCCCATTTGATGGAGGCCTACGGGGAGAACTTCCCGGGGGCCAAGCGGTTGCGAAAGAACCTCTTGAGCTTGCCGACCAAGGCACTGGCGAAGGTGGAGGCCGATCTGTGGTGGATGTCGCCGCCCTGTCAGCCGTTTACGACCCGGGGGTTGCAGCGGGGGTTGGACGATCCGCGGGCCCAGATCCTGCCCCGGCTGATGGCGTGGATCGAGGAGCTCGCGCCAGCGATGGTGGGGATGGAGAACGTACCGGGGTTCTCGGGGTCCCGGGCTCATGAGCAGCTCATGGCGACGTTGGAGCAGGGCGAGTACGAGGTGGAAGAGCGCCTGCTCTGTCCCACGGAGCTGGGGATTCCGGCGCGTCGGGAGCGCTACTATCTGGTGGCTCGCCGGGGTGGGCTGCCGGAGCGAGGGGAGCGGCGGGAGCGGCCGGCGCGAGAGCTTCTTGAGTTCCTGGACCAGGAGCCCGATGACGACCTCCGGGTGCCGGCAGAGGTGCTGGCGAAGTACGAAAAGGGGATGCGGATTCTGGACCTGGAGGCCGACCCGGGCGCTATAGCCAACACGTTTACGTCGGCCTACGGCAAGAGCTGGCGAGCCTCGGGGTCGTACCTGAGGATCCCCGATGGGGGAGCCCGGTTCTTGTCGCCCCGGGAGATCCTGCGGGTGATGGGGTTCTCCGAGGAGTTTCGGTTCCCCGAGGGGTTCACGCGCCGAAGAGCCTACAAAGCTGTGGGCAACAGCCTGTCGGTCTTCGCGATGCAGGAGGTGTTGTCCAGGCTCCTCGGCGCTCCCTGATCAGCTCACGTTGCAGAACACGTCGTAGTCGATGAATCCCGTGAACTCGGCGTCGTCGCCACACATGGAACACTCCGGATCGCGGCGCAGCTTCAGCTCCCGGAAGGAGGTCTTCATCCCGTCGAAGGTCAAGAGACGGCCCGCCAGGGGCTCGCCGATTCCTGCGGCGAGCTTGATGACCTCGATGGCTTGCAAGAGGCCGATGATGCCGGGGAGGACGCCGAGGACGCCAGCCTCCTGGCAGCTCGGGGCGAGCTCCGGGGGCGGGGGCTCGGGGTAGAGGCATCGGTAGCAGGGGCCCTGTCCGGGAACAAAGCTGGTGACCTGCCCCTCGAACCGGTATACCGACCCGTGGACGTTGGGGATGCCCAGGTGCACGCAGGCGTCGTTGACCAGGTATCGGGTGGCGAAGTTGTCGCCGCCATCGACGACGATGTCCCAGCCCTCGAAGATCTCCAGGGCGTTCTGGCTGCTGAGCCAGTCCTGGTATTTCACGACCTCCACGTCGGGGTTCAGAGCTTTGATGGTCTTCTCGGCGGAGTCCACCTTGGCCATGCCCACCCGGTCATCGGTGTGGAGGATCTGGCGCTGGAGGTTGGAGCGATCCACGACGTCGCTGTCGATGATGCCGATCGTGCCGACGCCGGCGGCGGCCAGGTAGTAGGCCGCGGGGCTGCCGAGGCCACCGGCTCCGAGCATCAGGACTCGGGTGTCCAAGAGCTTGGCCTGACCTTTCTCGCCAACCTCGGGGATGATCAGGTGGCGGCTGTATCGGTTGAGCTGCTCTTGGGACAGGGTCTTGGGGATATGGACGGGGTGACCGCTGCGCTTCCAGGCGGTGAAGCCGCCGGCCATGGACTTCACGTCGGCGTAGCCGAGCTCCAGAAGGGTGCGGGCGGCCAGGGCCGACCGGGTGCCGCCAGCGCAGTAGAGGATCACGGGCTGGGACTTATCGGGGACGGCGTTTTCGATCTTCAGGTCCAGGAGCCCCCGAGGGATGAAGTCGGAGCCCTCGATGTGGCCTTCGACGAACTCATCGCGCTCCCGGACGTCGATGATCCGGACGTCGGAGCCGTCTAATTGGAGGGCGCGCACGTGGTCGGGGTCGGTCTCTTTGATGGAGGCCTTCACGCGTTCGATGAGGTCGGAGAATGAGGACACGGGGTACTCCTTACGAGGTCTTGACGATACAAAGGGTGGGGCCATTCCGTGGACGACAACGGTCGTCGGGGGCGCTGCATTCCCGGAGGAAACGCGAAACTGGGGGTATTCATACAGACTTGGTAGGGATTAATCAACGGGGTCGTTGCTGTCGTAGAGATCATCGGCCTCGTCGGCCTCTTCCAGGGCCTCTCGGAGGAGCTGAATCTCCCGGTCTGCGTCCTCAATGGCGAGGCGGCTGCGGATCTGGTTGATGGTCTGTCGCAGGGGAGTGCGGAGCTCCCGAGGGAGCTCGGAGGCCCGGTTCTGGAGGGTGTCGGCGATCTCCTCGTTGGAGACGAACCCCAGACCGCGGAGGGCTCGGCTTCGGGTCGACACCTCCCGATTGGAGTCGAACGCGACGGAGAGGAGAAAGTCCGTGGCCCGCGTGGATCCCCGCAGGCCCAGGCCGACGAGGGCCCGGTGGCTGAGGTCCTGGTTCGCCTCCGGGGGGCGGTGTCGAAGGCCCTCATAAGACTCGGCGGCCACGGCGATCAGGGTCTGATCGGCCATGGGGTCGTCGACGAAGGCCAGCATGTCGACGAGCTGGCGAAGCAGGGCGTGGGGGACGGCGTCGTCATCGAGGTAGGCGGTGATCCGAGGCAAGGGGAGGGCCCGTTTCTCTCGGCGAAGGGCCCGCATGGCTGTGGCGGCTTCCCGGGTCGTCGGGTCTCGCTCCACGAGATCAGCGAGGGCCACGGCGGCCTCGTCGTGGGGGGAGGCGGCCAGGAGGAGGGCAGCGTGATGGATCGCCCGGGGCCACCGCTCGGCCTCCAAGAAGGCGATCACGACGGGGGTGGCGTCGGGGGCGTCGTCGCGGCGAGCAAGGGACCGGATGGCGGCGATTCGGACGTCGGGCGAGGCGTCCTGGAGGGCTTCTTCCAGAGCCTGCCGAGGGGCCGACCCGAGGTGGAGTCGCAAGGCGCCGGCGGCGAAGCTCCGGATCAGCGGATCCGGGTCGTCGCTCAAGAGCTCGATCAACACCGCCGTGCCGCCATCGGTCAGGAGGTAGCCCAGGGCCTCGATGGCTCGCCGACGGAAGGCCCGGGGCGTGCCGGTCTTCGCCCGCTCCAGGAGCATCTCGGTGCCATCGGCGTCGGTGGCCTCGTGATAGAAGTGCCGCTGGCCGATGAAGACCAGGGTGGTCAGGCCGTCCAAAGACGTCGGAGACTCCTCCGGGGCGTCGGCGACGGCGGACAAGACCGGGACGACCATGGGGGTTCCGCCGGCGGCGATGGCGCGGATCCGCTCTCGCCTTAAGAATTCGGGGCCCTCCCCGAGCTCTCGGAGCAGGGGCTGGAGGTCCAGGGGCCGTCCAACGCGGCCCAGGAGGCGCACGACGTCGACGTACTTTCGCTCCTCCATGTCGAGCTCTCCCAGGACCTCCAGGAGAGCCGGGGCGGCGGTCTCGCCATGCCCGGCGATAGCCCGCTTGGTGCGCCGGTAGTCCACCTCGGCGGGGTCGATGCGCAGGAAGTGCTCCGTGAGGATCGGGAGGGAGAGCTCCGGGTCGAGGCGACCCAACAAGGGGAGAGTGCGAGCGTTGCGGTCGGCGTCACCTTCTCGGAGGAGCTCGTCGATGGCTGTGGACAGGTGCTCGGGGATCTCGGCGCCCAGCGCGGAGACGCGGTCCCGCTCGTCGGGGCGGTCTTTCGAGAGGATCAGGTCGATCAAATTGCGGGCCGTCTGCTCCGCCTCGGGGTGGTCAGCGGCGGAGTAGGGGGTGATCTCCGAGATGGTCACGCTCCGGCCCAGCCGTTGGTTCTCGGTGTTTCGGGATCGGATCAGGGCTCCGGGACGAGCGTCGAGGATCATCACCGAGAGGCATCGGGTCGTCACGGGCTCCGGGAGCTCTATCAGATACCCACCGGTGCGTTGGATCTCCTCGAAGGACACCTCCGGCAGGTCCACGAGGAACCGCTCACCGTCGCTGAGGCCGATGAGCACTTGCGTGGGGAGGGCGTAGTTCCCGTAGTGGTCCACCGAGGCGCCGTGGCCCGGGGCGATCCGTAGCCCGGTCACGGGCACGATGTCGTTGACGCTGGCCGTGACGAACTCCCCGCTGCCCCCGTCGCTGCTCCCCTCGATCCAGGCTCGGCGCAGGTTGAAGGCCCCCAATTCCAGGGGCCGCGGCGGCGCCGCTCCCGCGGGCGCGCCCCGAACGTCGCTGCTGGCCGCCACCCAGGAGAAGAAGTTGCGGGTGTGGGGCAGGGGGATCTCCTCCTCCGGCAAGGTGGCCTCCAACTCCAGGGCTTCCCCGGTGAGGACCTGCACCTCAGTGGCGGGCTCGAACCGTCCCGTGCCGGGATCGTAGAGGTCGTACTCCGGCACCTCATCGGACTGGAGGCCGCAGAAACGGATCGTGTCTACCACGTCTCGTCGGGTCAGTCGGGACTCACCCTCGTGGTCTTCGAAGCGGAAGAGGGGGCCTCCGTCGAGCTCGGTCCGCTCCCCGCGGGCCACGACCTGGCATCGCCACCCGGAAGCCCCGGCGTGGGGGGTCAAACCGAAGACGATCTGGTAGTGAGGTGGGTCGAGAGGCCCGTCGGCGGAGTTGACCCGGGCGTCCAAGAGAAGCAGGTGCTGGGCCGACGCCGTGGGTTGGTCTTGAAGCGTGAAGTCGTAGTAGTCGGCCCCGGCCTCCCGCGGCAGGGTCGTTCGGCAGAGCACGGCGCCGGCTTCGGCGGTGGCGACCGTGACGTTCCAGTTTCTACGCGAAGCCTCGGCCTCTCGGGAGACCTCCACAGTCAGGGCGTTTCGGCGGGGGACTGGCCGGACATCTTCGGAGAACCGAAGGACCGCGCCGTCCTCAGTGGGCTCCGATGCCTCTGCCTGTGCGGGCGCCACGGTGGCCAGTAGAGCAGCCCCGACGAGGGTCGCCTTAAAAGTGTTACGTAAAGGTTCCATGAGGTTATGCTTTATGTTTCTCGAGGTAGTCCATCGGCGAGGGCCGGGTCTGGGTTCGGCGAAACTCAAGGAAATCTTCCCAGATCTCGCGGTGGTCAAACACGATCTCTTCTGGAGGATGCTCGAGATCGAAGAGCTCCGCTCGGGTGGCGTCGTCGGCGGCCTGGGGCGTCCCGGAGGCCGTGGCGGTGAACACCACGGAGAGGTTGTGCTGACGAGGGTCACGACCGGGGCGGGAGTACACGTAGAGGAGCTCCTTCAGCTCGATCTCCATCCCCGTCTCTTCTCGGGCCTCGCGGATGGCGGCGGTCTCCACGGACTCTCCGTAGTCGACGAATCCGCCGGGCAGCGCCCATCCCCGGGGCTCGTTGGCCCGGTAGATCCAGAGGAGTTTTCCGTCGACCTCGACGAGGACGTCCACGGTGGGGAAGGGGTTTCGATAGGTCATGCCGGGGACCCTTTGACAGTGTCTGCGGGGCGTCGTAGCTTCGGACGAGCCCGGTGGATTTCGCCATTATAACCCGGAACGTGTATCCATGCAGCCCGTAGGACCGCAAGACCGAAGAATCCTTTTGGCCAGTGGCTCGCCGCGTCGATTGGAGCTGACCCGGAGGATCGGGTTTGAGCCTGTGGTCCGAGTCAGCGATATCCCGGAGGCGCCTCATCCCGGGGAAGGTCCGGCGGAGTACGCCCGGCGTCTGGCGACGGAGAAGGCCGCCGCCGTGGCGAGAGAGACCGCCGGAGAAGACCTGCCGGGGTGGATCTTAGCGGCGGATACGATCGTGGTCCACGACGGGGCGATCCTGGAGAAGCCCGCCGATGATGAGGACGCCGTGGGGATGCTGAGCCGCCTGCAGGGGAGTGTCCACGAGGTGGTTACGGCCTTCTGCTGGCGGTGGCGAGTCGACGGGCCGAGGTTGACGCGGTCGGTGCGGGCCGACGTGGAGATGCGCCCGCTGCCGGAGGCGGTGATCCGCCGGTATGTGGCGAGCGGGGAGCCTATGGACAAGGCCGGAAGCTACGGAATTCAGGACATCGGCAGCGTACTGGTGCGGCGGATCGAGGGGTCCTACTTCTGCGTGGTCGGGCTGCCGGTCTGCGAGGTCGTGGAGACCCTGGAGGAGCTGGGCGGGCTGACGGAGTACCCCTTCGCCGAGATTCGGCGATGAGCGACGACGCGGCGACGAGGCTGGAGGCGGTTACCAGGCGGATCGAGGAGGCTCGACGAAGAGCTGGCCGGGAGGACCCTGTGCGCCTCGTCGCTGTCAGCAAAGGGCACGGGGTGGAGGCGATCCGGGCGCTCTACGACCTGGGAGTGAGGGATTTTGGGGAGTCCTACGTGCAGGAGTGGCAGGAGAAAGCCGAGGAGCTGCCCCGGGACATCGAGTGGCACTTTATCGGCCGATTGCAGTCCAACAAGGCCCGGTTCCTCGCCGACCAATGCGCGTACGTGCACTCCGTGGATCGGCGAAAGCTGGGCAAGGTGTTGGACCAGCGGGGAGAGGAGATCCAGCGGATCCTCTTGCAGGTGAGCCTCGGTGAGGAGGAGAGCAAGGGCGGGGTGGATCCGTCGAAAGCGGGTGAGCTCCTGCGACAGATGGAGGCGTTCTCGAAGGTCCAGGTGGTGGGGCTGATGGGGATCCCCCCCTACGTGGAGGACCCCGAGGAGAACCGGGTCCACTTCGCAGCGCTTCGGCGGCTCTGCGAGGAGCTGCGCGAGGATCTAACGGGCAGGGACGACGCCGGAGCCGAGGCGTTTCGGCAGCTCTCCATGGGGATGACCAATGATCTGGAGGTCGCCGTCGAAGAAGGGGCGACCATGGTGCGGGTTGGCACGGCTCTCTTCGGGCCGAGGAGCTATTGATATGGACGAGGCGAAGAGTCAGGCGTCGGTGCTCGACCCCTACGTAGTGGTGCTCGTGGGGTGTGGGAAGATGGGGACCGCCCTCGCCACCCGGTGGGTAAAGAGCGGGGCCATTTCGGGAGAACAACTGGTGTGCCTGGACACCAACGAGGAGCGCGCAGAGGAGCTCGCCCTGTCCCTGAACGCCTGGTTGGAGGTCCCGCCGAAGTCGGGCGACGACGACGAGCAGATGCGGCTCTACGTGATCGCCGTAAAGCCCGCGGGCGTTCGGTCGGTCCTGGAGGCCTATCGAGAGACCTTCACGGACCGAGACACGGTGATCTCCATCGCCGCCGGGGTATCCGTGGCGACCCTCCGAGAGGCCGCCGGGCCCCTGCCGGGGATCACCCGGGCGATGCCCAACACCCCGGCGCTGGTCGGGGCGGGGGTCACGGGGCTGATGGGAGATGGCACGGTGGACATGGCGGCGATCACGGCTCTCTTCGAGGCCGTGGGCAAGGTCGTTCGCCTGCGGCGGGAGGAAGACTTCCATCCCCTGACGGCGATCAGCGGCAGCGGGCCAGCCTACTTCTTCACCGCCATCGAAGCCCTGGCCGACGGGGGCGTGCTGATGGGGCTGGACCGGGGGACCGCCGTGGAGCTCGCCACGAGTGTTCTGGAAGGCGCGGCCCGGCTGGTGCAGGAGCACGGCGGGCAACACACGGCGGAGCTCAAAGACCAGGTCGCGAGCCCGGGAGGCACGACCATCGCCGCCCTGGCGGCCCTGGAGGAGAGCCGGTTTCGCCACGCCCTGATCTCTGCCGTGAAGGCCGCGGCTCAACGGAGTCGAGAGCTCTCCGCAGAGGAGAGCACAAGAAAACTCGACGGCGAGGGTCCTATCTGAGACAAAGGAGGGGAGGGGTCGCAGGGAGCGCGGCCCAATGAGTACTCACGGACGAGGATGAGGATGTTCAAGTTCAGCGCTGAAGACATCGCCAACCAGGGGTTCCAGTCTCGATTTCGGGGATACGACCCCGACCAGGTCCACGAGTTCCTCGACGGCCTGGCCGCGGCCTGGCGAGAGATGCAGAAGTCCTATCGGGAGATGAGCGCCCAGGTGGAAGAGCAGAACCGGGAGCTCAGGGAGTATCGGCGCCGGGAGAAGAGCCTGGTCCAGGCCCTGGAGATGGCCCGGCAGGTCGCCGAAGAGATCCGGCACCAGGCCGACCGAGACGCCGAGTTGGTGCTCGCCGACACGGAGCTGAAGGCGGAGCGGATGCTCGCCCAGGCCGAGAATCGGGTGGCGGCGGTGCGAAACGAGCTCTTTGACCTGCAGCAGCATCGGATCCGACTTCACAGCGAGATGCGAACTCTGATCTCCCATTACGCGGGGCTGATGGATCGTTACGACGATCCCGTCACCGACGAGCCCGAGGACGGTCTCGAGGAGACGGCCGCCGCAGAAGGTGCCCCGGCGCACTGAAAAGTCGTGGGTGGGAAGAAGAGCTCGGAAAAAAGATTGCCAAGTCAGGCTCGGTCCGCCATGATGGTCGGGACAGGATCTCACACAAGAAGTTGAGAGAGTCGACTTAGCTGTGCGCCAAGGATGGTGCGCGGTCCATGTTGTACGAGGAGCTACGGATGGCTCAGAGTATTTCGGACGTATTCGCCCGCGGCGTCACCCCGGAAGAGGGTTCCCGCCGCCAGGCTCGCCTGGTCCACCCCGCAGGGGAATCCCAGACACCCGAGGAGGGCTCCTCCACGACGCGAGTGATTCGCTCGCCAGGTGGACGATTAGGTCGTCGGGCGGCCTTTCGACCCGCCGAGGATCTGGCCCTGCGACAGGATGTGTTGCAAGCCTTCGCCACGGGGATGGTCCGTGACGGGGAGTGGGTCGCTGCTGCTCGCGCCCTGGAGGCCCTTGGCGAGTACGGCTCGGCCATCGACCACCTGCAGCCCGGGGAGGAAGGGCCCTCCGACGAGACCTGGGAGGTCGGGTTTCTGCGGCGGCGAGTCCTGCGAGCCCTGGGGTCATCGGAGGAGCTGAGCCGGGAGCTGAAGCGGGCCCAGGACCTGGTGGGTGCCCCGATCTGGGCGATGCTCTACTGCGGGCTGGAGCGGGCTGACCTGGGATGGACAAGCGGCGACGATCCCCTGCGGGTACGAAGGCGAGTAGAGCGAGCGCTCCGATCGCTGGAGACCGAGAAGGTCGACCCCTTTGGCGGGTTGTGGGCGATGCAGCTCCTCTGCGACGTCTGCCTGGAGTCCGGGGACACGGAACGGGCCATGGAGGTCCTGGCGGAGGCCACGCAGCGCCCGGGGCTCCCTGTGGAGATCCGAAACGCCCTGCAGGCTCGCCGGGCCGTGTGGCTCCACGTGGTCGGCGATCACGAGGAGGCCCGGGCGGAGCTCGAGCAGCTGGTCAGCCGGGGGCGACTCCCGGGCGATCTCGACGACCTCCTGGTGAGCCTCTGCTTTGAGGTCGGCGACTGGCAGCGGGCGTTCTCGGTGCTCCGTTCCACGGCCCGAGACACGAGCCGCCTGGTGAGCCACGCCGTGCCTCTGGCGATGCTCCATCATACTACGACGGACAATCCGGCCACGGGGCGGGATCTCTTGCGCCAGGCGACCCAGGAGCGGGACGACTGGACCCTCCTGAGACTTCGGGAGCGCCTGCTGGAGGCGGCCTACGAAGAGCAGGGCAGGAGCCTGGGAACGGAGCTGATCGACGTCTTGAACCGACGGCTCGAAGGTCCGCTCTCCGTGGACGAGCGGGTCAACACGCTGACCCGGCTGGGGCGCCTCTACGAAGAGGAGGCCGGTCTCGAGGAGGCCGCCGCCGAGGTGTATCGAGAGGCCCTGAGCTACGACCCCCATCACGTACCGGCCCTGCGGGCCCTGGGGCGGCTCTACACGCGGCGGGAGAACTGGCGCGGACTGGCCGAGCTCTACGAGCGGGAGATCAGCACCCTGCATCGCCGACCCGGGTCGTGGCGCCGCCATTTCCAGCTCGGGGAGCTCTACGAGTGGCACCTGGAGCTCGATGAGCGGGCCCTGGAGAACTACCTGATCGTGCTGGAAGAGCGGCCGAACTACCTGCCGGCGCTGAAGGCAAGCGCCCGGATTCTGGGGCGGCTGGAGCGGTGGACCCGGCTGGCGGATCTCTTCCTTCAGATGGTGGAGACCGCCCCGAGTCGGCGGCAGAAGCTCTATCTCTTGGACAAGGTGGCCGAGGTGGCCGAGCAGCGGCTGGAGAACTACGAGGTGGCTATCGGGGCCTGGCGGGAGATCCTGTCGCTGGATCCCGAGAACCCCCGGGTGTACTCGGCGCTGGGGCGGCTCTACTCCCGGACCGGGCGGTGGGAAGACCTCCTGGCGCTCAACGAAGAGGAGACGGCCCTGATCGACGATCCCGAAGAGGTGGCGTCCGTGCTCCTGCGGAACGCCGAGATCGCCGAGCAGGAGCTCGACGACCCCGATCGGGCTGAGCGGTTCTACCGCCGTTGCCTGGATATCCTCCCGGACTACCTGCCGGCGCTGGAGTCCCTGGGGCGGATCTACCTGCGGGGAGGGCGGTGGACGGAGATCGCCTCCATGACCGGACAGGAGCTTCGATCCCTGGACGATCCGGCCAAAGCGGTTCGGCAGCTTGGGGCTCTCGCGGAGATCCTGGAGACGCACCTGGACCGGCGCCAGGAAGCGATCGCGATCTACGAAGAGCTCTGGGAGATGAACCCCGGCGACGGGCATATCTTCGCGGCGCTGACCCGACTGTATCGGCGGTCTGGAGACTCCCGCGCTCTGGCGCGAGTGCTGACAAAGCGGCTGGAGAGCAACCCGGCCGCCGCGGAGTTCGCCGAGCTCCAGGGAGAGCTGGGGCTCCTGGCGGAGTGGTATCGAAGCCAGCCTGGCGAGGCCTTTGGCTACTACCTGGCGGCCCTGCAGTGCGAGCCTGCGAACCTTCACTGGTTGGGAGGGGTCGCCCGCACCTGGACCGCCGCTGGAGCGGACGCCACCGAGGTGGCGGGGCAGCTCGAAGATCTCTTGATGTGCGCTACCGAAGAAGAGGTCCGGGACCGCTACTTCGCGATCATCGCCCGGCTGCGAGAACGGGCCGAAGGCGGACCCGAGGCCAGCCGGGCCTACCGGGCGCATGGCGCCGTGGACAGCCTGGAGAACCAGATCGTACTCCGCATGGCTATGGCCGCCGCCGGGGAGCGGGCGGAGTTGACCAGCAGCCGACGGGCCTTGCCCCATCATCCGTTGCAGGCGTCTCTGACCCTGGACCGGAACGATCGCTCCGAGGAGGCCGCCCAGACCCTGTCGCAGGAGCGGGCCTACCTGAGCGAGGCGGCGCGCCGGTTTTTGGCCGGCGAATTGCCGCCCGAGGTCGTCGGGGAGCTCTTGGAAGGTGAGTCATTGGCGACGGATCTGATGGCGATCCTCGACGGAGATGACCTCGCCGCTCAGGACGACGAGGAGTTCGCCGGAGAGCTTCGGATGCGGCTGCGAGGGTTGCAGGCCCGACGGGCCGGTGATCATCAAGGCTACCTGCGGTGGACCCTGGCGGAGGCCGAGGTGGCCGCCCCGAGTCGTCGGGCGGCCCGGCTCCTGGAGCTGGCCCGGTACGCGGCGCTCCACGAGTTGCCAGAAGAGGACACGCTCTTTGAAGAGGCATGCCGCGCCACCTTCCCGGAGCTCGTCGCCGAGGAGGACACCGATGAGGCGATGCAGGTGGAGCTGCCGGTGTTCCGAAACGCCGAGGAGCCGCCCACGGACATCGGGCATATCCACAGCCTCTACGCGGCGCTGAAGCAGACCGAGCGCTGGGCCTGGTTGCGTCGGTGCATGGAGGCTCAGGTCTCCCGGCCCCAGACCGAGCCCGAGCAGCGGCTGACGCTCTTCGAAGAGCTCGCCGAGCTGATCAGCGAGAGGTTGGAGGACTACTCGGGCAGCCGAGATGCCCTGGTTCACTGCTGGCAGCTCTCGGAAGACCCCCGATATTTGCGCGAGATCGTGCTCCTGGCGCTGGCTCACGAGGAGCGAGACGACGCGCTGCGCTTTCAGCGACGCCACTTCGAGGAGCTCCACGACCGGCGGCGGGAGCCCGAGGTGGTGCTCCAGCAGCGGGTCCGCTCCGGCACCAGCCTGGCCGGGCTCTTGTTGGAGTCCGGGGAGGCCGACGACCTCGATAGCGCTCTGGAGGTATTGGAAGAGTTGGTCCACTCACACCAGGGTGTCGAGGGCCTCGACGAGGCGCGCAGGATGCTCGCCAGAGCCCACGCCCGAGCGGGGAATCCGACCCGGACTGTGGAGCTCTTCAGCGATGTGCTCCACTTCCAGGTGCGGGCCGATGAGCTCGACGATTGGCGGCTCCTCGTGGACGTGTACCGGCGGCAGCTCGGTGACGCCCAGGGGGCCTACACCCGGCAGTGGGCGTTGGTGCGTGCCTTCCCGAATTCTCAGAAAGATCTGGATCTTCTGATCGACTTGGCCGCTGAGGCCGACGAACTCCACGACTGCGTGCAACAGCTCGCGACTCTGGCCCATGCCGTCTCCGATGGTGGCAAGCGGGCGCTCCTCGCCAGGGCCGCCGAGGCCGCCGACGAGGAGCTGGGCCACGCCGAGGAGGCGTTCCGGCTCTTCGAGCGAGTCCTGGACCTGACCGCCGAAGACGACGACCAGCGGGTGTACTTCGAGCGCCGCCGCGCGGTCTGCCTGGCTCGGATGGCCGGCCGGGAAGGGCGAGCTCTGGAGGCGTTCCGAGGCCTCGTGGACCGAGATCCCTTCGAGCCGGCGACCTATCGCGGCATGGAGATCCTCTTTGAGCGAGTGGGAGCCCTGGATCGGTTGCGGGTGACCCGACAGACCCTTCGAGCCCTGGGTTGCACGGCCGAGGAGTCCGGTTCTCCCGGAAAAGTCCGGGCCACCCGGGCGTTCCCGGAAGGCGTGGTGGAGACCAACCTGATCCCCGATGATCTGGCCGGCGCCCTGCCGGTGCTGCGAGCGGCGATGCCCCTGGTAGAGAAAGCCTGGTCGGAAGCGCTGCCCCAGCGAAAGGCGTTTGACGGCAGGCGGGTGAAGTCGTCGGCGGAGACGCCGTTCTTCGACGAGCTCGAGGCGTCGCTCCTGGCGTTCGGGATCCCTCGGTTCCGCTTGATCCTTGGCGAGAGCGGTCCGGACCACCCGGTGATCTTCTCCGAGAGCACCCCCACGGTGTGGATCTCCCAGCTCTTGTTGGACGGCCTGTCGGCAGCCCAGGTTCGGTTCTTGGCCGGCTATTGCGCGGCCATGGCCTGGAGCGACCTCTCGGGGTTGACCGCGCTGGACGGTCGCCAGGTCTGGCACCTCCTGGAGGGAGTGCTCTACCGTCAGAAAGGAGAGGGCTTTTCCAACCGGATCGATCCTGCCAGCCAGGAGATGGCCGACCTTGTGTCGAGCCCCTTCGACGGCGGCGCCCGCCGGCGAGTCGTGAAGGCGATGGAGGAGACGGAGTTCGACTTCGCCGGCTGCCATTGTGAGGCGTGGGGCCGAATGGTCGAGCGGTTCGCCGCTCGGGCGGGGCTCCTGCTCTGCGGTGACCTGGAGGCCGCCGCGGCGACCTGCCTGAAGCTCGATGGGTGGAGCCTTCCCCTGGAGGAAGACGCCACCCAACGGCGGCTGCGCCACGACTCGACGGTCTCCGACCTGGTCCGCCTCGCCCACTCCGAGGAGTACCTGGAGCTGCGGTACAAGGTCGGGTTGGCGGGACGGCCGAGCAAGCTGAAGGTCTAAGACCTCACCGCGCCGAGACGGCGTCGTCGGGGACCTCGTCAATGGTCTCCACGGCGTCGTCTTCCACGCCGAAGAGCTCGCCGGGAACAGCCTCGGGATCTCCGACGACCCCGAACTGGACGTTTTGGATGTATCGGTCGGCGACCCGTTGGATGTCCTCGGGGGTGACGGCATTGACGGCGTCGAGGAACCGGAACATCTGGCTCCAGTCGCCGCCGATCAGCTCAGACCTCGCCAGCTGGGAGGCGATGCTGGAGTTGGTCTCAAGGCCCATGTAGTGGGAGGTGAGGAAGACGTTGCGGACCTCCTCGAGCTCCTGGTCGGTCAGGGGAGTCTGCTGCATCTTCTCCACTTCATCGAAGATCACCGGGATGGTCGCCGCGGGGTCCACGGCGGTGACGTAGAGGAAGCCCACGTTCGTGCCGCGGCTGCCGAGGCCAGAGCTGACAGCGTAGGTCAGGTTCCGGCGGGTCCGGACCTCCTCGAAGAGGCGATCCCGGAGGTGACGGGTGGCGAGCACCATGGCCGCGTAGTCCCCGTGATCCATGCCTGGGGCGCCGAAGTATCCGAGGATGTAATTCGTGGGGAGGCTCATGGCCTCCACGCGGAGCGCCGGCGCCGAGGGCTCGAGCTCCGGAAGGTCGGCGATCTCGAGCCCCGTCGAAGCCACCCGGCCCAGGCTCTCCTGGACCCGCTCCACGAGGTGGTCCTCGTCGACGTTGCCCACGACGACCAGGAGCATCCGCTCCGGGGCGAGGAGCCACCGCTGCCAGGCGCGGAGCTCGTCGGTGGTGAAGGCTTCGACAGTGTCTCGGGTGCCGATCTCACGGAAGTAGTAGGGGTGCCCTTTGAAGGTAAGGTCCCGCGCCACCTCGCTGACCAGGGCGTCGGGGTTGTCGAAGATACCGTCGATGTCTGCGAGCTGGCGATCTCGGCGGAGCTCGACCTCTTCGTCGGTGAAGGCAGGCTGAAAGATCACCTCTTCGAAGAGCTCCCAGGTGTCGTCGAAGTGTTCCCGCACGGAGTTCATCGTGATGGCCGAGAAGTCTCGATCGGCGATGAACCCGATGGAGGATCCCACTGAGTCGAGGCGGGCGGTGAACTCATCCTTGGGAGTGTTCTCCGTGCCGCCGCGAGTGGCCACGGCCAGGGAGAGGCGCTCGATGCCGGCGGCGCCTTCGGTCAGGTTCTGGGCACCGCCTCGGAAGTAGAGGCGGGCGGAGACGACCTCGTTGGCCGGGGTCGGCATATGGATCACCTTCAGGTTCCCCACCCGGAGTGCTGAGACCCCATCGCTCTCTCCGAGGTGCACGACCTCGGGGTCTTCGTCGATGAATTCGAGATCTTTC
Source organism: Myxococcales bacterium (assembly GCA_007120035.1). Taxonomy (GTDB): domain Bacteria; phylum Myxococcota_A; class Bradymonadia; order Bradymonadales; family Bradymonadaceae; genus SKON01. Next base: position 20,474 of record SKON01000002.1, read on the forward strand.
ATCTCCGGGATCCACCGCGACGTCTCGACCTCCGGGGTCTCGTCTTCCGTGGGGACCTCGTCGGGGGTCGCCGGGGCCGAGGTGCAAGCTCCTGCGAGGAGGAGACCGGCGAAGAGTAGAGACGTATTCTTGAGGGTCTTCATTGGTCACCTCCTTCGGTGAGTTCGACCTGGACTTCGGCGACGAGCGTAGCGAGCTCTTCTTCGGTGAAGCCGAGGGCTTCGGCCTGCTCTTCGGAGAGGATCACGCCCAGGACGAAGGGCTGCCCCGAGATGTATCGCTCCACGTAGGCGGCGATATCCTCGCGGGTCACGGCCCGGAGGTTGTCGATGTAGTCCAGGTAGTAGTCGAGTCCGGCCACGGCCCACCAGAAGGTGACGGTCCGAGAGAAGGAGCTGGTCTTCTCACGGGCGTAGATATCCTGAACGGCCAGGATAGTCTGGGCGGCGGCGAGCTGTTCGTCGGTGTAGTAGTCGGGGTCGGTGAGGGCCTCGATTTCGAGGAGGGTGGCCCGGATGGCGTCTCGGAGGTTATCCGGCGTGACCTGAACCACGAAGAACGAGGGCCCCGTGAACGCCTGGGTGTAGTAGCCCTTGCCGGCGCCCAGGGCGATGCGGCTCTCCACCAGGTTCTGTTGGAACCGGCTGTTGCTCTGCTCCAGGATGTAACTCAGGACATCGGCGGCGTAGGTAGCGCCCGGATCTTCACCGACGCTCGGCCCGTGCCAGGCGATCTGAAAGGCCGGGATCTGCACGGGGTGCTCGACGACGGCGAAGGTGTTCTCCTCCAGGGGCGGGTGCTCCGGGACGGGGTAGAGTTCGAAGGGATCGGGGCCCCGCTCCCATTCACCGAACTGGCGCTCCACGGCGGCGACGGCCTCTTCGGCCGTGACGTCTCCGGCGACCATCAGGACAGAGTTGTTGGGAACGTAGTAGGTCTCCTGCATCCACTCCATCTGCTCGATGGTGGCGGCGAGCACGGTCTCGCGCTCCCCGAGGGGGTCTTTGCGGGCGGGGTACTCGTGCCATAGGGCCTGGTTCACGGCCCGGCGAAGCCAGTAGTAGGGGTTGGCCTCGGCGCGGTCGGCCTCTCCGAGGATCACCTGCTTCTCCTGCTCGAACTCGTCCTCATCGAAGGTGGGGCTCACCGTGGCGTGGTACATGAACTCCAGGCCCTCCTCGAGGTTCTGTCGGGGGAGGGTGAAGAAGTAGTTGACCCGCTCAGCGCTGGTGGTGCCGTTGAACACGATGCCGAGCTCCCGCATCCGCTGGAGGTAGGCCTCCTGGTTGGGGATCACGGCGTTGCCCTTGAAGAACATATGCTCGTAGAGGTGGCTGAGGCCGTTGAGCTCTTCCGTCTCGGTGTAGGCGCCGTTCTTGACGGTCAGCTCGATGGTCACGATCGGGACTGAAGCGTCGGGGATCACGATGATCTCCAGCCCGTTGTCGAGGGTCTCGTGGTGGATCACGTCTCGCAGGTCCTGGGCTGTGGCCGTGGTGGCCAGGCCCAGCACCAGGAGGAGCGCCAGGAGGGCGCCCGCGATTCGATAGCGTGTCATGAGTGCTCCCAGGGTTGAGTGTAAGGTCTGGTGCGATTCGTTGTACGTGCGGTCGGTCCTAGCATTGCTGGGCATCGTCGTCCACGGTGGTGGCGTGGTCCAGGGGTGAAGCGCCCCGCCTGGGTTGGTTATTTCACAAGTAGTCCGGGAGTAGTCCGAGATCAGCAGGGAGTAGCCGGCGACAAGGATCAAATGGGGAGCCGACAGATCGGACAGGTGTTCAGCGGGGGGGAGACCTCGGCCAAGACCGTGGAGCAGCTCGAACAGGTCCGGGAGCCCCGACCCAGGCCGAGCTCCTCGCGGTATCCCTGAAGCACACTGTCGGGGCGATCCGAGGCCATCTGCTCCGCCATGTAGAAGATCATGACCCGTCCCTGAGGACTCTGGGGATCAAGGTCGGGATAAGAGGACTTCACGGCGTCCCGGGAGAGTTGGAGGTAGTCCGGTTGAGCCCAGGTCGCCTGGGCAAGATCACCGGCACTTTCCTGGAACACTTGAGCCATCTTCGAGAGGGCCACCTGCAAGTAGGTCACGGCTTCGCAGTAGGGGCATTCCACGAACTCCGCCCCCTGAGGTGCCTGAAGGGGAGCTGAGCATCCCTGGCATTCCACGGACCGGACACCCTCCTGGTCGACCTCGGCATCGTAGACGCTTTCAAAGCCCAGGTATTCGAGCTCGGCGGGACCCACCCAGGACTGGTCGCGGAGCATATTCTCCATGGAGCCTCGGATCTGATGCTCGACCTCCTCTTCGGTGAGTTGGGGCTGGTACTTTCGAAGCGAATAGGAGAGTTGCTCCCGCCAGGCGTGGGCAAACCCGTCCAGATCCTGCCGGGCCAGAGCATCCGCGGTGGCCTGTTGAAGGCGTTGGACTCGGTCGTGCTCTTCTTGAGCCCCGGTGGGGGACGCCATCTGCTCCACCATCTCGTCGTAGACGGTCAACCCCTGGCGAACCGATTGGTCGATGTAGTCCTCGGGCTCTGTGCCGGAGATCTTCCAGTAGCCTACCCGGTCGAGGGCCTGCACCTGGATCGCCGCTTCTTGTTCGAGCCCCTGGTGGTAGGCACCGCGGTCTCTGGCCGCCAGGGCCTTGGCGAGGACCTCTTGGACCTCCTGGTTCTCCTGGCGGAAGTCCGTATTCAGTACTTCAACCATCCGGTAGGAGGCCTGAGCGAGATCCCGAACCGACATGGGCACCCAGACGGGTTCCCGACAGTAGGGGCAGGCAACCCTCATCTGATCCTGAGGTACTTCGAGGGAACCGGAGCAGTGAGGACAGTGGAGAGCCGTGGTCTTCACGAAGCAGGGGTTCCACAGTCAGAACAGAACTTTCCGGAGACCTGAGAGCCACATTCGGAGCAGAACTTCTTCTGCGCAAGACTGTGTCCACACTCAGAGCAAAACTTGCCTGGCGAGACGGTCGCACCACAGGCCCCACATTGCACACCGGTGGTCTGGGGAGCCGGGGATCCTGCGGCACTGTTGTCCCCGGGGAGGTTGACCCCGGACTGCCCGGGGCCTCCCTGTGGGCCTCCGGTCAGCTGGTTGCCGAGTTGAAACCCGAGGCCGAGACCTGCGCCGTCCAAGAGGGTGCTCCCACCGGAGCCTCCGCCCTTGGCGAGTCCTTTGGCGGCACCTCGTTTCATATCGGCCTGGGCCAGCTGATTGTAGCCGTCGAGCCCGCCGGCCATGCGGATGTAGGCGGCCTTCTCGTAGAAGTCCTCGAGGCGCTTTTCGTCTTTCTTGTTGATGCCCACGTGGAAGTTGCCCAGGCGGGGAACCTCGATGCCGTAGTCCTGAACGTACTCTCGGACTCCCTCCAATACAGCCACCTCGACTTCCCGGGTGTACGCCCCGGAGGTGACGTTGAGCAGGGGCCAGCTCTCCTTGACTACCAGCTCGGCGAGGACGTCGCGGATGACCTTCAGCACTTGTTCGACGAACCAGCTGTTGAAGCCATCGGCTTGAAACTTGCCCATGCCGGAGAGGCTGGTGAGCATCGCGTCCGGGTGTTCGACCCGAAGGGAGAACGTACCGTGGACCATCAACTCCGTGGCCAGACCGCTCTCGGGATCTCGCATCTTGCCGATACGTCCGCCAAACTTGATCCCCGTCTGGTGCCGGAGGGTGACAAAGAACACCTGGGCTCGAAAGACGTTCCCGTCTGTGAGCCGGTCGATGAGCTGGCCGAGAAAGGGGATGGAGTCGCTGTCCAAGACGTGGCGTCCGGCCGGAAACCGACCTGCCAGTTGACCGTCACGGAAGAAGAGCGCCACGTCGTCAGCATCCACGGTCAACCGGGCCTTCATCGGGATCGTGTCGTCGGGGTGTTTGAACACCAACTCGCTCTTCGACTCTTCAGGCCTGGCGATCGCGAGCTGTGACACCCCTTCTTTGATAAACTTCCGGACCATGACTGAACCTCATTGCTGAGAGGGAATAGTGTTTCGACCACTGTCAGATGGCCGTTAAGATATCAAACGCGAGACCTGTTGACCACGACGTTGGCCGGCGGGGCGACGGGACCTAAGATGGAGGGGGGGGCGAAGATGGGCCGCTGTTCAGGGAACACCGAGGGAGAAATGATGTGGATTCGGTTCGTAGCAAACGGGGAAGCGGCCGCTGACGAAGAGCTTCGCCGACTCGTCGCAGACCTTCGAGGTAGAAACGTCAAGGTCGACGTGCGACCGACCTGGGAGGACGGCGATGGGCACCGTCTCGCCAGGGAGGCGGCCAGAGAAGGGGTAGATCTGGTGGTTGCCTGCGGGGGAGACGGGACACTGCATGAAGTGGTCAACGGGGTCATGAAGGAAGACAAGTCTCCTGTGCTCGCGGGGTTGCCCTACGGAACGGGCAACGACTTCTTGAGCGCCCTCGGGATTGAGGGCGGGCCCCGGCAGTTCGGGAGGTGGCTCGACACCAGCCCTCGCCAGATCGATCTCGGGCGGGTAGGAGACCACTACTTCCTGAACATGATGACCGTGGGTGTCGGCGCCGAGGTAACCGCGGAAGCGTCGCAGCCCATGAAATCAGCGGTCGGCAGCCTGGCATACTTCCTGCGCGCCATTCCTGCCGCCTTGCAACGGGAGACCTTCGATGTTTCCGTCGAGAGCCCGGACCTGCAATGGGAAGGCGAATCGGCGTTTCTCTTCGTGGGCAACGGACCTCAGGCCGGGGGCGGCTGGCGGCTCTGTCCGGCGGCGATGCTCGACGATGGGCTCCTGGATCTGGTCCTCGTCCCCGAGATGCCCTGGACGGAGATCCTGGGCGGCGTCCGGGAACTCGTGGATGCCGAACAGCCCGGCGACTACGGGGGGATTCTGTACCGCCAGAGTGATCGTTTGGAGCTTCGGTTCGCTCAGGAGGTGCCGATGAACCTCGACGGGGAGCCTCGGCCGGCCCGGGAGCTCGATGTCGTCGTGGAGCCGGGAGCGATTCGATTTCTGGTCCCGGAGAGCCTTTGAATATCCCTGGCCCAGAGACCGTACTCTCCCTCGTGATCAGGCGAGGCCTGAGACATAATGGTTAGAACGGTTTCTCGGTCACCTGGCGGTGACCTGTGCTTTCGACTCGGAGTTCAGATGAAGACGAAGTTTTGTACGCGAGTAGGGTTGGTCGGTCTGTTCCTCTTGCTGGCGGCTCTGGTCGGCTGTGGTGACAATGAGGCGGAGCCCGTGGACAACCAGAATCAAAACCAGAATCAGAATCAGAATCAGAATCAAAATCAAAATCAAAATCAGAACCAGGGCCTCGATTGTGAAAGTGAGGGTCTCGTGGAGTGCTCCGAGGTCTGTGTCGATACCAGTGTGGACGACAACCATTGCGGTGATTGCGGGGTTGTGTGCGGCGAGGGTCAGGTCTGTGAGGGTGGACTCTGCCTCGATATCTGCGCGGCGGAGCTGGACTATTGCAGCGGCGACTGCGTGGACTTGATGACCGATGACGATCATTGCAGCGCTTGTGATTTTCCCTGTCCCGGGGGGACTGAGTGCGATGATGGGGTCTGTCATATGGTGGCAGACGCCGTCTATGCCGGCGATAGCCTGAGCTGTGCCACAGTGTCTACGGGAGACACAGTGTGCTGGGGGACGACCGCGTTAGATATGTTCTTCGACCCCTTGCCGATAGACCTGCAGCATATCGACATCGGGTCTCTTGCGGCGTGCCTGCTGCTGGAAGACTCAACGGTTCAATGTGACGACGAGAGCGGAAGAGGGATCGACGCCGCGCCGTCTGGAGACTTTCAGTCCGTCTCCGTGGGAACTCGACACGCCTGCGGTGTACGAGACGTCGGAAGCCTTGCGTGTTGGGGTGAGAACCCCGACGGGATGGACGTCTTGGATGCGCCCGGGGGCACGTTCATCGATGTCGCGTCCTCGTTCTTTCATAATTGCGCCATTGAGAGTGGAGATCAGGAGCTGAGTTGCTGGGGAAGCAATACCTATGGTCAGTTGGATGCCCCGGAAGGAGGCTTTCGCCAGGTCGTATCGGGCATCGCCTATTCCTGTGGGATTCGCCTCGACGACACCGTGGAGTGCTGGGGCGATACGCAGGTGGGGACCCTTGCGCAGGCGCCCTCCGGGACGTTCCAGCAGCTCGCGGCGGCCTACGATTTTATCTGTGGGCTGCGTGCGAATGGGCAAGTCGAGTGCTGGGGTTCCGATAACACGGTGGCTCCGGAGAAGCTCGATCCGCCGGATGAGGAGTTTCTCTCTGTGGCCGTGGGCGATTACCACGGCTGCGGGATCCGGGCCGACAATCGACGGATAGAGTGCTGGGGCGCCACCAACGCCGCGGAGGTCCCCGTCTTCTGAATCACCGGAGGGGTCGACGGCTGGATTGACACCGGGAGCGCTTTGTCGATACAACCGAGCGCGAAGTGCGCAAACGGTGCGGCGTAGCTGGTCGTTGAACCTCGAGGCCCGAGATGGTGGCGAAAATTTGGAGTTCCTTGCTGCCGGCGGTGGCGATCATCCTGATGGTGGTCCTGGGGGCGGGATGCGAACGGCGCGGCGGCGAAGACTTCGTGGCCGGCTACAACGCCGACATGTTCACCTTCGCCGTGGCCGCCGACCCCCAGACCCTGGACCCGGGGCGGATGAGCGGCGCGCCGGAAGGTCGAATCGCGTTCAATATCTTCGAGGGGCTGATGATGCCCGGGCCGTCCACCCAGGACTTAGAAAACCCCGACGACGTGGTGGTGCCCGGGGTGGCTCACTCCTTTGACGTCAGCGACGACGGCCGGGTCTACACCTTCCATCTTCGGGAGGAAGCCCGGTGGTCCAACGGGGACCCCGTTACGGCTCATGACTTCGAGTGGTCCTGGCGACGGGTTCTGACGCCGAACTTCCCCGGCGATTACGTACAGATGCTGTGGATCCTGGAGAACGGGCAGGAGTACTCCCAGGGAGAGATCGACGACTGGTCCCAGGTGGGAGTCAAGGTACTCGACGACCACACCCTGGAGGTAACGATCAGGGAGCCCACCCCGTACTTCCCGCAGCTCGTGGCGTTCTACACGTTCTATCCCGTCCCGCGGGCCGTCGTCGAGGAGCACGGGATCCGGTGGACTCGGCCAGAGAATATCATCAGCAACGGGGCCTACGTGTTGGCCGACTACCGGCCCCAGCGGGACATGCTCCTGGAGAAGAATCCCCATTACTGGGACCGAGACAACGTGAAGATGGAGCGGGCTCGGGTGCGGATCATCGACGACATCAATGCCGTGGTGAACGCCTACCGCACGGGGATGCTGCACTGGACGGGGACCAGCTTGCCCGTAGCCCAGATCGCAGGCCTCCTGACCCACCCGGACTACGTGCGGGAGCCCATGCTGGGTACCTACTACTTCCGGATGAACGTCTCCGACCCGGACCACGTCCTGGCTGACAACCGGGTCCGGCAGGCCCTGGCGATGGCCGTAGACCGGCGGTCTCTCGTAGAGGAGACCATGAACAACCTCTACTATGTGGCGGACACCTTCGTCCCGCCCATGGAGGGATGGGAGTCAGGCTCAGCGCGGCTGGAGTACAACCCGAGCCGGGCTCGGGCCTTGCTGGCCGAGGCCGGGTTTCCCGACGGGGAAGGGTTCCCGCAGGTGGAGTTTCTGTACAACGTCGATGAGAACCACAAGCTCATCGCCGAGGCCGTGCAGGCCATGTGGCAGCGCAACCTGGGGATCGGGATCACCCTGAACAACAAAGAGTGGCGGACCTACCTCCAGGATATGTCGACCCTGAACTACGAGATCGCTCGAGCCGGGTGGATCGGCGACTATAACGACCCCACGACCTTCCTTGACCTCTGGGAGTCCACCAACGGAAATAACAACACCGGCTGGGCCAACGAGGAGTACGACGACCTCCTCGCCCAGGCTCGCCTGGAGACCGACCCGGAGACTCGGCTGCAGCTCTTGCAGAGGGCCGAGGAGATCGTGATGCGGGAGGGCCCGGTGATCCCGATCTTCTTCTACACCAACAACTTCCTGGTATCCCGACAATTGGAGGGCTTTGAGCCCCACAACCGAGACATCCACCTCTTGCGATACCTCTCATTGCCGGACGACACGGAGTAGACGTGACCCGTTTTATCATCCGGCGCCTCTTTGCATCGATCTTCGTGATCCTGGCGATCATCACGATCACCTTATGGATCACGAGGCTGGCGCCGAGTAACCCCTGTTTGGATGAGCGGGACGTCAACGCTTGCGCCTGCGTCCATCAGCATAAGCTGGATCGACCTGTGTTCCCGGTGTACGCCGGCGAGACCCTGGCGCCCCTGTCGGGGTGTCAGTACTGGGAGCCCGAGACGGGCTTCTCCGCCGGCCCGGTCACCTTCGTGGGGCCCACGGAGTGGGGCGAGACCCAGTACGCCATCTACCTGAAGACCCTGGCGTCGGGGAGCCTCGGGGATTCGATGATCTCGGACCTGACGGTGCTGGAGATCCTCGGCGAGGCCTTGCCCTACAGCCTCTTGCTGGGGCTACAGGCCCTGTTGATCGCCCTGATCCTGGGGGTACCGGCGGGGCTCTTCGCCGGGCTTCGGCAGAACACGGCGGCTGACTACGGCGTGATGACCGTGGCCATGATCGGGGTGAGCATCCCCAACTTCGTGTTGGGGCCGCTGCTGATCTTGATCTTCGCTATCCACCTGGGGTGGTTCAGCGCAGTGGGGTGGTACTCCTGGACGGATAGCATCTTACCGAGCATCACCCTGGGGCTCTTCTACGTGGCCTACGTGGCGAGGCTGACCCGGGGTGGGGTGCTGGAGGTGATCCGAAAAGACTACATTCGGACCGCCCGTGCCAAGGGGCTCGTGGAGCGCCTGGTGGTGATGCGCCATGCCTTGAAAGGGGCGCTCTTGCCGGTGGTGAGTTACCTGGGGCCGGCCTTCGCGGCGCTTCTGGCGGGCTCCGTGGTGGTGGAGGAGATCTTCAACCTCCCCGGGGTGGGGACCCACTTCGTGCGGTCCGCCCTGAACCGGGACTACAACCTGGTGCTGGGGACGATCATCCTCTACTCGTCGCTGCTGGTCTTCTTGAACATGGTGGTCGATATTCTCTACACGGTCCTCGATCCCAGGGTGAGCTACGATGACGACTAATCTGCCGCCAACAGGGGCCGATGGGTCGGTGCCGCCGCCCCGCTCGGAAGAGCCACCGCCGACGCAGGACCTCTTGATCGAGGGCACGAGCCTGTGGAAGGACGCCTGGCGACGGCTCCGAAAGAATAAGGCCGCCGTCACGGGAGCCCTGATCGTGCTGATCATGGCTGCGTCGGCGATCTTCTACGAGCAGATCGTGCGGTACGGGACCCGGTTCACCCACGAAGAGCAGCACTCCTACGTGATGCCGAAGCCGCCGGGGTCGTTCAGCGTCCCGTCGTACCACTTCCGGTTCATGGACCCCGAGGGGCCATACAACTTCAACGTGATCGACCTCGACGGCGACGGGCGGATCACCGCCGACGAGCTGCAGGAGGCCTACCGGCGGTGGGAGTTCAACCGCCTGGACCGCGACGGCTCGGGGACGCTCTGCTGGGAGGAGTACAGCGCGGCGCCGTTCTCCATGTCCGTGGACAACGTGCCATCCTGTGAGCGGTGGGATGAGATCCGCCTGAGCCGGGCGCCCATCGACCATCCGGACGTCTTTGCCTGCGACGCCACCGATGGGGTGCTGGCCTACGAGGACGCGGGGCGCCTCTTGGATATCGTGTCCGTCGGAGAGGCACGAGACATCGTCGGCCGGTTCGACGTGACCGGTTCGGGGTATCTGACGCCCGAGGAGTTCATGGGTTTGCCCCGGCCGGAGCGAAACTGGCTGGGTACGGACCAGCTCGGCCGGGATCTCTTGACCCGGCTGATCTACGGGGGACGAATCTCGCTGGCAGTGGGCCTCCTGGCCACGCTGGTTTCGTTCTTGATCGGCGTGACCTGGGGAGCCACGGCGGGGTTCGTGGGCGGCAAGGTGGACAACATCATGATGCGGATCGTGGACATCATGTATGGCCTGCCGTTCATCTTCCTGGTGATCCTCTTGATGGTGGTCTTCGGTCGGAACATCATCCTCCTCTTCATCGCCCTGGGCGCCGTGCAATGGCTGACAATGGCCCGGATCGTTCGGGGGCAGGTGATCAGCCTGAAGAGCCAGGAGTTCGTGGAGGCCGCCCGGACCATCGGGGTCTCGAAGCCGGCGATCATCTTCCGGCACCTGATCCCGAACGCTCTGGGGCCGATCATCGTGTACGCCACGCTGACCGTGCCGGCGGTGATGTTGGAAGAAGCCTTCCTGTCGTTTTTGGGGCTCGGGGTGCAGGCACCTCAGACCTCCTGGGGAGCCCTGGCCAGTGAGGGCCGGCAGGTGATGGAGATGGCCCCGTGGATGATCATCTTCCCGGGCCTGGCGCTGGCGATCACGCTCTTGAGTTTGAACTTCCTCGGTGACGGGCTCCGCGACGCGTTGGACCCGCAACTTCGTAAGGATTGACGTGGCAGACGAAGAGACCCTGCTGAAGGTCGAGGGCCTGAAGACCTACTTCGACACCGACGACGGCACCGTGAGGGCCGTCGACGGGGTCAGCTTTGAGGTGCGCCGCGGCGAATGCGTGGGCGTGGTCGGTGAGTCGGGATCGGGCAAGTCGGTCTGCCAGATCTCGATCTTGGGGCTGATCCCGTCGCCGCCGGGGAGGATCGCCGGCGGCTCGGTGACCTTCGATGGCGAGGAGCTGGTCGGGGCGTCGCAAGATCGCCTGCGGAAGCTTCGAGGCAACCGGATCTCGATGATCTGGCAGGACCCGATGTCCAGCCTGAACCCCTTCTTGCGGATCTCGCGGCAGCTCGTGGAGCCCCTTGAGATCCACAAGGATATGGGGCGCGACGAGGCCCGGGAGAAGGCCATCGAGATGCTGGAGAAGGTGGGTATCCCGGGCGCGAGAGAGCGAGTTGACCAGTACCCCCACCAGTTCTCCGGAGGGATGCGCCAGCGGGTGATGATCGCCATGGCGCTCTTGTGCCAGCCCGAGCTCTTGATCGCAGACGAGCCGACGACGGCCCTGGACGTGACGATCCAGGCGCAGATCCTGCAGCTCATCCAGGAGCTCCGCGAGGATCTGGGCACGAGCGTGATCATGATCACCCACGACCTGGGGGTCGTGGCGGGCATGGCGGACCGGATCATCGTGATGTACGCCGGGCGAATCATGGAGCGGGCCACGGCGACGGACCTCTTTCGCCAGCCCGCCCACCCCTACACGGTGGGCCTCTTGAAGAGCGTCCCTCGCCTCGATCGAGGCGGCGGCGAGCGGCTGATCCCCATCGAGGGGCGGCCCCCTGACACGTCCAAGGAGATCCCCGGGTGTCCCTTCGCGGACCGCTGTGGGTGGGCCCAGCCTCGGTGTCGAGAGAGCAGGCCCCCCGTCGTGGAGGTCGGCGACGGCCATGAATCGGCGTGTTTCCGAGCCGACGAGGTCTACCGGTCTCATCTGGGCTCGAAGGCGACCCCGGAGCACGTGGTCCGAGTGGAGGCGAAGGCCCGAGAGGTGGAGATCACAGACGAGGTCCTCGGAGAGCTCGAAAAGGAGGCGTCATGAGCGAGCCCTTACTCGAGATTCGCGGCCTGAAGATGCACTTCCCGATCTACGAGGGGGCCTTCATCCGCAAGGAGGTCAACCGGGTTCGGGCCGTCGACGGCCTCTCTTTCGACATCCTCCAGGGAGAGACCCTGGGGCTCGTCGGGGAGTCGGGGTGCGGCAAGTCCACCACGGGCCGGGCCATCATCCAGCTCTATCGGCCCACCGAGGGAGAAGTGCGGTTTGATGGGACGAACCTCTGCGACCTGAGCTCCAAGGAGCTACACCCCCTGCGGCGGGACCTGCAGATGATCTTCCAGGATCCCTACGGGTCGTTGAACCCCCGGATGACCGTGGGCGATATCATCGCCGAGCCCCTGAAGGTCCACCAGTTGGCCGAGGGCAAGGCCAGGCAGGAGCGGGTGCAGGAGCTGATGGAGATCGTGGGCCTGGACCCGCGGTTTATCCGGCGGTACCCCCACGAGTTCTCCGGCGGCCAGCGGCAGCGGATCGGGATCGCCCGGGCCCTGGCATGTAAGCCCCGGTTTATCGTCTGCGACGAGCCGATCAGCGCCCTCGACGTGTCGATTCAGGCGCAGATCATGAACCTCATGGAGGACCTGCAGAACGAGTTCGACCTGACCTACCTCTTCATCGCCCACGACTTGTCGGCGGTGCGGCACATCTCGGATCGGATCGCCGTGATGTACCTGGGCCACCTGGCGGAGCTCGCCGAAGGGGCGGAGATCTACGAGAACCCGCTGCACCCGTACACAGAGGCCCTGATCTCGGCGGTGCCCATCCCCGATCCCGAGGTGGAGAAGACCCGGCAGCGGATCGTGCTGGAGGGCGACGTCCCGAGCCCGTTAGACCCACCGTCGGGGTGCGTGTTTCACACCCGGTGCCCCTACGCGTGGGATCGGTGCGCCAAGGAGGTCCCGGCGTTCCAGGAGGCGGAGCCCGGGCACTTCGTGGCATGCCACCTGGTGGACGAGCCCGAGCGTCGAGGGAAAGCTGGGGCGGCGGAGCCCGTGGCGACCAAGACCCCTGAGGTCAACGGGCCCACCGACGAAGAACCGGCCACCGAGGAGCCCCATGTTGAGAAGGCGGCCGACGAAGAGGCAGCCGATTCAGAAGAAACGAGCGAAGAAGAGGTCACCTCATGAGTGGACGCCTGTGGGTCGCCGTACTCTCCCTGGCGCTTCTGATCGCCTGCGGCGGTCTGACAGGCTGCCGTGTCGCCGTCCCCGTGGAGGGCAACCTGGCGCCGAGGCACTTCGCCAGCTCTCAGGCTTCGCTGACGAAAGACCCCGGGGGACGGCTCTTCGTGGTCGCCGCCGAAGGGGAGCGAATCCAGCCCTTCGTGGTGGTGCGATCCCAGGAGCGGGAAGAGCTCTTCTGGACGCGGCCCCTGGGGGAGCGGGCGGCGGAGATCTTGCCCCTGACCCGGATGGATATCGACTGGTACAACCGAGCGATGCGGCAGGCCCCGGAGCTGACGTTCCTCGACGATCTCACCGATCTGGAGATCGACGAGTCCATCGGGCTCTGGGGCGGGGGCGGTTCTTCGGGAGTGCGGTGGTTGGGTCCTCCCCCCTCGGGTGAGCAACAGGCCGTCGTGATTCCCCTGTCAGAGCCCCTGGAGTCGCTCTCCCTGGCCGAGAACATCGCCGGCGTGGTTCACGTCAGTGATGACGCGGTGGAGACCCTGGGACGGTCGTTCCCGCCCCATCGTGGGCCCTACGTGGTGATCTTGGACGGGTTTGTCGAAGATCGGTCACCCCGGGTGGGGATCCCGGCGGGGATGACCGGCCTGGGTAGCCAGGTGGGCCCGGAGTGGACCTGGGTAGAAACCGGAGACGGCGCGGCGGTGCGCTCCAACGCGGAGCTTCAAGAGAAGGCGGCTCGAGCGGGTGTGGAGATCCTGGTGGTGCCCACGGCCGAGGGCCATCGCGTGGGCTTCGCCGCCGACGCCGGCCCGCCCGGTGTGGGCCCCTGGGCGAAGCGACCGGCCATCGCCGAGTCGGGAATTTTGCTCGCCAACGAGGCCACCGACGATGACCGGCGACAGGTGCTGCGGGCCCTGGGCGCGATCTACGGCGGACATCCGCTGAGCGCGGCCTACTTCTTGGCCCAGGCGGACCACTGGAGCGTCGATCAGAACGAGTTCGCGACCCTCTTGCGACATCAAGATCTGTTGAGCGCCGGTGGATACATCGCCTGGGTTCGAGCCCGGACCCTGGAAGACGCTGAAGGGCTGGGGCCCGAGGTAGCGCTTTACATGGCCCGGGCCTACGCCTACCAGGGGCATTGGCGAGCCGTGGACGCGAACGCCGACCGGGCTTATGAGCTCTTCTCCGTGTGGCCCCGAGGGGAAGGGCGGATGGGGATGGCGTCGGCCCGGATCCTGATGGCCCAGGCCGCGGCGGGTCGCGGAGACGCCCAGCGGAGTCGGGCTCTCTGGAACGACGTGGCGCAGATCTACGCTCGGGCGCGGGACCCTTATCGTGAGGGGCTGGCCCGGCGGCGGATGGCGCTGCTCGACCCCGAGGCCGGGGAGTTCGAGCGGGTCGCGAGGTTTCTCGGGGAGACCCGGGCGGAGCACGAGGCCGCCCGGTCGATCCTCCTGGGAGCGGCGGCCCGGATCGACGTCGGGGATCGCGAGGGCGCCGCCGACCTGCTCTCAGCCTGGGAGGATCAGTCCCAGGAGTTCCCCCGGTTGAATCTTCTGGCCGATGCGCTACGAACGAACCAGGCGCTGGCTCGGGGAGACGCGCCGGCCCTGGATCGGGTCCGCGAGAACCGGGCCGAGGCGTTGGCCCTGAGCGCCTGGGACGCCACGGTGGTGTCGTCGGTGGCCCTTCAACAGATGGATCCAGCGGGCAGCTCCGAGGAGCTCCGGCAGGTCGGAGAGGTCTTGATCGAGGCCCGGTTGCGGGCTTCCGATCCGGTCCTTGTGAGCGCGTCGAACCGAGCACTGGCGGCCCTCTGTACGGATGTCCTCTTCCCCATGGAAGAGCTCACCGCTCGGATCGACCGACGGTGCCTCCATCGGATTCAGGCTGCAGCCGGTGAGCCCGAAGGGGTGAGATCTCTGATGAGCGGCGGGTATCGCTTCCTCCAGCGTGGGAATCTGGAGGGCGCCCGGTCCGTCGCTGATTTTCTCTTGGAACGGGTCAGCTCCCAGCAGGGCGATTGGCCGCTCGTGCGGGCTGAAGTGCTACTCCTGGACTCCGCCGTGTTGCACGAGGAAGGAGACTCCACAGAGAGGAGCGCTCGGATTCAAGAGGCTTTCGACCTCATGCGCCAGAACGTGGCGCCTCGGGAAGCCCCGGAACTGCTCCTGGAGCTCGGTGACTTCTTCCAGGCCCGGGGGTTTGAGCACCACACGGGGATCCTCTATCGAGCGGCCGGGCAGGCCGCTCGTAGCGCGAACCGGAGCACCGTGGCGGCCGACGCCACGCTGAAGCTCGCCGAGTCCCTGGCAAGGGCCGGACAGTGGCAGGACCTTTTGGAGCTCTCCGGAGTGGAGAGCCCGCTGCACAGCGTCCGCGTCGACCTCTATCGGGCCCAGGGGCAGTTCCTGTCGGACAACCGAGGGGCGGCCCGGGGGCTCTGGAGTGACGCCCTGCGACAGGCGTCGGAGTTCGGAGACTTTCAGCGGATCTCCGTGAGCTTGATGGCCGGGCGACTGGCGGCAGAGCGAGGAGAGCGGGAAGCCGCCATGGGGCTCTTCGACGAGGCCATGGAGGCCCTCGACGGGCTGCCCGAGGGCCTGGCCGGTCGGGAAGAGGGCCGGGTATTGCGGGCCCGAGCCGAGGCGATGCGGGCATGGCAGTGGTTCGCCAGTGGTGACGGGGCGGAGGCTCAGGCAGCGATCGAGCGAGCCCTCGGTGCGCTCGAAGAGGTCGCCACGGGGGCGGCGCCGCAGGTCCGCCGAGAAGTGTTGGAGGTGGCGCTCTTGCAGGCCGACGAGGAGGGTCGTCGGGCCGCCCTACGAGGGCTCGAGGAGCTCAACCGTGGTCTCGGTCCGGACACCTCGGAGATCATCGAACGCGACGTGGGTACGACCCTTGTTCAGGCGCTGATCACCCATGGCGAAGCTCGGCGAGCAAAGGACCGGGCCGATGTCCTCCTGGCCGACGGCCTGGCGCTGGGGACGACCAGGGACGAGCATCAATGCCGGTTTGGCGAGGTGCTGCTCCTCTCTGGCCGACGGGACGCCGGGATGGAGGCGTTGCAGCGCTGTGCCGAGGCCCCCGAGGATCAGCTCGCCGCCCAGGGCGCATTCTGGCTGGGGATGGCAAACCCCGACGCCTCGGCGAGCTACCGGGCGGGGCTGGCGCGACACCTGGCCGGGGTGATTCCCCCGGAGCGGGAAGCGACCCGTCGCCGGCTTCGGTGGGTCGCTGAGAGCACGGAGCCCGTCGAGGACTACTCGGCGGCGCTGGAGGAAGAGCTTCGAGGCGCGCTGGAGGCCGATGATCTGACCGATGATCAATTCGTCGACCGCGTGGTGGCTCTCGTGGACTACTTGATCCACGTAGCAGAGTGGGAGACCGCCGGGGAGGAGCTGCGACCCCGTTCCACGGTGTTCTATCGGGCCGATCGGCAGGACGAGTTCGTGCGCCTGCGGCTGCGGGCGTCCCTGGGCAAGCTCGACGGGCTGCAGGTGCTCTCGACGATGGGTCGGACCCTCGAGGAGGCTCCCGCTACGACCCCGGAGGGTGAAGCGGAGGCCGCTTACCTGCGAGCCGTGGCGCTGGCTCAGACCGGGCAGGTGGAGCCGGCCCTGGCGGAGCTGCGAGGCGCTCGGGAGTTGCTCGACGAAGGGGCCCGACTCCTGGCGGCGATCGAGGCGCTGGAATCTGCGCTCCTGCCGCTGGGTTCCTGACCGAAGGCTTGGGCCAACGGTACCTGAGAGTCCCTGCTGCATCTAAGAGACTTGGAGTCGCGCATGCACGAGGTTCACCTCCGAGGGGTTCGGACCCACAATCTGAAGAATATCGACTGCTCTATCCCGCACCACCACCTGACAGTGGTCACCGGGGTGAGCGGGTCGGGGAAGTCGAGCCTGGCCTTCGACACGCTCTACTCCGAGGGGCGGCGCCGGTACACGGAGTCCCTCTCGACGTACGCCCGCCAGTTCTTGGAGCGGATGGCGCGACCGCCCCTGGACTCGATCCAGAACGTGCAGCCCTCGGTGGCGCTGAAGCAGGTCAACGACGTGAGCAGCGCCCGCTCCACGGTAGGGACCATCACCGAGATCGACGACCACCTGCACCTGCTCTTCACCCACGCCGGGGTGACGTTCTGCCCGACCTGCGATGTGCCCGTGACCCGCGACGAGGCGGCGGGCGTGGCCGAGCGGCTCCTGGAGCTGCCCGAGGGCACCCGGGTGGTCCTGGTGGCCGAAGTAGAACCCCCAAAACCGGAGCACCGGGGAGCGCTCCTGGAGCACCTCCTCGCCGAGGGGTACCGGCGGCTCTACGTCGACGGTCAGACCGTGGACATCACCGATGAGGACGTGGAGACCCTCCTGGGCCAGGCGTCGTTCCCGGTGGTCGTGGATCGCCTGGTGGTGCGACCTGGCGATGAGATGAGGGTCGCCGAAGCCGTGGAGGCCGGCTTCGAGCTCGGCAACGGGCGGCTCCTGGCCTTCGAGCATGGCGCCGATCGGCCCCCGTGGACCTTCGACCAGGCGTTCCGGTGCAACCACTGCGGCCAGGATATGGTGGAGCCCCAGCCGGCGCTCTTCAGCTTCAACAGCTCGCTGGGGGCCTGTCAGACCTGCTCCGGGTTCGGCAAGACCATGGGCATCGACTACCGCAAGGTGATCCCCAACCCGGGGCTCTCCCTGGAAGAGGGGGCTATCGCCTGCTTCGAGAAGGGGCGCCACAAGCGGCAGAAGTCCCGGCTGCTGAAAGCCTGCCGGGAGCAGGGGATCCCCACGGACGAGCCCTTTGAAGAGTTGTCCGCCGACCATCGGGCCTACGTCCGGTTCGGCGGCGAGGGGTATACGGGGTTGAAGGGGTTCTTTCAGAGGCTCAAGCGCAAGCAGTACAAAGCCTATGTTCGGATCTTCCTGGCCAAATACCGGGGCTACGACCTCTGCGAGGACTGCGATGGCGCTCGCCTCGGCCCGGAAGCGCGACAGGTTCGGGTGGCCGGGCGGCGGATCAGCGACTTCTGGGAGATGCGCATCGAGGAGGCGCGAGCCTACTTCGACGACGCACCTCTCGAGGAAGACCGGGCTGCTCGGGTGCAGACGCTGTTGCGGGAGATCCGATACCGGCTTCGATACCTCGACGAGGTGGGGCTGGGGTACCTGGAGCTGGGGCGCCAGTCCCGGACGCTCTCCGGCGGGGAGATGCAGCGGATTCACCTGACGTCGAGCCTGGGCCGGGCGCTCACGGACACCCTCTATGTGCTCGACGAGCCGACGGCCGGGCTCCACGCCCGGGACTCCCGTAAGCTCATGGAGATCCTGCAGGGGCTGCGGGATGTGGGCAACACCGTGGTCGTCGTGGAGCACGACCCGGAGATCATCGGCGGCGCCGACCACGTGTTGGAGCTCGGGCCCGTGGGCGGAGACCGGGGCGGGGAGCTGACCTACGCCGGGCCGCTGACCGGGTACGACCTCCACGAGGAGGTCGACTTCTCGGTGGCGCACCGGCTCGGGACGAAGAATCGGGAGGCCCCCTCAGAGGGCCGGATCGAGATCGTCGGGGCCAACCACCACAACCTCAGGGACGTAGACGTGTCGATCCCTCTGGGCCGACTGACGGTGGTCACCGGGGTCAGCGGCAGCGGAAAGTCGACTCTGGTGGAGGACGTGCTCTACAACGGCTGGCGCCGCCTGCAAGGGCAGGGCGGGGTCGCCGCCGGCGAGGTCCGGGAGCTCCGAGGTCTCGACGACTTCGACGCCCTGGAGCTGATGGATCAGCGGTCCATCGGGCGGTCCAACCGGTCCAACGCCATGAGCTACACCAAGGCATACGACACGATCCGCAAGCTCTTCGCCGGGACACAGGCGGCGAAGAACGCCGGCGTGACCGTTGGGGACTTCTCGTTCAACACGAAAGGGGGTCGGTGCGACGCCTGCGACGGGACGGGGACCCTCACGGTGGAGATGCATTTCATGGCCGACGTGGAGATCCCCTGTCAGGTCTGCGAGGGGAAGCGGTTCAAGCCGCGGATTCTGGGCGTGAAGTATCGGGGCAAGTCCATCGACGAGATCTTCGAGATGACCGTCGAGGAGGGTCTGCATTTCTTCGAGGAGTCCCAGGCCGTCCAGAACCGTCTGCGCCCCCTGCAGGAGGTCGGGCTGGGATATCTACGGCTGGGGCAGACCACGGACACCTTCTCCGGTGGCGAGGCGCAGCGGCTGAAGCTGGCGACCTACATCGCCGAGGGTCGACGCCGGAGCAAGACGAAGCCGATCCTCTTTCTCTTCGACGAGCCGACCGTGGGCCTCCATCTCAAGGACGTGGCCGTGCTCCTGGTGGCGTTGCGCAGGCTCGTGGAGCTGGGGCACACCGTGGTCGCCGTAGAGCATAATATCGACTTCATCGCCCGCTGCGATCACGTGATCGACCTCGGACCGGAGGCGGGCCCCCGGGGAGGGCGGATCGTAGCTCAGGGGTTCCCCGGCGAGGTGGCGGCCGCCGAGGAGAGCATCACCGGCCGGTACCTGCGAGAGTTCTTTCAGGGGGCGTGACCGAGGCGTTGGGCTACGTCGAGGTAGTCCGGGAACCGGTCGTAGATGGCCTGGTAGTCGGCCCGGGCCGCCTCGTACTCCTCGCGGTCCTGGTAGATCCGGCCCCGGTCGTAGTGAAGCGCCAGAGTGACCGCTGGCTCTTCGGGGCCTACAGGCCGCAAACCCTCGGTGAGCGCTGAGATCGCCTCGTCGTAGCGCTCGAGCAGGGCCAGTGCCCGGGCCCGGTAGAGCAGGAAGACGGCGTGCCACTTGCTTTTGCAGGAAAGCCCGTCGGTCAGGGAGACCACCTCCTGCCACCCCGCGGGGTCGGAGAGACCTGTAAGGAGCTCCGCCCGAGAGACGCCGCCGACGATGTCCCGGGGAGCCTCGTCGTGCAACTGGTCCAAGCATTGAAGGGCTTCTTCCGTCCGGCCCACCTCCTGATACGCCTCGGTCAGGGCCAGGAGAAGGCCCCGGCGGTCCGGCTGAACGGCAGAGGTGATCTCCGGGGTGATCATCAGCTCCATCGCCGGGGAGAGGCCTTCGCTCTGGAAGAGCGCGGCCATCTGGTCGGAGTGGTCCAGGGCGAACCGAAGATAGGCGATGGCCCGGGAGAACTCCCGCTGCCGAAGCGCCAACAGGCCTACAAGAAAGGCCGCCGCCGGATCGTCCTGGGACTTCATGAGGGTGGTCATGGCGTCTTCTTCGGCGCCTTTTGCGACCTGTCGAGCCCCGGTCTTCAGGAGACTCTCGTCGGCGGAGGAGTCTTCGAAGGTATGAGCCGTAAAGATCAGGGGCAGCCCGGGCACGGCGGTCTCGATGTGCCGACCCCGCTGATCGACGCGGTAGGCGAGCCCTCGGGGGCCGAGGACAAGGCTCGGGCCGCCGGGACCGACGCCGAGCCGGACCCCCGGGAGGAGCCGAAATCGTGGTCGAAACCGAAAGCCCATCAGCGTCCCCGTCGCGATCTCTTCAGCGCAGCCACTGGTCGTTCAGCCGTCCCAAAAGCCGGGCGTTGCTCAACGCCTGGTCCAGGTTCAGACAGGTCGCCACCCGGTAGTAGCCGTCCATCTTCTCGATCACCGCCGCCAGGTCGGGCTCCGAAGGGCTCCGCATGCAGATCGGGAGGAGGAGCTGGACCCGGCCCCGGTGGTACTGAGGCACGGCGATTCGGAAGTTTCGCCGGGCCCGCAGTAGGGCGTTGTCGAAGGCCCCGGAGAGGAGCATCTGGAGCTGGTGATCGCCAATGCCGTCGAACTCACGGGGGAACCGCTCCCGGTTCTCGGCGACCAGGTGCTCCGTGTTCTTTCGGAGTTCGCACTCGGGATCGAAGACGAAGTCCTCGGGATCCTCGAGGTAGTTTGCCATCTCAGGGAGCTGGGCGAACCGGGTCATCCGGACGTCGCCCTTGCGCACGAATCCCTGGAAGTACCAGGGCTGGCGGTCGGGGATCTTGTTCTCATCGAAGAAGGCGTAGATCGGCTCTTGCTGTTCTGTGACCAGACCCGTGTCAAAGGAGGCGGCCCCGTCGTCGGCCGCGTAGGCGATCTTGTCTTCATCCTCGATGCGATTGAAGGTGTGGATGATGTAGGCGTAGAGAATCGGCCGGGGGAAGTCGCTGTCGGAGTAACGGTATTCCCAGTTTTCCGGTTCCGCCAGTTCCTCGAGCTCCGTCAGACGGTCTGCGAAATCGGGAAGATAGGCGAATTCTTTGATGGGGGGTAAGGAGTGATCGTTCATTGGTTTCCAGTTCGGGGGAGTGTCGCGCCGTCCCCCCGACGGAATGGCGCCAGGTTTTTCTGGGTTCGAATTTTTGCGCTCTGCGCACGTTGCCGCCGAAGATGCGTCGTCCCCTCGGCTTTGTCAAGACCCCGGGAACGGCTGGATTTTCGCGCTCTGTGGTCCGGCATTGAGAAGCCTATGGCTTCCTTGACACCCTCACAGCTGCGGGCCTACACTCACGCCGTTTGTTGCCCTTGGAAAATGAATCGAGGTTGGCCCGTCCGAAGGTGGCTCGCGGGACAGGCTACTCCCCGGGGAAATTCAACTCACGGAGGTAGGCGTCTATGAACGCATCTGAGGTAGAACTCAACGACCGAATCGAATCCTTCATCATCGAGATGGGGTTGCCTTTTGAGCAGGTGCAGGAAGGACTATGGCTGGTCCACGACGAGGCGGACTTCATCGACAATATCGTGGTCTACCACAACTATCCGGTGCTCACGTTCCGGGTGAAGCTGGTGGACCTCCCCGAAGGGAAGGGATTTCCCGAGCTCTTTCGGCGGCTCTTGCAGTTGAACAGCTCGAGCATGATCGCCGGGGCCTTCGGGCTGGAGGACAACTCGGTGGTCGTGGTGGACACCATTCAGTCCGAGAACTTGGACGCCAACGAGTTTCAGGCCTCCATTGACGCCATGGCGCTGGCGGTGCGAGAGCACTACGAAGAGCTGAAGGCCATCGTCGACGGAGAGACCGGTGAGCAGCAAGCGGCCGCTGCCGAAGCGTAAGTCATTCTCAGGGTATAAAGGAGAAGAGTAATGGGCATCTTGAATCGCATCAGCACGCTGCTCCGGGCAAATATCAACGACCTGATCAGCCGTTCCGAGGATCCGGAGAAGATCCTCAATCAGTTGATCCTCGATATGCGGGAGCAGCTGATCCAGGCCAAGAAGCAGGTGGCCGTCGCTATCGCCGACGAAAAGCGGCTGAAGAAGCAGCTCGACAATGAGATCAGCAAGAGTCAGGACTGGGAGAAGAAGGCCATGATGGCCGTCCGAGCCGGTCGCGACGACCTGGCTCGGGAAGCGTTGTCTCGCAAGAAAGAGCACGACGACCTGGCTCAGGAGTTCCAGGGGCAGTGGGAGGCGCAGAAGAACGCCGCCGACCGCCTTCGCGACTCCCTGCGGCAGTTGAACGCCAAGATCGAGGAGGCCACCCGGAAGAAGAACCTCCTGATCGCGCGGAAGAAGCGGGCCGAAGCTCAGCAGACCATCCAGCAGACCATGTCGGGGATGAGCGACACCTCGGCGTTCGACGCCTTCGATCGGATGCAGGGTCGGATCGAGCAGATGGAGGCCGAGGCGGAGGCCTCTGCCGAGCTGGCCGAGCACATGGCCGGCGACGATCTTTCGGCGCAGTTCAGCGCCCTGGAGCAGGACCACGGCGCTGATGAAGCGCTGTCGGCTCTGAAGGCTCGGATGGGCGTCAGCCGAGAGGCCGAAGAGACCCAATTCGAGTTCGAAGAGGAAGAGGTGGAAGAAGAGGTGGAGGCCCGCAGGGGAACCTGGGACTCCGACGACCTCTGAACTGCTGAGAGACAGACGCCAATGACCCCGACGACCGCGGCTTCTCCGAGTGAGGAGGCGCGGTCGTCTGCTCTGACCAAGAAAAGGTGCCCGCGATGACGACCACACCCGACGCCGTAGGAGCCGTGCTCTGCGCCGGCTTCGGCACTCGCCTCTCACCGCTCACCGAGACGCTCCCCAAGCCGCTGATCCCCTTTCTGAACACACCTCTGGTGACCTACGGACTGGACCACCTGGCCTCGGCGGGCATCAAGCGCGTCGGCGTAAACCTCCATCATCTGCCCGACGCGATCCCTCCCGTCGTGGATCGTCTGGCGGTGACCATGGGGCTCGACGTGGTGTACGCACGGGAGTGGGAGATCCTGGGCACCGCCGGGGGCATCAGGGGGATCTGGCACGCCCTTGGGGAGCCCGACGCCACCCTGGTGGTCCTCAATGGCGACAGCGTGATGGACATCGACCTTGGGGACTGTCTGAAGAAGCATAGGGCCAAGGGGCGACGGGCCTCCCTGGTGGTGCGGGTAAAGGACGAGTCCCAACCGGGGAAGGTGTGGGTCGACGAGGAGAGCCTCGAGCTGCGAGGCCTTCGAGACATGCGACACCCCGAAGCGACCGGCGATCTGAGGGAGTTCGACTACACCGGCGTGGGCCTCTACGAACCCTCGCTCCTGCGGGAGATCCCCGTGGAGAAGGGGTGCGTCGTCGGCGACGTGTTGGGCCCCTTGATGGAATCTGGCGAGGGGTTCGGGGCGGTGATCCACGAGGGATTCTGGGCCGCCCTGGACAACCCGACGTTGTACTTTCAGACCACCCGACAAGTCCTCGACGACCCGGAGCTCTTCGCCCAGGTGCCCCTGCCGGCGCCGCTCGACGAAGGTCTCTTTGTCTTCAACCAGGACGGGATCCACGACAAAGCCAAGCTCGCGGGGCCTTTGCTTACCGGGGCACACGTATCGATCGAGCGCGGCGCCCGGGTGGGGCCCTACGCTGTCCTCGACGGGGTGGAGGTGTCCGAAGGGGCCCGGGTCAAAGACGCTATTCTCTACGGGATGGGGCGGGTCGAGGGGGAGTGGGAGCGGTGTATCGCCGTGGCCGGGAAGGTGCTGCCCATTCCGGAGGACGCCTAAGAGGTGCCAGGTTCGCCTCCTGGGGTCGCTGGAGGACGAACCGCCGAGGAGGACCGATTTGTGTACCGGAGATAGAGGGCGGCGCGGAACCTCCCCTCGGGCCAAGGCCCGCTGCGGTCTGCGGCCTACCGATCAACGTGGATCCCACTCATGCCCTTCGGATGAGGGATACGCCCGTGATTCCTAAACCAGGCGCGCATCATTGACCCTCAATTGCGCGAAGTCTACTCTGATGGCCAAGAGATGACTTCCAGCACCGCAGGGCTGACGATGGCTTCGATGATGCGCACATGGCTCCCACTCACGGTCCTTGTTTTGGCGTTCACCCTCTGGGGTTGTGGCGGTGAGACGGCTGCTCCGGGAGACAACCAGAACGGGGATCCCGACGCCGGCCATGAAGACGCCGGGGAGGACGCAGGCAACGGCAATCATCACGATCCCGACGTGGGCAATGGCGAAGACGCTGGCAACGGCCAGACCGACACCGGGCCCGATGAAGGCGAATGTGGCCCCGGCGAAGCGATCCCCTTGCCGGCGGCGAGCCTCGAGGACCCCTGTCGCCCCGACGATGGCTGGGGACAGAAGGCGGTCTTTGTCGCTCCTCACGGCGATGATGACGCCGAGGGCACCCTCTCGGCGCCCCTGAGATCCATTCAGGCCGGCCTCGATCTGGCCGAGGCTGAGGGGTTCATCTATGTGCTGGTTCAGGGAGGGAGCTATGATGAGGCCATCGAACTCAAGGACGGCGTTCAGTTGATCGGGGCCTACGACGTGGGCTGGAACTTCCAACAGTCCTCCCGGGCCATCGTCCGTGGTGGGAACCCCACGATGTGGGGGGAGGGGATCGCCTCCCGTACCCGAGTGATCAACTTCCGGTTCGAGCCGGCCTCCACGGTGGGGTTCGAGGAGTCGCTGATCACGGTGTACCTCAAGGACTCCGACGGCGTGGCGCTCCATAACGTGCAGATCAACGGCGGTCGGGCCGGTGATGGGGTGGCCGGTCAGGGCGGGAGTCCCGGGAGTCCGGGGGCCCCTGGAGAGGAAGGGGATGACGCTGCCCGTGGAATCTGGGGTGCCTGCGGTGTCGTCGATGGGAACGAACCTATCGGAGGAGATGGGGGATCGAATTCGTGTAGCTTCGGGGGCGACGGCGGCAACGGTCCACGGGGAGACGATTCCGGAAACGCCGGAGAACCCGGTGATGATGGGGCCGCCGGGGGCGAACCGGGACCCCACGAGGGAGACGGGGACGACGGAGAAGACGGAGAGGATGGGGTCGATGGAGAGCACGGCGTCGGCGGCGGCGCCGAAGGCAGCTTCGATGGACTCCAATGGGTCGGTCAGGATGGGACCTCTGGCACAGACGGTACCCGTGGCACCGGCGGTGGAGGAGGGGGATCGGGAGGTGGCGAGGACACTGGCTGGACCAGCTGTGATCGGTGGGGCCCCGCCGGCGGCGGCGGGGGATCCGGTGGGTGTGCTGGAACCGCCGGGACAGGGGGAACTCACGGTGGTGCCTCGGTGGCGCTCTTTCTCGACAACAGTGACGTGGAGTTGGTGTCCTGTCGAATCGACGGGGGTACCGGCGGTGACGGTGGTCGAGGTGGTGTTGGGGAGCCCGGTGGTCCCGGCGGCGGCGGTGGTCCCGGCGGCGAGCCGGCCGGCAGCACCGGACGCGCTGGCGCTGGCGGCGACGGCGGCGATGGTGGTGACGGCGGAAACGGTGGAGGCGGTGCCGGCGGCCCGTCGTTCGGGATCTTCTCTACTGTGGACTTGACCAGAATTGACGAGGCCACCCGGGTCGACGTGGGAAGAGCCGGACGAGGCGGTGGGCCCTCAGGGCCCAGCACCCAGGCTGAGGATGGCCTGGAGGCGGCGATTCAGATCGGGCTGTAGGAGCGTTTTGTCTAGACCCTGGGCCACACGAGGCAGGTGGTTTGCGGTGTGAGGCGGCAGGCGTGGGGTCTAGGAGTGGAAATGTGGTGGGGAGAACACCTGCGCCGGAGGCGGCAGGGCTCCTTTGGCGGGCTCCTTAAACGGGCTTGGTGTAGAGTCTACTCGAACTTGGCCTTCAGGTCGGCGAGGTCATCGTCGCTGTCGCGGCGGTCGCTGCGACGGTCGTCGCGCCGACCATCGCGACCCGAAGAGGGACGTTGTCCGCCTTCCATTCGTCGGAAGATGCTCTCCAACTCGGAGCGCCGGGGGTCGAGGTCGTCGAGCTCACGGATAGCCTCGATCTCGGCCTCCATGGAGTCGATCTTGCTCGCCATCCGGTTCATCTCGCTGAAGCTTCGAGAGGTGTCGAACCGATCGTCGATGTCGGGATCCACGGGGGCTCGGCGGGGTTCGGTGCTTCGAGGCGGGGCGCTTCGAGACCCTGAGCTTCGAGACTCCGAGCTTCGACACTCCGAGCTTCGAGACTCCGAGCTGGGGGCTTCTCCGGCTTCCCGCTGTCGGCGACGTCGCTCCATCTCCCGGTCCCAATCAGAGAGCCGGGGCTCGCCGGAACGACGGGGGCCTGGCGAGGAGGAGGCCCGCAACCGGGCCCGGGTACCTTCGAGCTTGGCCTCCAGGGCTTCCAGGGCTCGCTCGATGTCCTGGAGATAAGCCCGCTGATCGTCGAGCTGATCCCGGAGGTTCTCGGCCTCTCGCATGGCCTTATTCTTGACGATCAGGGCCTCTCGGGCCAGATCTTCCTCGCCGCGGCGAAGGGCCAGCATGGCTCGCTCTTCCCATTGATCGGCGCGCTCCCGGGTTTCTCGGATCTGACGGATCAATTGGGCCTCGCCGCGTTTTAGCTCCACCCGCTGCCGGCGAGCGTCCCGGAGGCTGTTCTCCATCTCCGAGAGGGCACGTCGGGGGGAGGTGCGTCCCGTGGCGTCGTTGATGTTGGAGCGGATCAGAAGGTTCAGGCGGTCCAGGATGCTCATGTCGGTCTCTCCACAGGGGGCGATTCCAGGGCGCGATCAGAAATTAGTCACCAAAGAGGCTCAGGTTCGGGTTGTTCAGGGCCGGCTCGGCTGCTTCGCCGTCGCCGCCATCATCGGGGGTGCCGTCGCCGGTGGCGAGGCCCGGCGCCGAGGTGTCGACGGGCTCCGGGGCTGTGGCCGGCGTGCCGAGGAAGAAGGCGCTTCGCAGGACCCGATCGTAGTCCGTCCAGCCGGGGCGAGCGTCTTCGTCACCGACCAGGGGTTGAGCGGCATTCCAACACATGTTCATCCGGCTGTCGACCATATCCAGGTGATGGAGGAGCAGGGCCTCCGGGGTCTGAGGGACCACGGGAGAGCCATACTCCTGCTTGCCGTGGTGGCTCAGGATCAGGTGCTTGAGCTGCAGGAGGAGCTCATCGGGGAGGGGCGGGGAGAGGTCGCGCGCCACGGCGTCGACCCGGGCGACTCCCATGGCGATATGCCCCAGGAGCTTCCCCTCGGTGGTGTAGTCGAAGGTGCGGCCGGCGCTGAGCTCTTCCACCTTCCCCATGTCGTGGATGATGCACCCGGCGACCACGAGATCGACGTTGACCAGCCCCGGGTAGTAGGCCCGGTAGTGGCGACCCATGGAGAGGGCCAGTCGAGCCATGGAGAGGGAGTGCTCCAGGAGCCCGCCCAGGTAGGCGTGGTGGTTCTGCTTGGCCGCGGGGGCCCGTTGGTAGGCCCCCTGGAAGTCGGTGTCGGCGAGGAGGGCCTGTAGAAACCGGCGGACCTCATCGGACTCGATCTCCTCCTCGACGAGCTGCACCATAGTCTCCAGGAGGCTCTCCGTGCTCCACCGTGAGTGGGGCAGGAAGTCTCGCAGGTTGAGGTCGGCCTCGTCGATCCGCTGGATGTCCGTGAGGGTGAGCTGGAGCACCTCCCGGTACATGCTGACTCGGCCCCGGATGGCGACGAAGTCCTCGGCGTCGAACCGGGCCGCCAGTGCCGCGGCGTCGTCCCAGGCCCGCGCCTCGATGGAGCCCGTGCGGTCCTGCAAGGTCACGCAGAGGTAGGGATCGCCGTTGCGGGTCTCCCGTAGAGACGTGGACGACACGAGAAAGATCGACTCCACCACCTGCTGGTCTTGTAAGTCGGCGACGTAGGCTTTCCGGTCAAGCATGAGGGCTCCGTTCCATGGGTGGGCGGAGTATAATGGAGGCGCACGTCGTTGGAAACGGGGTTGTTACCTCGGGCTCATTGTGTACCTTTTGGATGAAACCGGAGCGGTGAGAGCATTTAGTTGAAAACCCCCTTCAGCGTGGCACAATGAGCGCGCCGGAGCGAGGAAGAGAGTGTCGCTGTCGGGGCGAAGGAAAGCCCCGTTGCCGAGGATGGTGGTGAGTCAGGACGACAAGGAACATCCCGCCGGGGAGGCCAGCGGACCGAAGACGGACCCGATCCATCGGCCAGTCGCCGCTCGGGAGGACCATCAGCATCCGACGCTGCCCTCCGAGGAGCCTGTGGACCTGGCGGCCGAGGAGGCCGACCGGATCGTCAAGATCTGCAAGGCTTGCATGGTGTCGCAGCGGGGCGGGGGCAACTTCTGCGTGAAGTGTGGCGCCGAGCTGGTGCCCATCCGATCGGTTCGCAACTCTTACGAAGGCGAGGTGGTCGGGGGAAAATACACCATCGTCGAGACCATCGGCTCGGGGGGAATGGGCGACGTCTATCTGGGGGTCAACAAGCCCCTGGGGCAACGGGTGGCCGTGAAGTTCTTGAACCAGAAGTTCACCTCCGACGAGAAGATCGTGCTCCGGTTCTTGAACGAGGCCCGGTCCTACTGTCGGGTGAATCACCCCAACGCCGTGACCCTCTTGGAGTACGGGCAGCACGACGACGGATCCCTCTACCTGATCACGGAGTTCATCGAGGGGGACAGCCTGACCCGAGTGGTGCGGGACAAGGGACCCCTGCCGACGGAGACGATCCGATCCATCGGGATCCAGGTCTGTGAGGTGCTCACGGCGGCCCATAAAGAGGGGGTGATCCATCGGGATCTCAAACCCGATAATCTGATGCTGATCCCCGGGACCCGCGGTCGCTTCGCCGTGAAGGTCCTGGACTTTGGGATCGCGAAGATCGCCGATGACGACGGGGAAGGGGGGATGACCGAGACCGGCTCGGTCTTCGGGACGCCGGAGTTCATGGCTCCCGAGCAGGCGCGGGGAGACAGCGCCGATCATCGGTCCGATATCTACGCCGCCGGGGTGATCCTCTACTTCATGGCCACCGGGAAGCTGCCGTTCCGGGGAAAGAATAAGTTCGCCATCCTCAACAAGCAGCTCAACGAGGAGCCCACGCCGCCCGGGGAGGCCCGTGAAGGCGTGGCGGTTCATCCTGGCCTGGAGAAGGTGATCCTCTGGTGTCTCGAAAAAGATCCCGCTCGCCGCCCTCAGGACGCTGACGAGCTGGTTCAGGCCCTGGAGAAGATCGATCCCGCCGAGGGCCCGTCGCCGGAGGAGCAGATCCCTGCGAAGACGAGCGCCGTCGAGAGAGAACCGGACTCGGAAGAGGTGGTGGGAGCGCCTGGGACCTTCGACGATAACCCAGGCGGCCCGCTCGGCGTGTCGACCTTTGACGACGGGCGTGGCGAGCCGCTGGAGATGGAGTTCGACGACGGTGGAGTGGACGTGGACGCCCTGGCGTCGACCCTCACCGATGACGACTCGGAGCCCGCGGAGTTGAGCCGCGACCTCGACGGGGAACCCGAGGAGGCTGAGGAGGTCGACATCTGGGGGGAGCTGGGAGAGGAGGATCCGATCTTTCGGAGGCCCCGGCGTCGGCAGGGAATCCATGGCGGGATCATCGCTTTCGTGATCACCGCCGCCGTGGTGGGGGCGGTCGTGTTCTGGAACCACCGAGGGGGAGACGAACCGGCGACCCCTGAGGAGGCCCTGCAGGTGGCCGGAGAGCTCACCGACAAGGCGTATGTATCTGGGGTTATCGAGAGCGCCCGATGGCTCGT
The DNA here is from genome assembly GCA_007120035.1 of Myxococcales bacterium. Taxonomy (GTDB): domain Bacteria; phylum Myxococcota_A; class Bradymonadia; order Bradymonadales; family Bradymonadaceae; genus SKON01. The sequence goes on from SKON01000002.1 coordinate 50,163, forward strand.
GGAGCAGGGGCGGTTTCAGGAGGCCGATGGTGTTCTGGCCGGGCTGGAGCGCAGACTGTCCGCCCAGGATCCGGGCCACGAGGCTTTTCAGGAGTTCGTGCGCGTCGCCAGCGGAGCTCGCAATACAGAGATGCGGCTGCGATCTGCCTTGGACGCTCGTCGGTGCGATGAAGCCAGGGAGTTTCTGGGCCGTCTCGCCGAGGTGTCTCCGGGGGCGGCGGCCCCCCTGATGGACCCTGTGGACGCATGTGGGACCGAAGAGCCCGTGGTGGTCGCCGAGGAGCCTCGCCATGAGCCCGAACCGGAGCCGACCCCAGAGCCCACGCCGGAGCCCGAACCGGAGCCAGAGCCGGAGCCCGAGCCCACGCCAGAGCCCGAACCGGAGCCGACGCCAGAGCCCGAACCGACGCCCGAACCGGAGCCGACGCCAGAGCCCGAACCGACGCCCGAACCGGAGCCCGAACCGGAGCCCGAACCGACGCCAGAGCCAGAGCCGACGCCCGAACCGACGCCCGAGCCAGAGCCCGAACCGGCACCCGAGCCACAGCCGAACGAAGACGAGGACGAAGACGAAGCAGGCGTCCCTCCCCGGCGACTGTAGCGTCAGAGTTGCAGCCCCGCAGGGGATTTGCTACTCCCAGAGTCTCCGGAATCCCTACCTCGCCGGGAGGTTCGCCATCGTAGTCTGTCACCAATGCGGGAGCCCGATCGGCAAGGCCGTCAAGGTCTGTCCGAACTGCGGGGCGAAGCAGAAGAAACGAAAGAAGCCCTCCCGGGAAGCCTCCGAGGGGTTGCGCCGGATGACGATGGAGCTGAAGGCCATCGACTTCTCGGGGCGGTACTTTCCGCCCGGTGAGGTGATCGCCGACCGGTTCACCCTCCAGGAGCAGCTCGGGGAAGGCCCCTTCGGTCAGGTCTATCGCGCCGATGACAACCTGATCGAGGCCTCGGTGGCGATCAAGATCTTCTCCGGGGACCTCCTGACCATACCGCTGGAGGAGGAGCACTTCCTGAAGGCCACCCGTCGGGCACGGGCGCTGACACAGAAGAACGTGGTCCGCCTTCACGACAGCGGCCTCCACAAGGGGCACCCCTGGGTGTCCATGCAGGCGCTGGAAGGTTTGCACCTGCGCAAGGTCGTGCGGATGCGGCACGACCGCGGCGAGTCCTTCTCTGTGGAGGAGATGGAGCCGATCTTGGCCGAGATCACCCTGGCGCTTCAGCACGTGGCTCGAGACTACCCTCACGGGAACCTGAAGCCCGAGAACGTCCTCTTTTTGCCGGATCTGCTGAAGATCACCGACAGCTACCTCTACGACGCGCTCCCGTCGGCGGCGTTCGCGAAAGGCAACGCCGAGAGCCCCTTCGTGGCTCCCGAGCTCTTGGTCCCTGGTGGAGAAGGGGACCAGCGGTGCGACGTGTACAGCGTCGGCGCTCTGATCGGGCTGATGCTCTTTGGGGAGGACTACGAACCCGGCGCGTACAACGGCGACGACGCGTCGCTCACGGCCATCGACGCCCTCTGCCGTCGGGCGATGGCCTTCGACCCGTCGGAGCGATACCGATCTGTCGAGCGGCTCAATGAGGACTTCACGTCCATCGTGGACACCGGGGTTCTCCTCACGGACTCCCAGCGAATGCGGGGGATCTCGGCCGCAGGTATCTCCGCGCCGTCCTCGCCGGAGATGGCGCCGCCGCCGGCTCCCGGACCTCCGCCGGCTCCGGCTCCGGCTGCCCCGGTGGACCCTCTGGACGTGGAGACCTCTCCCGATATCGCCACGCCGTTGCAGGAAGATCTGACCACGCGAGAGTTCACCCGAGACGGGGAGCCCGAACTGGGAGACCTTCTTCCTACCAACGAAGTGGACCGAAGCGTCTTTCCCGCACCTCCCGCGCCTCCCCCAGAGGAGAAGCCCGCAGCACCGGCGAAGACAACGGGCACACCGGCGAAGAAGCCATCGGAAAAGAAGGAAGGACCTTCGGCCCTGATCATCCTCGGAATCGTCGGCATGGTGGTCATGGCGGTAATTGTTGGTCTCTTGACCCGTGACAGCCCTGTGCCGCCCACAGCCCCGATGACCCCCGAGGTGGCCGAAGAGGCAGCGGTCGCCGAAATAGACGAGGCCGATGAAGACCGGGCTGACGAGGATGAAGAGGCGGACCAGAACTGGGCGGCCGCGCTCTCCGGGGCCTGGGATGAGGTAAGGGCGGCGCTGGATGCGGCCGAAGAGAGCGCTCAGGCACGGGCCGAGGAGCTCGCCGAGGAGGCAGACGACGCTGAGGAGGCCGAAGAGGTCGCCGAGGAGCGAGACGAGCCGCCCACGGTCGCAGCGGCCGGTGGGAGGACCGCGGAGCGGGAGAGCCCCACGGGAGCGGCTCGGCCACCGAGAGGAGCCTCAGAGCCCGAGGCAGCCCCGGCGGCCGGCACGGATTGCCCCTCGGGGATGGTCCTGGTTCGTCGCAGCGCTGGAAACGTCTGCGTCGACGCCTACGAGTATCCGGGGCGAGGTCGAACTCCCGAAGTGCGAGTGAGCTGGTTCGACGCCAGCCGCCTGTGCGAGCAGCAGGGCAAGCGGTTGTGCACCCTCTCGGAGTGGCGCTCTGCCTGCGGGACCCACTACCCCTACGGGAGCACCTTTGATGCGGAACGGTGCAACACCGCCGATGAAGACGGCTTCGAGCGGTCCCTGGCCGCTGCGGGCTCCTTTCCGGGCTGCCGAAGCCCCTCGGGAGCGTTCGACATGAGCGGCAACGTCCACGAGTGGGTCGAGGAGCGGCGGGTCGCCGGCGGCGGCTACGACAGCGACGAAGATCTGGCCTCCTGTCGGTACTCTTCCCCCAAGGCCCCGGGTTCCCGGGATCCCAACGTGGGCTTTCGATGTTGCGCTGACCCGAGCTAGACCTAGTTCACGATCGGTGGGCACTCGGCGATCACGTCCATCACCTCCAGGCGAGGGACGAAGAACTCCAGCCCCTGCTGGGCGGGCTCAAGGCGAACCTCGATCTCCAGGTGGTTGGCCCGGGCCAGGCCGTGGGCCGCCAGGGCGCTCCGAAGGTCCACGGGGGACTCCAACGGCGGGGTCAGCCCCAGTGAGATCCACTCGGCGTCATCGAGATCCATGACTCGCGTGGCGCCTCGGACGCGCCATTGGAGGCGGCTTCCACCTTCAGCGGTGGCCTCAAACCGAAGGGTCTGCCACTCCGAGTAGAGGTGCTCGTTGAGGTGGCATCCCTCCAGCCGGATTCGCCAGATGCCTCGCTGATCCGTGGCGAACTGGAGCTGAGTCCCGGTCATATCCGAATACGTGTACGGCCCAACGAGGCCCGTGGGTTGATCGATGACCTGGCCATCGTAGAGCCCGACCCCGGGCTCGATCACGAAGGCGTCATTATGGTTGAGGTTAATGGCCCACACCCGGTCGTGGAAGTCCACGGCGATGCCCTTGACGCTCCGGTTTCGGGTCCCCGGGATGAAGGTGGAGCGGCTCAGGTCCTCGGCGTCCACCCGGATCACTCCTTCGGCCATGGCGGCGCCATAGACGTAGCCGTCACGGTCGGCGGTGATCCCGTGGATGGCGAACCCAGGGTCCCAGTGCTCCCATCGCTCCCCGGAGGGCTGGGCCGGGTCGTAGCGCATGAAATCCCCACCGACCCAGACCCGCTGCTGATGGTCTACGGTGATCCCGTAGCCGTTGGCGGGCATCTCGATGACCTCCTTGACGCAGTCGTCGCCGTCACCGCCGTCTCCGCCGTCACAGATCTCCACGTCGCAGGTGGGGTGACTGCGGCAGACGTTGGTGTCGACTCGCCCCAGCTTCTGGCCGGAGAAGGTGGCAATCCAGAGGTTTCCAGCCTCGTCGAGGGCGAACCCGTACGGGCGAACCGGGGACTCCGTGAAGAAGATCACCTGTCCCGTCTCGGCGTCGAGCTTCCAGATCCGGTGATCCCAGCCGCCGACCCATACGAAGGAGCCCTCCTCGGTGTCCTGGGCGGCGATGGATCGGAGCACCCCGTGGCCGGGGAGAGTAGTGCTCCAGATCACGCAGTCGTCCTCCTCCCAGCCCAAGATATCGTTGGGACCCGATGAGGTGTTCAGAGAGCCGTCAGCGCTCTGGCTCGGACAATTGGGAGGAAGGCCGATCTTGGTCACCCGCTGGCCCTCTCGATTGGCGACGAAGACCTCCCCGAGGCCATTGACGGTGGTCCGCGACGGCTGCAGGTCCTCACCGGTCGGACCCGTTCGATACCGGGCGACCTCTTCTCGGGTCTCGGTGTCGAACTTGGAGACCGTGCCCTGGTCGGTGTTGGCGATCCAGATGAAGAACCGCCGCTCGCTCTCGTCATCGAGGGTGATCGCGCCGTCGTCATCGATCAGAGCGCCCACGAGGTCGCCTTCTTCGAAGGGGCTCTCTGTGCCGGCGCCGAAGGGCGTCCACCGGCAATGGCCGTCAAACCCGCAGGGATCCTCGCCGGCGGCGGACTCGCCACCGGGGAGATCTTCGGGCTCTCTAGGCTCCTGCTCGATGGGCTCGTCACAGGGGCCCCAGTCGCAGATCTCGGGCTCCTCCGGCTCCTCTTCCTCGGCGTCAGGCACCGACGGAGGCGTGTCCACCTCACAGGCGACGAGGGCGCCGGCGAGCAAGGCGATCCAGAGGAGGTTGAGATGGAAGGGACGATGGCAGGTCATTCAAAGCCTCGTCGGCAGGTCGCGGTGTCTCCGACGTTCACGCTACCAGACCGGTGATCCCCGGGCAAAGCCGGTGGCGTCCGGCCGCCGATCCCTGCTATGAAGAGGCATGGTAGGTGTACGCGAACCGAGTCGATGAGAGAGGTTCCAAGGTGTTGCCAGAGTGGTCCCGGCGGGTCATCGCCGATGAAGAGGTGGAGAGGGCTGTGCGGCGTCTCGACGTCCCGTTCAACGAGTTCGGCCTGGACCCCTACGGCATCTCTCAGGATCACCTGATCACCTTCTTTTCCCTCCTGGCTCCCTTTTATCGTCACTACTTCTCGGTGAAGACCTTCGGCGCCGAGCACGTCCCAGAGTCCGGGCGTGTGATGGTCGTGGGGAACCACTCCGGGGGGCTCCCCGTGGACGGGGCGATGGTCCTCACGTCGCTCTTGCTGGCCCTGGAACAGCCCCGGCTGGGCCAGGGAATGGTGGAGAAGTTCGCCAACCGGTGGCCCTTCGTGTCTCATTGGTTCAGCCGCGTGGGCCAGTTCACGGGACTGCCGGAACACGCCGTACGACTCCTGGAGGACGATCGCTGCCTGATGGTCTTCCCCGAGGGCGCCCGGGGGACGGGAAAGCTCTACCGAGATCGGTATCAGCTGGTGCGGTTCGGGACCGGGTTCCTCCGCTTGGCGTTGACCACGCAGACCCCGATCGTGCCCTTCGCGTTCATCGGTGGGGAAGAAGCCCTGCCCACGGTGATGCATCTGAAGAAAGCCGCCCGCTGGATCGGCGCACCCTACATCCCCGTGAGCGCCTACGGCCTGCCGATCCCGCTGCCGATCTCATGCCAGGTCTTCTACGGAGAGCCCCTGCGGTTTGAGGGCACGGGCCGGGAGACCGACGACGTGATCCAGGGGTACGTGGCGACCGTACAGGAACGAATCCGAGAGCTCATCGAAGAAGGGCGAGCCTGGCGTCGTGACGCCGTCAGACAGGGCCAACTACCGGGCACAGGGGAGGGGACGTGAAAGTACTGGTGACCGGGATTTCCAGCCGCTTCGGCCACCTGGTGGCCCAGGAGCTCTTGCAGGGGGACCACCAGGTGCTCGGCGTGGACCGTCGGCCCTGGCCGGACGCCCCGGCCGAAGTGGAGATGTTCCGCGGCGATATTCGAAAACGACCCGTGGAGGATGTGTTCCGCACCTGGAAACCCGAGGCCGTGATCCACATGGCCACGGTCACCCACCTCGCCAGGCGAATGCGGGAGCGATACCGGATCAACCTCGGGGGAACCCGAGCCGTAGTGGACCACTGCCAGTGCTACGGCGTGAAGCAGCTGCTCTTCGTGGGGCGCCACACCTTTTACGGGGCCGACGCCGAATCTCCTCTCTATCACACGGAGGCGGAGCCGCCGATGGCGGTGACCACCTTCCCGGAGCTCGCCGACCTGGTAGCCGCCGACCTCTTCGCGGGGACAGCGCTCTGGCGAGTGCCCGAGCTCGACACGGTGGTGCTCCGCCTCGCCTACGTCCTGGGGCCGGCCAGGCATGGGACCCTCTGCAGCTACCTGCGGGGCCCTCGAGTCCCGACGGTGCTGGGGTTTGATCCCCTCTTTCAGTTTCTCCATGAACGGGACGCCGCTCGGGCGCTACGGCTGGCACTGGAACACCGCCTTCGGGGCGTATTCAACGTCGCTGGCCCCCAGCCGATCCCGCTCTCCACGCTGATTCGGGCGACGGGGCGGCGCAACGTGCCGGTTCCACAGCCGCTCTTTCATCGGGTTACCGGGCGGTTTGGGCTTCCCCACCTGCCGCGGGGAGCGGTGAACCATATCAAGTACCCCGTCGTCGTCGACGACGGGTCCTTTCGGGAGGCCACGGGGTATACCCCGGAGTACGATGAGGTGCAGACGATGGAGTCCTTCCGAGTCGTCGCAGATCCCTTCTAGATCCCTTCTATTTCTCGAGGTCATTTATCATTGGGGATGAACTCGGCGTCGATCACGTCGGCGTCGTTTCGGCGTCTGCGGAGGACCTGGGCGGCGGCGTCGGCGCCGTCATCTCCGCGGCGGGAGATCTCCTCCAAGAGCGCGTTGGACTCCGGAGAGTCGGCGCGGTCCAAGAGCACCACGATCACCGTGGCCACGTCGACCTCGCCGCTCCGGTAGAACTCCCGGGCGACCTCGGTGAGCTCCGGGAGGCCCCGGGGGGCGCACCGGGCGAGGATTGTCCCCAGCCGCTGGAGCGCCGGGCCGTCGCAGTGGGGGAGGACCTCGAGCAGACGGGAGACATCCCGCTCATCCCATCGCCACACCTCGTCGAGGCCCTCCTCGGGGGTGCTGGCCAGGAGCAGCTGCAGCGCCGTGACCCGAATCGGCTGGTGCCTGCCGGCTCGCCGCAGCTGGGTAATCGCGAGGCGATGGACGGTCTCCACACCGACCAGCCCGGGGTGGACCATCTTTCGCAGCGCCGACTGGAGGTAGGCGATGATCTTGATCCGGTCCGGGTCGTTGGCCTCTTCGGTTCGTCGGCGATCGTTAAGCTCGATGGACTGAATCATATCTCGGACCCGCTCGGAGTCGTCTCGGCTGGCCAAGTGGTCCACCCCGGCGGCCGCGGCGAGGCAGACGGACAGATTGTTGGAGTGGGTCAGGGACAAGAGGCGCCGAAAGGCACCGGCCGGTCGAAGCCGGGCCGCCGCGTCGCAGGCAGCCCCGGTGGTCACCACGGAGGTCGTCTCCAACCCTCGGCGGATCGCCTGCTCTTCCTCATTCGTGAGGGCAGGGGCGCTATCCTGCGAGGCCAGGGCGGTCAGAAGTCGGAGCGCCAGGGCGGCGTCAGGGCCATCGGGGGCGTCGAGGACGATCCCGGCCAGGGAGGGGCGGACCTCCTGACGAGGTTCTTCAAGAAGTACTTGAAGGGCCTGGGTGCGGAGATCTCCGGTCTTGAGAATCGCCGCGGCGATGTCCGCCTTCTCCGGATGGCGCCGCCATTGGCGCACCAGCTGGCGGCGAAGGGGGCCCGCCGACTCCAGCAGGAGCCTCTGGAGCTCGGCCGCCGATCGGGGCTCTTCCGTGTCGTCGGGGCCTGCCTCGGAGAGGACGTTCATGGCCTCATGGGCGGCGGCCCGGACCTCCTCGTCGTCGTCGGCGAGGCGAGGCTCCACGAACGAGACGGACCGCTCGTTGCCCACGAAGGCCAGGATCCGGAGCGCCTGGCGGCGGATCTCCGGGGAGAGATCTTCCGTGAGGTCTTCGGCGAAGGCCCGCAGGCGACCGCGCTCCTCGGGTTCGCCGGTCTGGCGAGCCCGACGGTGTAAGATGGCCATGGCGATTGCTCGGCCAGCCTGCTCGGCGATGGTGTTTCGCTCGTCGAAGACGTACCGCATCAAGGGCAGGGTGGACCTGGCGTCGTGATGACGAGTCAGCCACCGCAGCAGCGCCCGCCGGACCCGGTCGTTAACCAGGGGCAGGTTCGCCAGGATCACGGGGCGTACCCCCTCGGGGTCCCGAGAGAACTCATCCAAGATGGTGTCTTGGAGTCCGGCGTCGGGGTGGTCGAGGCGGTCGATCTTTTGGACTAGTCGGGTCCGGGTTCTTTCATCCATGGAAGGTCCCAATTGCCTGAAAAATCAGGGGTGATAGCAATTCTTAACTTTCTTGACACGATCCGGGGCCATGTTAGCATCGACGTCGACAGGATGTAAGCGACTTGACTGATCCCGCGGAGAATCGCGACCTCCCGAGGAGGGCTGGTTTTGAAGGACCGACATTTTCTAATGGTACACTTGAGGTCTTTCGTGTGGCCTTCCGTCATCGCCGGCTCGACGATGCTCCTCGTGGGGTGCGCGACGCCGGCTCCGGAGGTCTCCCCCGATGATCTTCGGGCCGTGCAGCAGCGGGTCGAAGACGTAGAGCGCACCAACGGGCGGTTGATGGTCCGGGTGGAAGAGGTGGAGCGCCAGATGGCCCTGATGCAGGACCGCGTGGAGTCCAACCGGATCGCCTTGCAGCGCCGGGGATATCTGCGGCAGCGGGAGGGCTTCGCCGACTCTCAGGGGAGCCACCAAGAGAGCCAGCAAGCACAGCGGCCGGCCCCGGCCCCGCAGTCTAGCTACCACGGCTCGGACTATCGGGCCGATCCATCCATGCAGCAGCGCCTGGATCAACGAGGGGTGGCTCGGATCCCCCTCTCTCAACAGCAGAGCGGTCACTACGTAGCCGATGACGACTACTACTTTCAGGACATGCCTGCCCCCGATACCTCCCGGGACGGGGAGGAGATCGTGATCACCAACGAGCGGCTCGAGGAGTACTTCGGGACCGCCGGCTCGTCGAGCCGACAGGCCCGGTCGACGTCCTCATCGTCGTCGTCCTCCTCCTCAAGCTCTTCATCGTCCTCGTCGACACCGCGGCGAAGCGGCTCGGCGCATCCACCGGTGACCAGCGAGCGACTGCCCACCAGCCAGGAGCTCCGAGAGGGGAGGGTGCAAGACTCGACTTCCGAGCCCCAGCGGTCCGAGCCCCGTTCGCAGCGAGAGCTCTTGGATCTCTACCAGGACTCTCTGGCGCAATACCGGGCCGGCGACTACGCCCAGGCCCTGCGAGGGTTCACGGACTTTTTGAACGCCGGTCCCCGCGCGGACTATGTGGACAACGCCCTGTACTGGATCGGGGAGTGCCACTACGGACTCGGGGAGTACGATACCTCGGTCCGGTACTTCCAGCGGATCCTCGACGAGCTACCGACGGCCAATAAGGTGCCCGATGCCATGTTGAAGATGTCTCTGGCCTATGACCGTCTGGGTCAGCCCCAGCGATCCCTGGAGCTCTTGACGGAGCTCGTGGAGAGCCACCCCCGAAGCAATCCGGGCCGTCTGGGAGCGGAACGATTGGAAGACCACCCCCTCTATGATGGCCAGTAAATTCGACGGCCTTCGCCCTCGTGGGAGCTTGCAAATGAATCAGAAGAAGATGAGGCGCTGGACCACCGCTGCTCTGGGCGCTGCCGCGCTCGGGGTGGCCACCCTGGGCGTCACTCCCTCCGACGCCGACGCGCAACAGCCGCGGGTACGGACAGGGGAGAACCCCGATTATCATGTGATCCGCGACGGTGATACAATCTGGGATCTCTCCGGGTTCTACTACGGCGACTCCTTCGAGTGGCCTCGCCTCTGGAGCTACAACCCCCACATCACCAACCCCCACTGGATCTACCCGGGAGATATCCTCTACCTCCGGGCGATGGCCGGAGAGACCACTGCCGGAGACGGGGTCGCCCAGCAACAGCGGGGGCTGACCCAGGACGACTCGGCGACGGAGCAGCCCATGGGGCTCTATCTGCCTCTGGGGGGGATGATCACCACCGAAGAGCTCGAGAGCGTGGGTCGGATCATCGGCTCACCGAAGGCCGCCCACATGCTTGTGGAGCACGACACGGTGTGGGTCGACTTCGGAGAGAACGCCTATCGAGAGGACGAGCGGGAGAGCCTCGACGATGACGAGATCATGGCCATGCAGGACACCGACGTCAGCGTCGGCGACCGGTTCGCCATCGTCCGCCTCGAAGGGCCCTTGGAAGACGCCGACGGGGAGCACCGAGGGGATAAGTACATCGTCCTTGGCAGCCTCGTGATCACCGAGATCTCGGAGCGGGAGAACGTCGCCAAGACGGCGCTGATCGACCAGTCCTGGCGAGAGATCGAGCGGGGAGACATCCTGGTTCCTTACGAGCGCCAGCTCAAGCTGGTGCAGCCCCGGCAGGCCGAGCAAGACCTGGTGGCTCATATCGTGGACAGCCTGGACCCGGGATTCGCCTTCGGGCCCCAGCAGTACGTCTTCATCGATCGGGGCGCCGAGGACGGGGTTCGGGTGGGCAATCGATTCTTCATCTTCCAGCGCTTTGAAGGGCTCGACCGTTTCGGCTCCGACGCGCCACCGGAGATCCCCTGGCAGCGGGTCGGCCAGGTCTTGGTCCTCGACGTCCGAGAGCAGCACTCCATCGCCGTGATCACCCGGTCGAACCGGGAGGTGATTATCGGCGACCGGCTGGAGATGTACGCCGGCCACTGATTCGTTTTCAATCTTTAAAGGTCCGTTCCAGAAGAGGAGAGGCCCGCCCGGGAAACCGGGCGGGCTTTTCTTTGGGTTCGACGAGGACTCGAAGATCCTTTCTCAGATCCTCAAGTTGACATAATATATATTATCGGACGTGACGCCCCAATTTTCTCTTGACCCCATGGCGCCTCTTGCTCTATTTCTTCGCCCCTCGCAGGACGTTCGACCTCCTGTGATACGGCTACATAGCTCAGCTGGTTAGAGCGAGCGGCTCATATCCGCTAGGTCCGGGGTTCGAGTCCCTGTGTAGCCACTCGAGAACAAAGACCTCGCCCCATGGCGAGGTTTTTCTCTGCCCCCGTTGTCAGCGGGATGGATTGTGCCGTACACTCTTCGTCGGCGTTTCTCCTTTTCCCCAAACGGTTTCACGAGGACTCCATGGCCGAAGACACCGAAGCGGTTCGACGAAAGATCGTCACCATGCACGAGAAGCTCGGTGAGCTGACCCACTACGAGATCCTGGGGGTGAAGGCCAACCTCGACCAGACCCTCCTCGACGCCGAGGTCGCCAAGCGGTTCCGTGAGCTCGCCAAGGAATGGCACGTCGACCGCTTCAGCGGCTACGACATCGGCGCCGATAAGCAGAAGGTCCAGGAGATCTTCGCCCGGATCAACACGGCCAAGCAGGTCCTGGGCGACCCCGACAAGCGAGCCATGTACGACATGGAACTCGCCGGCGAGAACGTCGACATCGGCTCGATCTTGACCGCCGAGAGCGCTTTTCGCCGCGGCCAGACCATGCTCGACTCCGGCTCCTACAAGGGGGCCCACGAGCAGTTCAAGATCGCCTGCGAGGAGAACCCCGACGATCAGGAGTACTTCGCTCACTTCCTGTACACCGAGTTCCTCCTCTTGCCGAAGAAGAAGGACGGCAGCCCCGAGGACCGGTCCCGCGGAAAGGAGATCTACGACGAGCTCGACAAGCTCGTGGCCCAGCTCCCGGATAGAGATTGGCTCCTCTGCTTCCTGGGGGTCGTCGCCAAGTCCCTGGGCAAACACCGGGAAGCCTATGCCCTCTTCATGGAAGCTCTTCAACACAACCCCAAGAACGTGATCGCCAAGCGCCAGGAGCGCTTGATGAAGATGCGCCGAGAACAGAAGAAAGGATTCTTCGCCTCCTTAAAGGAGAAGCTCGGTCTGGGCGGATAGTTCGCAAAAGTTGACAACCCGATCTGCGGATGTACAAAGAAGGCTGGAGAAAGTTGACAAGGATGTCCCCTTTCCAGTGATGTGAAAATGACAAACCCACCGAAAAATAAGTTCTTTCGCTCGCTCGCCATCACGGGAGCACTGACCTTTGGCGTCGTGGGAATGACCATGGTGAGCGCCGGGGCAAGCCCCCCCGCCGATGAGGTGGAGCGGGCCGTGACCGCCGCCGAGCGCGCCGCGGCCGCCGAGTCGGCGGTCCGTCGTCTCCGCCTCGACGTGGCCACCGATCAGGCCGCCTCGGACGCTCGAGAGCAGGCCGAGGCGATGATCGCCGCCGCCCGGAACTTGCAACCCGTGACCTTCCCAGCCGTCCCCGACGACTGGGCCGCCGCCGGCCTCGACCCCTCTCAGGCCGTTCGCAACGAGCACGGCCAACTGGTGCAGGAGCTGGAAGACGGCAGCCGGGTCTACTTCACGATCGACCCCGATGTGCAGCAGCGGCTCGACGGGATGCTCCGGGAGACCCTGACGCCTCACGGCGCGGTCGTCCTGATCGATCCCCCCACAGGACGAGTGATCGCCAAGAGCCACAACTCGCGACGCGGCGGGGAGTACTCCGACTTCTCTCGAAACGCCGCGCCGCCCTCGGCTTCTGTCTTCAAGGTGGTCACCGCCGCGGCCCTGATGGAGGCCGGCCAGCGAGATCCCCACGCCGAGGTCTGCTACCACGGCGGCCTGCGGAGCTTGACGGAGCGCAACATCACCGGCGACCCGGCCCGAGACAACGCCTGCAGTGACCTGGAAGGTGCCCTGGCCCGGTCGTTGAACTCCCTGATCGCCAAGGAGAGCTATTACCACCTGGAGCAGGCCGACCTGATGGAGTGGGCCGAGCGGTTCGGGTACAACCAGGAAATCCCCTTCGAGCTCCCCGTGGACGTGAGCCGGGCGGAGTTCGTCGATGACCCCTTCGAGCGGGCCCGGGCGGCCGCCGGCTTCTGGCACACCCACCTGAGCCCCCTGCACGGAGCGATGATCGGCGCGGCCCTGGCCAACGACGGCGTGATGATGCAGCCCACGATCATCGACCGCTACGAGGCCCCCAATGGCGAGGTGCTCTACCAGTTCGAGCCCCGAGTGTGGCGCGAGGTGATGCCCGCCGAGACCGCCCAGAAGCTGACGGAGATGATGGTCACCACCACCCGGACCGGCTCGGCTCGCCGGTACTTCGCCCAGCGGCGGGCCTTCCCGAACACCATCGAGGTCTCGGGCAAGACGGGCACCCTCTCCAACCAGAACCCCTTCCTTCGGTTCACCTGGTTCGTGGGCTTGGCTCGCCACACTCAGTGGGATGACCACCCTGGGATCGCCGTGGCCGGCCTGATGGCCAACGATCCGGAGTGGCATATGCTCGGACCCATGGCCGCCAGCGAGGGGTTGCGGCACTACTTCACCGTGGAGTCCGCCCGACGAGCCCAGGCCGAAACCGAGGTGGCCTCACGGTGACTCCAGCGCCTCTTCTCGAGAGGCGTACCGCTGCTCGATCTCCTCCAGCAGCCCCCCCTTCTCTTCCCAGGATTCCAGGACCGCGGCGAGCTCCGATGAGAGCTCGCCGTGGCTCTTTTGGAGGCCAGCCACGGACTCACCACCTCCTTCGTAGGTCTGGGGGTCGGCGAGCTTCTCTTCCAGACCAGCGACCTCTCGCTCCAGTTCTTCGATGCGTGTCTCCAGGGCGTTTAGCTCCTGCCGAAGGGTACCCACTTCGGCGTCCCGCTCTTGTCGCAGCTCCGCGCGAAGCCGTCGCAGATCCTTACGAGACAGGACCTCCGAGGCGCCGGAGTCGTCGCCTTCTTCGACCTCCCCCCCTTCCCTGGCCCGACGCCACCGGTACTCCTCAAAGGTCCCGGGGTAGTCTTTCAGGCGACCCTCGTCGATGCGGACCACCCGGTTGACCACCTGACTTAAGAATGCGCGGTCGTGGCTGATCACGCAGAGAGCTCCGCCGAAGTCGCGCAACCCCTGCTCCAGCACCCGCCGGGAGGGGATGTCCAGGTGGTTTGTCGGCTCGTCGAGGAGCAGGCAACCCGCCGGCTCCAGGAGCAGCTTCGCCAGGGCCACGCGGCTCTTCTCGCCACCGGAGAGCACGGAGATCCGCTTATGAACGTCGTCCCCGGAGAACTGAAACGCCCCGAGGATGGACCGCACCCGGGGAGTAGCTTCGAAGGAGGCGGCCCCCTCGAGCTCGTCCAAGATGGTGTTCTGAAGATCCAATTGGTCTACGGAGTGCTGTGCGAAGTAGGCCACCTCTACCTGATGGCCCCGGTGCACCTCACCGGAGTCCGGGGGGAGGCGTCCGGCGAGCATCTTCAGGAGCGTGGACTTTCCGGCTCCGTTGGGACCGACGAAGGCAACCCGCTCCCCTCGGTGGAGGGTAAAGCCGGCTCCTTGATAGAGGTGGTTGTCGCCGAAGGACTTCGTGAGCCCCCGAGCCTCGAGCACGGTCTTCCCCACCCGGGGCGGTTGGGGAAACTCAAAGGAGATCTGAGAGTCGTAGGCCGGCGGGACCTCGATGGGCTCGATCTTCTCCAACTGCTTGACCCGACTCTGGACCTGGCTGGCTTTGCTGGCCTTGTACCGAAACCGGTCGATGAAGGTCTGGATCCGCTCGATCTCTCGAGCCTGACGGGCGGCGGCGTCCAGGAGGCGCTGTCGCCGCTCTTCCCGCTCCACCAGGTACTTATCGTAGTTGCCGCGGTAGTGCGCCAGGTCCCGTGCGTGGATCTCGGTGATCTGATCCACCAGGCGGTTCATGAACTCCCGGTCGTGGCTGATCAAGATGATCGTCCCCGGGTAGTTCTTCAAGAACCCCTCGAGCCACTCGATGGACTCCAGGTCGAGGTGATTCGTGGGCTCGTCGAGGAGGAGGAGATCTGGGGACCGCAACAAGAGTCGGGCCAGGAAGGCCCGCATCTTCCACCCCCCCGAGAACTCCGCCAGGGGGCGATGGAACTCCTCGTCGGAGAACCCCATCCCAGCGCCGATCTCAAAGGCTCGGCTGCGGAGCTCATACCCCCCTTCCCTGCGAAATCGGTCCTGGGCCAGGTCGTACGCCCTGGTGACCTCTTCGCTCTGATCGTTCTGCAGGCGCCGCTCGAGCTCCTTGAGCTCTGCTTCCAGCGCCAAGAGGTCGGCACGACCCTGGAGGATCGCGTCCAGGACGGTCCCATCATCGGCCTCGGTGATCTCCTGGGGCAAATACCCCACCTGGACGCCCCGCGGGCGAATCACCTGGCCCGTATCCGGCGACTCCTGGTCCACGAGGATCCGCAAGAGCGTGGTCTTGCCGACCCCGTTGGGACCGACGAGTCCGACCACTTCTCCCACGGGGAGCTGCCAGCTCACGTCTTCCAGGAGCCGGTCTTGCCCGTAGGACTTCGAGATCTCTTCGAGTGCGATCATAGGGCCCGAGGCCCGGTGGTAAGGAAATGGTGGCTCAGAAGCGCAGTCGGACGCCGGCGTTCACGCCCTCCGAAGTGGCGCCCAGGTCGAGTTCCAGACCGTCCCGGGAGGAGGTCTGGACGTCGGAGTCGCCACCGGTGAGGGCCATGAAGAGCATGGTCCCGCCGGCGACGAGTCCCACGGCACCCACGGACAGGCCGACGACCCGCATGGTATGAGCTCGGTTCATCCGGTCTTGGATCTCCCGGGCCTCGTCGAGCTGGCTCTCAAAGAGGGCTTCTCGTCCATCGACCAGGACGATCGCGTCCGTCTCGGCCGCCGTCAGCTGGCTCTGACCGAGGATCCCCACGACCACGCCGGCGACGCCCAGGCCGGTCAGGGCAAAACCGGGAACCAGGCTCGGGCCATCCCGGGGAGTGGCGACAGGCTCGATGGGATCGTCGTCTTCGGGGGCCCGGAAGGAAAACGACACCTGTCCGGCTTCGTCATGGCGCAAGATCTCCCGTCGCATCTCCTCTTGCCCATCAGGAGTCATCACCAGGACGACCACTTCTCCCGGGGCGACATCGGAGATCTCAACAGATCCTCGTCCCACCACCTCACCATTGACTCGTACTTCGGCGTCGGGGGAACCGGACACGGAGACCGTCAGAGAGGCCGTGGGACCGAAAAAGAAGTGCTCCACCACCGCTGGAACGCCCCGGGCGAGCCACGCGGCGTCCCCCGTCAGGGTCTGGTCGACGATCTCCCGGTCGAAGTCGTTGGCAGCGAAGTCAAAGAGCCGAAGCGTAAAGGAGTGGGCGTCGCCGCTCCGACTCACTTCTCCGAAGAGCAAGAGGTCGCCGTCGACGAAGTCCGCCAGCAGCCCGATGCACTCCGGCGTAGGAGCGTCGCAACCGGCCATCAACGTCAGGTCGCTCATCGAGATCTCCCCGCCGCTGCCGACGGTCAGCCCGTCAGTGCCCTCCACTCCGCTGTGAAGCTCTTTATAGAGTTGATCCATCACGGAGTCTTCGACGTCCTGTGTGGTCAGCTTCAGGATCACCACTTCCCGATCTTGGGCCATCGCAGGGGCCGCCATCGCCGCCACCAAGATCAACGTGGCCAGGGTGGTCAGGATCGGTCTTCTCATGGGTCGTTCCTTGTGCTGAAGCCCGGCGGGGCGTGAAAGACGGAAGACAAACTGGTGTCTGGAAAGACTTTCACGACGATATCAACCCCGGCAGGGGGGTGTCAATTTGCAGCCGCCCCCACCCTCGGCTTTCTTCAGTCCATGGCGATCAGCGCGTAGGCGGCGATGGCCTTAGCCACGGAGTCATCTCGGGCGATGAATCCACGGAAGCTGGCCTCGAAGGCAGAGCCCGCTCGCTCGGCGATCGCCCAGGCCGCCACGGTGGCCGCCGGCTCTCCGGCGAAGTTTCGCATCACCCGGTCCAGGCGAGCCAGGTCATCCTCCTCGCCGGCGGCGACCAAGAGGTGGACCAGCTCGCTCCGAAGATCGCGATGAATGCTGGAGTCCACGACGGCCTGACGAGCGGCGGGCAACAGAACGTCCCGATGGATCGACGCGTGCTGGGCCGCCACGGTCCGCACCCGGCTTCCGGAGTGGCTGAAGAGGCGGCTGTAGATGGCGCTTCGGGCGCTCTCGGTCATGGTGTAGGGGTTGAGGTCGTTGCCGAAGGTCTCAGGAGGGTTCCGCAGGGCCTGGTTGATATGACGCTGGGCGGCCTCGGGGTTGATGCTCAGCAGCGCCAGGAAGGCTCGCCACTGGATGTCCAGGTTTCGGTCCCGGAGGAGCACCTCCAGGCCTTGCGACGCCGCCGGAAGGCCCGTGGCCTCCAGAGCGTCCGTGACCGCGGCCTTGATCTCCCGATCGTTGTCGGTCACCAAAAACCGAAGGACCTGCACGGAGCGCTCATCCCGGATCCGACCGATGGCCTCGATCGCCGCCAGGCGCACCTCTTTGTCTCGCTCGCTGGTGACGGCTCGTCGAAGCTGGCCCAGCGCTTCCGGGTCTCCGAGATGTCCGAGGCTCCTCGCCGACCGGAGTCGGATCGCCGACTGGCCTTCGAAGAGTCCTCCCGTCAAGAGGCTGATCGCTCCCGAGTCTCCGGTCCGCCCCAGGGCTCCAGCAGCCACCAGGCGATCCTCGAAGATATCGCTGCGGAAGAGCCCCGTAAGCTCGGCGGTGAGGTCGGTGTCTCGGCTGGTGGCGGCCAACTCGTAGAGGAGCTCCCGCTCCTCTTGTGCGTCGTCGCCGTCGGGGTCAAGGCCTTCCAGGATCGGCCGCATCGCCGAGATCTGAACCCTCGGTGAGTTCTGAAGAAGGAATCGGGCCGTAGCGATCCTTTCCGAGGTCTCCTGCGTTCCGAGACGGTCGACGAGGACATCCACGCCGGAGCGTTCCCCGAGCGCGGCGAGCTGCCGGGCCGCCCCCTCCTGGACCTCACTGTCCCGATCCTGAAGTGCACCCTCCAAGATCTCTACAATCTGAGCCCGAAGGTCGCGACGGTGTTGAAGAGCCTCGACCAGACGGAGACCTTCCCGTCGCAGCTCAGCGTCGCGGTCGCCGAGAAGAGCCGTGGCCAACTCCAGGGTCTCGGCCCGTGCGGCGAAGACCAACGCCTGTCGCGCCATCTGCCGGATCTCTGCTTCGGACTGTCGGATCTCGGCGCCGAGGAGCCCGTAGAGCTCTCCCGATTGGCTGGCCAGGAACCGATACACGTCCCGCCTGAGGGCCGGCTCAGGCTCCGCCAGGAGAGCCCGAACCAGGGTCGCCGTCGCCCCGCTGCCGAGGATCGCTGAGGCCCGTCGAAGAGCATCATAGCTCTGGCGGTTCTCGGAGATCTGCTCCGCCGTAAACGCCGCCGCCTGGCGATCCCCGGCGAGCATCAGCCCCAGCCCTGCGGCGAGGCGCTCCTCCGGGGCATCGGCGACCTTCGCCTCTTCGAGGCGAGCCCGATCGTCAGCGGTCCCAGACCGACCCAGGGCCACGAGCGCCGCGGCTCGCACCTCCGGATCGGCATGCTCGGTCAGGCTCTCGGCGACCTGCCGGCCTTCCTCGGCCCGCTCCTGGGCCACCGCGGAGGCTCCCACCCCCACGAGCAACAGACACAGCACGGTTGCGACACTCTGGGACCACTTCATCACTCGCCTCTCTCTACTCAGTGTTCAGGCTTGACCAAAATACTCGTCCATCCGGCTCTCCACTCGGCTCTCGACCTTTCCACGGAAGGGACGGGCAAAGAAAGCTAGATCGATGTCGATGGAGACCTCGTTGCCGGTCACGGCGAACTTCCCGGTGAACCCCTTTCCTTTGACATCGGCCTTGGTCTTGTCGGCGTTCCACTTGATGTCGTCGACGAGGGACGGGAACTCTTGTTCGATGTCGGCGACGACCTGATGCACCTTCGCCTTCGCGTCTTCTTCCGTCATCGTGTGGGTTCGCCGGACGCTGATATCAGCCATACACTACCTCCATTGTGAACTTGTCGAAGTACCTCGGAATCTCCTCATCGCCGGTGTCCGCAAAAGGGGCGGCCCGTCGTGGAATTGAGGGAGTCCGGAACGGCGGAAACCTAGCAACCACCGATGAGGATTGTCAAATCTCGGGGGCCCGAAAAACTTGAGCCTTCCCGCACCACTGATAGGCTTTGCCTGGCCTTTGTTCATCACCGTTGTTTCAGGAGTACCCAATGATCCGGTCCCCCGCTTCCACACTCACGACCCTCCTTGTGGGCGCCTTGCTCTTGACGTCCACCGTGGCGGAGGCCCAGACGATTCGCTCTCAGTCCGACTCGTCGGGCCCCACCAATGTCACTGTGGTCCGCCCGGGAGAAGCCACCATCCCTGCGCAGCCGGCACAGCGGGAGACATCCAGCGGGGATGCTCAGGCCGAGGCGTCCGGAGATGAGTCCTCCGCGGTCACCGGATCCTACCGAATCTCTCTCCACGGCACGGCCGGAACCCGGGAGCAAGAGCGAGAGCGTCAACGGATCCTCTCCCTGGAGGCCGACGAGATCTACCGGGGCGTGATCCCGGGCAAGCGCGACGAGGTAGAGCATCTGAGGCGAGCTCATGAGGAAGGCTCACGCAGCGATCGCCCCAACAACCTGACCTGGATCGGCTTTCAACCCGAAGAGCAACGGACTCGGGTCTTCTTCCAGTCGCCCCGGCCCATGGAGTACCAGATCCAGAGAGATCCCGACGGCCTGGTCGTGACTTTCCAGAACGCCACGATCCCGGCCCGGAACTTCTCCCGCCTTATCGACACCTCCTACTTTCACCGCTCCGTCTCTCAGATCGAGGCCTCCCAGGTCGGAGATCGGACCGTGGAGGTGCGCCTGGAGCTCCGTGGATCGCCGGAGCCGACTGTCCGAACCGAGGGGAAGTATCTCTTCCTGGACTTCCCCCACCGAGAAAGCGATGCTTCCGGGAGTCAATCCACAGACTCCCCGTGAGTCTCTCCCCAAAGCCCTGTGCTGATCCATGCGGGCCTCTCTGGCGCTGGCCATTCTGATCGCTGCGGTGGTGTTGTCTTCCTCGGCGGCCGCTGAGCCCCTGGAGCTCCCCTCCCCTGCCCCCTTTGAAGAACTCGCCGACGGGTTACGCCTGCCGGCGACGTCCCCCTATTGGACCTGCGCTCCCCGGGGAGACCTTTGTTCTGAGGTAGCCATCGAGCTGCCAGGGTCGACGGTGATCCTCGAGGGGGTGATCCGTGACGCCTCGGGGCTGCATGCCAAGATGGTCCATCTCGTCTGGAACGACGGAGAGCTCCTGGGGCTCCGTGACCTGCTGCTCTCCTCCGAAGAGGAGTTCTTGATTCTGGAGGCGTCGTCGGGCCACCTGGTGAGCACCGACGAGGAGCTGCGGTTCGAGGCGGTTCGTGTCCAGTACCAGGAGAACCGGGTCCGCGAGCTCTTCCTCTCGGAGCTGTCCTGGCTCGACGAGACGGGGCTGGTAGCGACCGCAGTGCGAGCGGAGCTCCGGGATGGAGTCTGGCACCTCGAGGGATTCGAACTCCACGGTCCCGGTCCGCGCACGGCCCGGGCCGGCCCGGGCCAGATCCCCCGCGGGTGGCTGCCCCCCACCGTGGAGGCCGGTGACGCCGGTGTCTACGCAGAGGGGTTGGTACACCTGGGAGACCCGGCCCTGAGCCTGGGCGCGAGCGCCGACACGGCGCTCACCGGGGGGCTCTTCCTGGCTCATTGGTCTCAACCCACGGGCCTGTGCGCCCGAGAGCCCTGCGGGCACTATCCCCTTCGCCTTCAGGGGCGGATCAACCCCGACGGGTGGGAGGTCGAACTCCAGGGAGAGGCATTTACCGATGGGAGAGCGCGCCACGGAGCCCTCGATCTGGACGGCGTGGCCCACTCCGGTGGCAGCGGCCCGCCGCCGATCACGGACCGGCTCCGGCGCCAGGGGCTCTTTCACGAGACCTCGCGGCAGCGGGCGGGCCTCTCCCTCTCCGGGGTGAACCGTGAACTCACGGTCAGCGCGCTGACCATCGCCGACACCAGAGCACTGCAGGTCCGATCCCTCTTTGAGGAGGCTCGCACGGAGGTCCGGGTTCACTACGGCACGAGGCTCCAGCTCGACGAACAGACCTCGGCGTCGATCGCCATCGGACACGGAGAGGTGCTGGAAGGCCCCCCGGCGCGGGAGACCCGGGTCCGGGCCGCTGGCGAGCGGATCCTGGGGAGCCTGAACCGGGCGTACCTGCGACCTGCCCTGCAGGGAGAGCTAGTGTTTCAAGCCCAACACGGCGACGACGGCACGACCTCCGACTCCTTCGCCGACATCGACGCGCTCCTGGAGGGTGGCCTGGGTCTGACAGGCGCCCCGGGAGGGCTGTCCCATCGGCTCCGCCCCCGGCTGGTCCTGGGGCGACGGCTCGTCGGCGAGTTGGGGCCTCGAAACCTGGCCGGCGCCGGGGTCCACCAGACCTTCCAGGGGCCCCGGGGAGCCTCGCTCTCCCTCCCCGTGGAGGCGGTCCTTCGAGACGACGGCCGCCTCGCGAACTGGCGACCGGCTCTCCGCGGTCAAGCGGTGGCTGATATGGGGCCCCTGCTCCTCCACTCTCAGGTGACCTGCGACGGTCTCTGCGACGAGGTTCGCCTCCTCACCATGGCCCAGGTGTCGTGGACGGCGACGATTCGAACCATCCATGTTGGCCGGTGGCAATCGGCCGAGTGGATCCCGATCCCCCTCTTCGATGATGCCCGGAGCTCCCTCCTGGAGCGCACCCAGGACCAGACCGGAGGGCTCCACCTCCAGGGTGTGCGGGTGTCCCGAGGGCAATACTTTGGGGAGGCTTCTCTCCACGGGAGCCTCGAGGATCCACTGCGGGGCGCAGAAGTAGCGGTGGGGTACTACTCACCGCGCGTGGGATGGGGGGTGGAGGCTCGTTCTGCTGCCGAGCCCGCCGAGGGCCAATGGGCTGTCCTGGTGGGGATCAGAACTTCGCCCGGGCCTTGATCTTCTTCAGCCGGGGGTGGTCGGGCCGCAGCTTTTCCACCTGCCGAATCGCGTCGTGGGCCATCGGGGTGTCCCGGGTGTTGATTCCGAATCGAGCCACCAAGATCGCGATCTCAGCGTTGTCCGGCTCCATTCGATGAGCCCGCAAAAGGCCTCGTCGCGAGTCTTCTCGAACCTCCGGGCTGGTCGGGTCGAGCTTGAATCGAGTGTAGGCCAGGTTTGCCAGGATGATCCCGCGGCTGGGGTCGTACTCGCAGGCCCGCTGCAGGTGCTCGTTGGCAGAGTTGAAGTCTCCCAGGCGCAGATAGGTCAACCCGTCCCGAAAGTAGATATCTCCCAGAGCTGCCGAGTCGGGATCGACGCTGGGCAGCTGCGGCATGGTCTCCGGGGCCGTCGACGAGGGCGGAAACTCCGGAGGCGGCGCCGCCGCCCGAAGCTCCACGAAGGCCCGGCCGATGGCCCGACGCACGTCGAGGGCTTTGCGAGTCAGATCCATATCCCCCAGGCGCTGAAAGTTCTCGGCCCGGTAGAAGCGCTCGTACCGCTCGTACCGTTCTCGAACCTCTTCTTCATGGGCCGAGGGCTCAAGGTTCAAGATCTCGAAGGGATCAGAAGCGGCCTTAATCCGATCAAAGTCTTCCTGGACGATCGCCTGTATCCGGCTGATCCGGCTGGCGCGGTCCTCGCTGGCGTCCAACTTGGTCATGACGCGTAGAAACAGTGAAATTCAGTTTTGACTGCGACGAAAGCTTAGCTAAGTGTAGCATGCCCGCTGCGGGTAACAAGTTTCCTGCCCCTTTCTGTTCGCGTGGGCCGGCCCCGGCCCCGTGCCTGGCCCGCTAACCCCCTTCCCCACCAAGCCTTTCCCACTATGGAAGAAACACCCAGCGTTGGCGCTGACGTCGATCTCAACGCCCTGGACGCCTACGACTACGATCTGCCCGAGGGGTTGA
Source organism: Myxococcales bacterium (assembly GCA_007120035.1). GTDB lineage: Bacteria > Myxococcota_A > Bradymonadia > Bradymonadales > Bradymonadaceae > SKON01. The sequence goes on from SKON01000002.1 coordinate 72,985, forward strand.
TCGCCACCGAGCCGGCTCCGGACCGGACGGGATCGCGGCTCTTGGTCGATTCAGGAACCGGGGGGCTCGACCACCGGCGGTTCGCCGATCTGCCTCGGTATCTGCGTCCCGGCGATCTCCTGGTCTTCAACGACACCCGAGTGATTCCTGCTCGACTCCTCGTGAAAAAGTCCACCGGAGGAAAGGTGGAGCTCTTCGTGCTCCAGTCGTCCCCGGACTTCGACCAGCCCACGGGGAGCACCGTTGAGTTTCGGTGCCTGACCCGCTCGTCGAAGCCGGTGCGGTCCGGCACAGAGCTGACCTCCCGTGAATTTCCTCAGATGCCACCGATTCGGGTGAAGGAATCCGGGCCGGGGAAGGCCACCGTCGAGGCGGCCTGGGATGGCACGCCTCTGGAGTTTTTGGAGTCCTTCGGCCGCACTCCCCTGCCCCCCTATATCGAGCGGGCCCGTGAGCAACAGGGACTCCCGGTGACCACCGCTGCCGATCCCCAGCGGTACCAGACGGTGTACGCCCGGGCGCCCGGTGCTGTGGCGGCCCCCACGGCGGGACTTCACTTCTCTCCTGCGCTCCTCGACGAGCTCGACGCCCTGGGGGTCGCCCGGGCCAGCCTGACCCTCACCGTGGGCCCCGGCACGTTTCAGCCCGTGCGGGCCGAGCGCCTCGACGAACACGAAATGCACAGCGAGGAGTACACCATCCCGCCGGAGTTGAGCGCCCTCATCCAAAAGACCCGCCATCGAAAGGGTCGGATCGTCGCCGTGGGAACCACGTCGGCCCGGGCCTTGGAGGCCGAGATGGTCCGAGAGAACCCGTTCCAGCCCGGCTCCCGGTCCACGGACATCTTCCTGCGTCCCGGGGTCTCCTTCCGGCTCGTCGATGGGCTGATCACCAACTTTCACCTCCCCCGCTCTACCCTCCTGGCCCTCGTGGCGGCCTTCCTCGGCTTCGACCGCATGCGTCGGCTCTATCGGGAGGCCATCGCCGAGGGATACCGGTTTTACAGCTATGGAGACTCGTCGCTCCTCTTTCGAACTCCCCAGGAAGGACCCCATGCCTGACGTCACCTGTGAGTGCTTCGACTTCCGAGAGGACGGCCGCGACGGCGCCGCCCGGGCCACCACGGTCACCGTCGCCCACGGGACCTTTCAGACCCCGATCTTCATGCCCGTCGGCACCCTGGGAACGGTCAAGGCCATGCGCCCCGACATCCTGGTCGACGAGGTGAAGGCCCAGATCGTCCTGGGAAACACCTACCATCTCTATCTGCGACCGGGCCTGGAGGTGATCGGCCTCCACGGCGGCCTCCACGAGATGATGGGGTGGAGCCGCCCGATCCTCACCGACTCCGGGGGCTTCCAGGTGTTCAGCCTGAAGGACCTGCGCACCATCCGGGAGGACGGCGTGGAGTTCCAGGATCATATCTCCGGCAGCCGCCACTTCTTCACCCCGGAAAAGGTCATCGAGATCCAGGAGGTCCTGGGCAGCGACATCATGATGGCCTTCGACGAATGTCCCCCCGCCGGCGTGGACGCCGCCTACATGAAGGAGAGCATGGCCCGGACGACCCGATGGGAGAAGCGATGTCTTGAGGCCCGCACCCGCACGGACTGCGCCCTCTTCGGGATTTTGCAGGGGGGAACAGACCCCGGGTTCCGACGCCAGCACATCGAGGAACTCTGCGAGCTGCCCTTCGACGGGTTCGCCATCGGCGGGTTGAGCGTCGGAGAGCACTCCCAGGCCATGTACGACACCGTGGAGCTCTCCACGGAGCTGATGCCCGCCGACCGGCCCCGATACCTGATGGGTGTCGGCACCCCCGAAAATCTCGTGGAGTGCATCGGCCGGGGCGTGGACATGTTCGACTGCGTCCTACCCACCCGGAACGCCCGCAATGGCCAGTGCTTTACTCGAGAAGGGGTCGTCAAGATCCGCAACACCACCTTCGCCCATGACCTGCGGCCTCTCGACGAGGGATGCGCCTGTTACACCTGCACTCATTTCTCCCGGGCCTACCTGCGGCACCTCTACAAAGCCCGCGAGATCCTGGCCTCTCAACTCTGCACCCTACACAACCTCACGTACTACCTCGATCTCGTCGGTGACGCCCGGGAGGCGATCCTCGCGGGCCGGTTCGCGGCGTTCCGCGACGAGTTCTACGCTCGCCGACATCAGAACGGCGCCGAGCCTTGACCTTCGTCGTAACCGTTGATAAAGCACACCGTCCTGCTGGCCCCCCGGATGGGGTGAGCAGATTCTGCGGGAATGTTCTGGCCCCCAAATGAGCTTGAGGGTCAGTGACCGTGGCACACGCGTTGGAGTCATCCCATGGATTGGACGAGCACCATCATCGCTCAAGCCGGTGGCGGGTCGGGGCTAATGGAGACCTTGCTGCTCCTGGGGGTCATCTTTTTGATCTTCTGGTTCTTCATGCTCCGGCCACAGAAAAAAGAGTACGACCGGCACCAGGCGTTGGTGAGTTCTTTGAAGGTCGGTGACGAAGTGGTCACTGCCGGCGGTGTCTTCGGCAAGGTCGCCTCCGTCGACGGGGACACCGTCCAATTGGAGTGCAACCGAGGCACGAAGTTCAAGATCGACCGCCAGAAGATTCAGAAGTCGGTCAAAGAGTTTGAGATGGAGAAGGAGCAGGAGGCCAAGCTCCGTCCCAAGAAGGATAAGAAGGACGAGAAAGACAAGAAGGACGACGACAAGTAAGCTGAGAGCTCGGAGACGAGCGAATCAAACGGCCGTCGAACGCGGTGCGCGCCCGCTATACCGATTCAGGCCGAGTGGAGTTTCCCCTATATGAAAAGCACACTAGTCCGCTGGAGCATCGTCTTCGTGGCGTTAGCCGTCGCGATTTATGCTCTGATCCCCACCTACATCGACTCCCAGAGCGGCAAGCTCGATGGCGAGCCCGGGTTCCTTGATGGGATCGCCGAGCACTTCGTGGAGCCCCCGGCCTATGAAGGCGGCGAGGCCACCTGGAGGCACCGTCAGCCCCTGACCCTGGGGCTGGACCTGCAGGGAGGACTCCTCCTGCAGTACCACGTCTACGTGGATCGGGCCGTTCAGGATCGCCTGGAGCGGATCGAGCGGGACATCGCCGAGCGGTTTGAGAACGAGCGTCCCGGCATCGACGTGAACGTCCGGCACGCTCGTGGGGACACCCACATCGACATCACCTTCGGCAACTCGGCGGACCGGGATCTTCTGGACGACGACTTCCTCCTCCACTTCCAGCAGCTCAACCGGGTGGACATGAGCGCCACCCAGGTCCGGCTGGTGATGGACGAAGACTACATCGACGAGACCAAGGGCTTCGCCGTGGAGCAGGCCATCGAGACCATTCGGTCTCGGGTCGATGCCCTCGGTGTCGCCGAGCCCACCATCGCCCGGCAGGGACTCAGCGACATCGTCGTTCAGCTCCCCGGGATTCGCGATGAAGACGTGGAGCGCGCCAAGCGCCTCATCGGTCAGACCGCCCAGCTTCGCTTCCAGATGGTCGACGACAGTGGCACCAACACCTACTTCAATCAGTTCCGCGGCCAGCTCCCGGAAGGCTTCGCCCTCCGGAACATCGACGGCGGGTACCTCTCGATCACCCATCGGGACAAGGACATGTTGGTCCGCCTCCTCGACGGTCGGGTCCCCGACGATCGGGTCATCGGCTTCCAGCACCACCCGGTGTACATCGATCGGGAAGAGGGCATCATCGACGAGACCCAGTCTTACTGGAAGACCTACCTGATCTACCGGGAGACCGAGGTCACCGGTGACTACATCCAGGACGCCCGGGTCGCCATCGACCAGCAGTTCAACCGGCCCTACGTCGCCCTGAACTTCGATGCCCGGGGCGCCGAGCTCTTCGCCGAAACCACCACCAACTACGTGGGCCAGCGCTTCGCCATCATGATGGATGACGAGGTGGTCAGCGCCCCTGTGATCAACGAGCCTATCACCGGCGGCCGAGCCCGAATCACCATGGGCTCCATGCGGTCCTTCACGGAGATTCAGGAAGAGGCCCAGGACCTGGTCATCTCACTTCGTCACGGCGCCCTCCCCGCTCCTCTGGAGCTTCAGTTCGAGACCCTCGTGGGGCCCACCCTCGGTCAGGACTCCATCGACTCCAGTATTCTGGCTCTCCTCGTGGGGAGCGCCCTGGTGATCATCTTCATGCTCTTCTACTACAAGGTCAGCGGCTTCATCTCCACCATCGCCCTGACGATGAACCTGATCCTGATCATGGCTGGCCTGGCCTGGTTGGGGGCGGTCCTGACGCTGCCGGGCTTCGCCGGGATCATCCTCACCGTGGGGATGGCCGTGGACGCCAACGTGATCATCTATGAGCGGATCCGAGAGGAGTACGTCTTAGGCAAACCGATGAGGGAGTCCATCAATGAGGGCTTCAATAAGGCGTACTCCGCCGTCTTCGACGCCAATATCACGACGGGACTGGCCGCCCTGGTGCTGATGCACTACGGCACCGGCCCGATCCGGGGTTTCGCTGTGACCCTCCTGGTCGGGATCGCCTGCACCCTCTTCACCGCTGTCTACGTCACGCGACTCTTCTTCGTGGAGTGGATGGACCGAAGCCGGAAGAACAAGCTGAGCATTTGAGGCCACGCCAACTCCGCGAAGATTCAAAACGGGCCGCCTCCGAGCTGCCCCCTTGAGGTAAGAGAACTCCATGAAGATGCTCCAGATATATCCCTACGATGCGAACCGAAACATCCTCGGTCAGAGATCGAAGACCAAGTGGATCTCCGCGTTTCTGTGCATCGCGAGCCTGATCCTCCTGATCGTCCCGGGCCCCCGGTTCGGGATCGACTTTCAGGGCGGCACCGAGATGATCCTCCACTTCAATGACACCGTCACCGATGAGCAGGTCAGAGAGGCCGCCTACTCCATCGGTCTGGAAGACGCCACGGTGCAGCGATTCGGCTCCGCCGCGGAGCGCCGGTTCCTGGTGCAGACCCAGGACGTCTCCGTGGTCGACGAGGTGCGAGTCTCCATGATCGAGTCCGAACTCCAGGGGTTGGGCGACCTGGAGTGGGCTGAGTGGAACCCGGAGCAGCCGGACCGGATGGACCTCCTCTTCACGGTTCATAAGGAGATCTCCGACATCGAGGCCGCGATCCTCGCCGCCGGCCTCCAGCAGGTCGAGATCGAGGAGACCGGCCAGGCCGCTGAGCCCCGTTACCTGTTGCGATTCCAGGACCTCCAGCAGATCATTCGGTCCGGATTCGGGGAGTATTTCGGTGACGCCTTCTCCGAGTCCGGTGGCCTGGAGCGGCTGGAGACCGTCGGGCCGCGGGCCGGGGAGCAGCTTCGTAACCAGGGGATCTGGGCGATGATCGTCGCCCTCTTCTTCATCCTCGCCTACATCTGGGTTCGGTTTGACGCCCGGTACTCACCGGGAGCTGTGGCCGCCCTCTCCCACGACATCTTGATCTCCCTGGGCCTCTTCGTGGTGATCGGCATCGAGATCAGCCTGCCCATCGTGGCCGCCCTCCTGACGATCATCGGATACTCCCTGAACGACACCATCGTCGTCTTCGACCGGATTCGAGAGAACCTCGAGAGCGCCGGCACCCGAAAGATCGAAGAGGTGGCCAACGAAGCCATCAACCAGACCATGAGCCGGACCCTGGTGACCTCGGCCACGACCTTCATGGCGGTCTTCTGCATCGCCTGGCTTGCGACGGGCCTGATTCAGGACTTCGCCATGGCCCTGATGGTCGGCATCGTCGTCGGGACCTACTCGTCGATCTTCGTCGCCACCCCGGTGATGTTGAAGATGGACGCATACCTCAAAGAGCGTCGCAAGGCTCAGGAGCTCCTCGACAAGGCGGATCGGAAAGATCCCACCGCCGAGGACCCCGACGGGGAAGGCGCCTGGTAGACTTGTGGAAGCTTCGCCGGAGAACCCCGGGCCTTTTCAGCCCGGGGTTTTCTTTTCCCTTCTCCTCGCGCTGACGGCCCGGTGGATTTCTGTTAGCCTCCGGTTCGAAGAGTCCTCTTGCCTCGTCTCCCAATGATCAACGGCACGTCCACAGAATGGGTCATCTCACGGTCCGAAGAAGCCACTGAAGAAGATTTCGCCCGCGCCCTGGGCGTACATCCGTTGACGGCCCGGATCCTGGTCCGTCGCGGGTTCGATGACTTCGACACCGCCGAGAAGTTCCTCAACCCCAGCCTCCGAGACATGACCGATCCGTTCCTGATGAAGGATATGGACGCCGCCGTGTTGGAGATCCTCACCGCCCTGGATCGGGGCGAAGGCATCCTGGTCTACGGCGACTACGACGTGGACGGGGTGTGCAGTGTGTCCCTTCTCTACGAGTTTCTGCGACGCCTGGGGGCCCGGGTAGAGTACTTCGTGCCCCTCCGAGACCAGGACGGGTACGGGCTGAACGCAGGCAGCGTCCGCCGAGCCGCCGAGGCTGGCCAGAAGCTGATCGTGACCACCGACTGCGGCGTCTCCAACGTCGAGGAGATCCGACTGGCCAATGAGCTGGGGATGCGGGTGGTCGTCGTCGACCACCACACCGTCCCTGATGAGTTGCCCCCGGCAGCGGCGATCCTCAACCCCCACCGACCGGACTGCCCCTTCCCGTTCAAAGAGCTCGCCGCCGTGGGGGTGACCTTCCACCTCCTGGTTGCGTTGCGGGCCCGGCTGCGGGAGCACGGGGTGTTCCAGCACGTCCCCGAGCCGGATCTCCGAGAGTTTCTGGACCTGGTGGCGCTGGGGACCGTCGCCGACGTGGTCCCCCTGGTGGACGTGAACCGGACCTTCGTTCGCCTCGGCCTGGAAGTCCTGGGCGGACGCCGCCGCGCCGGTGTGTCGGCTTTGATCGACCGGGCCCGGGTGGACGGCGCGAGGGTCACCCCTCAGACCATCAGTTTTCGCCTGGCGCCGCGGTTGAACGCCGCCGGCCGGATGGGCGACGCCTCGATGTGCGTCCAGCTCTTGACCACCGAGAGCTACGCCGAGGCCCTGAAGCTCGCCAAGAAGCTGGAGTCCCTCAACGATCAGCGCCAGGAGTGCGAGCGGGAGATCCTCGAGAAGGTCCTCCCCCTGGCCCAGATCGAGGCCGACGCCGGCAGGCGGATGCTCGTGGTCGCCGGCTCCACCTGGCATCGCGGCGTGTTGGGGATCGTCGCCAGCCGCCTGGTGGAGCACTTTCACCGCCCGTCGGTCCTCATCGGCATCGACGAAGACGGCCTGGGCCGGGGCAGCGTTCGCAGTATCGACGGGATCAACGTCATCGAGATCCTGCGCTCCGGAGCCGAGCTCCTGGAGACCTTCGGGGGCCACGTGGCCGCCGCTGGCCTGACGGTCCGGGCCGAGAATGTCGAAGCCATCCGGGAGCGGTTTGACCAGGCGATGATTCGGTCCTTGAACGGCTCCGAGATGCCCCCGCGGCGGCTGCGTATCGACTGTGAGGTGGAATTGGCCGAGCTCGACCAGCGTTTTGCCACCGAGTTGACTCGCCTCGGCCCTTTCGGGTCGGGCAACCGGGAGCCCGTGTTTCTCTGTCGCAACAGCCAGGCCACCCGGGTGCGGGTGGTCGGCCAGAACCACTTGAAGGCTCGATTCCGCGACGGTAGCGCAACCCTGGACGGGATCGGCTTTTCCATGGCCGATGAAAAGCCGGTGCTCAACTCCGCGGTCTCTGTGGCCTTCGTGCCACGGTTCGCCAACTACCGGGGTCAAAGCCGCCTGGAGATGCACATCCGAGGCCTGCGCCCCGCCAAAGAGACCTGCCCCGACCGGGTAGAGCACGTCTAACCCCCTGGGTGACCTATGGGTCGGAAACGCCGCCGCCGCATCGCATCTCGCAAGCCCCCCAACCGCAACTTGATCCTGGCGCAGGTCGCCGTCCTGGTCCTGGCCCTGGTGATCCTCCTGGCCTATCGAGACCGAGTGGGGACCACGGCGAGCCTCCTCGTGGACGCAGTAGGGTCCGAGGATATCGCTGTGGAGTCCGCTGAGGGAGGCCTCGACAGCCGGATCACGGACCTCCCCGACGCTGGCCTGGATGACGACGACCACTGAGCGGTTGTCATCGCCCGACGATGCGATACAATCCCGGAGTCTCTACCCCTTCTCCCCCTGGCGAGGTCTCCGCCGTCGTGAAAGAGCTCGGCATCTACAAGCTGATCGATCGCCTGGGAGTGGGCGGAATGGCCGAAGTCTTTCTGGCCCACGCCCGCCGTCAGGGGAACTTCGTGCAGCCCTGCGTGGTCAAAATTCTCCACCCCCAGTTGGCCCGAGACGAAGCGTTCACCCGCCTGATTCTGGAGGAAGCTCGCCTCATCGCCCACCTACGGCACAGCAATATCGCCAGCCTCTACGATGTGGACCGCCATGGCGACGCCGTCTTTCTGGTCATGGAGTATGTCGACGGCCGAGACCTCCACGCCATCCTCTCCCGCTCGGTAGCTCAGCAGACCCCCCTGCCCATCTCCTTCGCCCTTCACGTCGCCAAGCATCTCTGCGCAGGGCTTCACTTCGCCCACACCCGCCAGGGCCCCGACGGAGAGCCCCTGGCGCTGATCCACCGCGACGTCAGCCCCCAGAACATCCTGGTCAGCACCCTGGGAGAGGTGAAGCTCATCGACTTCGGGGTCGCCAAGTTCAACTCCCGACTTCGGGAGAAGACCCGGGCCGGGGTGATCAAGGGCAAGTTCGGGTATATGTCCCCCGAGCAGGCCTGGGATGAGGATCTCGATCAGCGCTCCGACCTCTTCTCCGTGGGGATTTGCCTCTACGAGATGCTCACAGGGAGATCCGTCTACGGTCAGAACGAAGACGCCATGGTGATGCTGAAGCGGGCTCGGGAGGCAGATATCGAACCCATCACTCGGTATCGGCCCGAGATCCCCGACAAGCTCGCCGACCTCGTCCACCGAGCCCTGGCGGCCAACCGTATCGAACGCTGGCAATCCGCCCATGAGATGGAGCGGCGACTCACGGCGCTCCTGTCCACGACCGCTCCGGACTACACGCCTCTGGACGCCGGCCTGATCGTGGAAGACCTCTTCGAGCTTGGTGATCCGGCGATCGAAGACATCTCGGGCCGCCTCTCCGAGGACCCGCCCAAGAGCGAACTCGACGACGAGCCGCCGCCGGCGATCCGCAAGTCCCGCGGTCCCGGTGGCCGTGGGGGAACCCGCCCCATCGTCGAAGAGACCACCCAGCCGATGGCTGAGGTCCCAGATCGCCTCCAGCGCAGCGGCCGCCATGTCGCCGAACGGCCGGTGAAGCCCTCGGATCACGCGACCCCCGACGAAGCCACCGTGGCGATCACCTTCTCCGAGGACGAGCTCGACGACTTCCGAGAGGAGAAGACCAACCTCATCGAACACCCCTCCCCTTCCCGGCCTCTCCCTCGCCCCGGCGGCGCCCGCCGAAAGGGAAAGCCCCGTCGCGACGCCGCCCAGCATACCCGCCGGATCGAAGAGGATCTCGACGACAAAGAGACCGACCCCCGCCGTGAGACACTTGGCGCTCGCCAGAGTGGCCGGTTCGCGTCGATGCACGAGCTCCCCGACGACGATCTCGCCAGGATGGCCGCCGAGGCGGCACAGGCTTCCCGGAGCGAGGAGCCCCCCAGCGTCCTGGTGGCCGATGAGATCTCCCTGGACACCTCCGTGTTGGAGCAAAACAGGAGGGATCTCCGAGAGCGAGCCCGTCGGAGCGGAGCTCAGCCGGTCTACGATGGAACGGATCAGCTCCCGATGATGGAAGTGGAGGAGCGGCCTCCCCCGGACGGGACAGATCAGCTTCAGCAGCACCAGATTCGGCAGGCCGCCAATCGGGGCGCCAAAGAGGTCGCATCGGCCTCCAACGGGCCCGGCGCCGGTCCGGAGAACTGGCTACAGGACCGCCGGGTTCAGGTGGGAGCGGCCCTGACCTTTGTAGTGTTGGCGGCGATCTTTATGATCTCCCGCCTCTTCTTCTGAGCGCCCGCCGAGACCTACTCCGGCTCGATTCCGAAGTCCTCGCGGGTGGAGAAGCTGGGGTCGTCTCCCACTGGCTCTTCGCTGCCGCCGGTCCCCACAAAGGTCGTGAGCCCGGAGAAGCTCAAGGGCTGCTGGTTGTACACGGCGGTCTCCCGGTCACGGAACACATACCGGACCTCTTTGACGGGGCGGCCGTCGTCGTCGGCGCCGTCACGGACCACCTTGGCCCACCGCTGCAACTCGTCCTTGGGGACCAGGGTCTTGGGCGAGGAAAACGCCCGGAACACCCTGGTGATCTTCGATTTCTTGTCGTACTCGATCCGCTCTTCGCTCATCTCTTTTTCCGTCCTCGGTCCGGGTCTTGTCGACCCCCTCGTCCCTCGCCGACCTTGTCAGCGGCGCCTGCCAATACTAAACCACGGAATGGGCCGCTTTGAAAGGCACCTCCTCGCACCTCACCTTCCTCCGGGACCTGCCATGGCCGAACTGGAACTATTCCGTCGCTTTCCCGAGTCCCGACACCTCGCTCACGTCGAACTCGCCACCCTGCCCACCCCCGTGGAGGAACTCCCGCGACTCGCTTCGAAGGTCGACATCGATGGCCTGTGGGTCAAGCGTGACGATCAGAGCGGCGAGATCTACGGGGGAAATAAGGTCCGAAAGCTGGAGTTCATCCTGGGCCACGCACAGGCTGAGGGGCACCGCGAGGTGTGGACCGTCGGGGCCGTGGGCAGTCACCACGTCCTGGCCACCTGCCTCTACGCCCGGAAGCTCGGGATCACCCCCCGGGCGATGCACTTCCCCCAGCCCCTCACCGCCCATGTGCAGGAGGTCCTGGCGGCCCTCTCGACCACGTCCCCGGAGTTGGAGCTGGTGGGCTCGAAGTACGCCCTGCCCGGGGCGATGCTGAAGTCCCGGATCAAGGAGTGGCTCTCCCGCAGCCCCAACCCCTATTACATCCCCGGAGGCGGCTCGTCGCCACGAGGCGTCCTGGGATACGTCAACGCTGCCCTGGAGCTGGCTCGTCAGATCGACAATGGGGAGCTACCCATGCCGGACGCGATCTTCGTAGCCGCCGGCACCTGCGGGACCCTGGCGGGGCTGATCCTGGGCGCCCAGCTCGCCGATCTCCCGACTCGTATCGTCGGCGTTCGGGTCGTTGACAAGGTGCTCGCCAACCCGGTGGTCACCGCCAGCCTCGCGAATCGAACCGCTCACCTCTTGCGAGACGCCGGCGTCTCTGTGGGTCGGGTCCTCCCCACTGACGTGGAGATCATCGACGACCAGATCGGCGAAGGCTATGGCGTCCCCACCGACGCCGGTGAACAAGCCATGGATCTTGTCGACAAGACCGCCGGCCTCGAGCTGGAGCCCACATACACCGCCAAAGCCTTTGCCGGGCTCCTCGAAGCCCACCAGCGAGAGCGACGACCCTTGAAGAACATCCTCTACTGGCACACCCTCTCCAGCGTGGATCTCGGACCCCTGGTCAAAGCGGCGGACCCGGCCCGGGACCTTCCGCCAGAATACGCCCCATTCCTCGAGCAGTAGTCTATGGAGACCCTTCGAATCATCTGTGTGTGCAGCGGAAATATCTGCCGTTCCCCCATGGCGGTGGCGATCCTTCGCGAGCGCCTGGCCACGGCGGACCGCCCGGCAATGGTGATCTCCGGGGGGACCCTGAATATTCAGGGCCGGCGGGCCGCAGACTTCGCTCGCTCCGCCATCAAAGAGCTCGGCGAAGACTACGGACGCCACATCGAAGAGCATCGCTCCCAGGGGATCTCAGCGGCGATGCTCGGCATGGCTGACTACATCGTCGTCATGTCGCCCCGCCACGCCGCCGCTGTCCTAAAGCTCGCTCCTCATGTGGCCCGTCGAATCGTGGCCCTCTGGGAGTACGCCCCGGAGAGCGCTGGCGACCTCAGCCACATCCCCGATCCCGTCGGCCAGGGAGCGGAGGTCTTTCGAGCCAGCAGAAACCTCATCGACGCCTGCCTCACCCGGTGGATGGAGGGGCTCTAAGATGCGAATCATCGGGATCGATCCAGGGAGCCGATACACCGGATATGGGGTGATCCAATGCGAGGGACAGGACCTCCGACACGTCGCCAGTGGTCGCATCAACGCGACCTCCGGGGACACCTTCGCCGAGCGGCTGCAGATCATCTACCGGGGATTGCTCTCCGTGGTGGACGAGTTCCCCGCCGACGAGGCCGCCGTGGAGTCCATCTTCACCGCCCGAAACGTCCGATCCACGATCAAGCTCGGCCACGCCCGCGGCGTCGCCCTCTTGGCCCTGGTCCACGCCGAGCTGCCCCTCTCCGAGTACGCCCCCTCCCTGGTCAAGAAGAACGTCGTCGGCAAAGGGCGGGCCTCCAAGGACCAGGTCCAGAAGATGGTCCAGCTCCGGCTGAACCTCCGCACTACTCTCTCCGAAGACGCCTCGGACGCCCTGGCCATCGCCATCTGTCATTCTCAGGCGCGGGGCCTCGAAGGCCTCCTCTCCTCTTAACCCGCAAAGGGCCTCCATGATCGCTCATCTCAGCGGCCGCATCCTCCACGCCAGCCTGGACTGGCTCATCCTCTCCGTGGGTGGCGTGGGCTACGAAGTCCACGTCCCCGTCGGCACCACGGGCAAGCTGCAGCCCGAGCCCGGCGCAGACGTACACCTCTGGATTCACACCAGCGTCCGCGAGGACGCCATCCAGCTCTTCGGGTTCCCCTCCGACGAGGAGCTTCGCCTCTTTCGGGAGCTCCTCTCCGTCAACGGCGTCGGCCCCCGCCTGGGCCTCTCGGTCCTCTCCGACCTCTCGCCGATGGAGGTCGTCGCCGCCGTTCATAACGACGACGTGAACACCCTGACCCGGGTCAGCGGCATCGGAAAGAAGACCGCCCAGCGGATGATCCTGGAGCTAAAGAGCCGGCTGACGGACTTCGCCTGGAGCCCCGACCTGAGCTCCGCCCCTCAGGGGGCGGTCTTTGACGACCTGCGGTCGGCCCTCTCCAACCTGGGGTTCCCGGCCGGCAAGATCGACGACGTCCTGCCGCGATTGAAGGCTGAGACCGCCGCCCAGGAGGACCTCGACGGGCTTCTCCGAGAGGCCCTGAAGATGCTAAGCTGAACAGGTGATCATCTACACGAGGTAGCCCTGAGATGGCCCGAGACCCTACGATCGAAACCACCCGTCTCGACGACGACACCGGCGAAGAGGCCCTGCGCCCCCAGAACTTTGAGGAGTTCGTGGGCCAGACCTCGGTCCTGGATAACCTCCGGGTGATGGCCCGGTCAGCCCGAATCCGCGAGACCTGCCTGGACCACGTTCTCCTCTGCGGCCCCCCGGGGCTCGGCAAGACCTCCATGGCCCATATTCTGGCCCGGGAGATGAACGTCCAGATCCACGTGACCAGCGGCCCGGCCATCGAGAAGAAGGGAGACCTCGCCGGCATCCTGACCTCCTTCTCCGAGGGGGAGATCCTCTTCATCGATGAGTGCCACCGCCTGAACCCGGCGGTGGAAGAGAACCTCTACCCGGCGATGGAAGACTTCTTCTTCGACCTGATCATCGGCGAAGGAGCCCACGCCCGCAGCATGAAGCTCAGCCTCCCCCGGTTTACCTTGATCGGTGCGACCACCCGGGCAGGCATGATCTCCTCCCCCCTCTGGGATCGCTTCGGCCACGTCGCTCGCCTCAGCTACTACAGCGACGAAGAGCTCCGCGTCGTGGTTAAGAGGTCGGCTCGCATCCTGGAGATCCCGATCTCCGAAGAGGGCGCCTTCGAGATCGCCCGTCGCAGCCGCGGCACCCCCCGGATCGCCAACAGACTCCTCCGCCGAGTCAGAGATTACGCCGTCGTCCACGAACGCGATCAGATCGACGCCGACCTCGCCGACTTCGCTCTGGAGAAGCTCGAGGTCGATCGCGCTGGCCTGGATTATCTGGACCGCCTTTACCTGGAGGCTCTGGTGGTGAAATTCGGCGGAGGTCCCACGGGCCTGGACACCCTCTCCTCGTCCATCGGCGAGGAGAAGGAGACCATCAAGGAAGTGGTAGAGCCCTTTTTGTTGCAGCAGGCGTTCATCCAGACCACCGCCCGTGGTCGGATGGCAACCCCTCAAGCCTTCGAGCACCTGGGCGTCCCCATTAGCCCCTCTCAAAAGAAGCTCCTCTGATGGCCGACGACTCTCCACATATTCTGGCGTCCTTCCTCGAGTCCCTCGGCCTCGATCTCGCCGCCGATCCCGAGCTCGAGAGGACCCCGGAGCGGGTCACCGAGCTCCTGCGAGACCTCTTCGGAGGCCTCCACGAGGAGCCCCCGCCGATCAGCGCCTTCGAGATCGACACCGCCGTCGATCACGGCCCCGTCGTGATCGCCGCCCTCCCCTTCAAGAGCATGTGTGTCCACCACCTGCTCCCCTTCTTCGGGGCCATCGACGTGGCCTACGTCCCCGGCGACCGCATGATCGGTTTCGGCAGCGTCGGCCGCGTGGTGGACCACTTCGCCCGACGCCCTCAGGTCCAGGAGCGTCTGATCGTGCAGGTGGCTGACTACCTCGAGGAAACCCTCGAGCCCACAGGCCTCCTTGTGAGGCTGCGGGCCCGACAGCTCTGCATGGAGATGCGGGGCGCCGAGAAGCATGGCGAGTTGATCTCCTTTGCCGCCCGCGGCTCCCTGGTCGCCGGCGAGAGGCGTCAAGAGCTCTTGGCTGAGTTCCGCGCTGCCGAGCGGCCGCTATGACCGGTCGCCCGCAGGGTCTCGGCGTGACCGTCATCGGGGCGGGCCCGGCGGGCCTGAGCGCCGCCCTGTGGCTCCACGACTTCGACGTGCCCTTCTCCTGGTTCGAGGCTACCTCCGCCGTGGGCGGGACCCTCCGTCGGGTCCACAACCGCATCAAGAACTATCCTGGCGGCCTGTATAGAAACGGTATGGACCTGGCCCAGGCCCTGGAGCGACACCTCCAAGACCGGAGCCTCTCACCCACTGAGGCCACCCTGGAGTCTATCGACCTCAGCGGCGGCCCTCCGATCCTTACCCTCGACGGCGAGCTCTTCACGGCCTCACGGGTGATCCTGGCTCTGGGGACCCGGTACCGGACCCTCGATGTGCCCGGCGAGGCCGAGGGGCTGGGCAAATGGGTCAGCCAGAGCGCCATGGCCGACGCTCCCCGGTTCGCCGGTCGAGGCGTGGCCGTCGTCGGCGGAGGTGACGCTGCCTACGAGAACGCCCTCCGCCTGGCCCGTCAGGGATGCTCCGTGAAGCTCTTGATGCGCAGCGAGCCCCGGGCTCGGGTCTCGTTTTTGAGAGCCGTGGAAGAACACCCGGCCATCGAGGTCGCTCCTGTCCCCACAGTGGTCAACGAGATCGAACCCACAGTCAGAGGCTGCGTGCTCTCTCTGGATCGGGCCGGAGAGCCCCAACGGATGGAGGTAGCCGGCCTCTTCGTCCGCATCGGCGTGGACCCCCTGGTGGTCGATGGAATGCGGCCCCTGAGGAGCGATCGAGAGGGGTTCCTCCTCGTCGACGACGACGGTCGGACCTCGCACCGTCAGGTCTTCGCCGTCGGGGACATCACCTCGCGGCCGCTGCGATCCGTCGCCACCGCCGTCGGTCAAGGCGCCCTGGCAGCCCAGGCATGTGCGCGGGAGTTGAACTTCCTTTGACCACCTGCCCGCCTTTCTTATAAGTAATCACTCACCTCAAGTTGCCCGTTCTCCTGAAGCGAGGATCCACATGTTCGACACCATCTTGATCGCCAACCGCGGCGAGATCGCAGCCCGCGTGATTCGCACCTGCAAGCACCTTGGGATTCGCACCGTGGCCGTCTACAGCGACGCCGACGCCGAGGCCCCCCACGTCCAGGCCGCCGATGTCGCAGTTCATATCGGGGAGTCCCACGTCACCAAGAGCTACCTCGACCAGGACGCGATCCTGCAGGCCGCCGCCGCCGAGGGAGCCCAGGCGATCCACCCCGGCTACGGGCTCCTCAGCGAGAACGCCGCCTTCGTCCGCCGCGTTCAGGAAGCGGGGCTGACCTTCATCGGTCCCCGTCCAGAGGTGATCGAGTTGATGGGCGATAAGGCCCGCGCTCGGGAGTTCGCCGCCTCCGCCGGGGTCCCCGTGGTGCCCGGCTCCGATGGGCCTGTCGACGGCGAAGAAGAAGCCCTGACGATCGCCGAAGAGCTGGGCTATCCCGTCCTGGTGAAGGCATCCGCCGGCGGCGGCGGGATCGGGATGAACCTGGCCAAGAACGAGAAGAAGCTCCAGAAGGCCATCAAGACCTCTGTGCGACGGGCCGAGTCGGCCTTCGGCGATCCCACCTTCTACCTCGAGAAGTTCATCATCGACCCCCGCCACATCGAGATCCAGGTGCTCGCCGACTCTCACGGCAACGCCCTTCACGTCTTCGAGCGGGAGTGCAGCGTCCAGCGCCGCCACCAGAAGGTGATCGAGGAGGCTCCCTCCCCGGCTATGGACCTCCACGACGGTCTGCGGGCCGCCATGACCAAGGCCGCCGTCGACCTCGTGGTCGCCAGCGAGTACACCAACGCCGGCACCGTGGAGTTCATCGTCGACGCCGACGGCAACTTCTACTTCATCGAGATGAACACTCGCCTCCAGGTGGAACATCCTGTCACGGAGATGATCACCGGCCTCGATCTCGTGGAGTGGCAGATCCGCATCGCCGCCGGCGAAGAGCTCACCATCACCCAGGACGACCTCTCCATCGACGGCCACTCCATCCAGTGCCGGATCTACGCGGAGAACCCCGAGAAACGGTTCATGCCCGCCCCGGGGACGATCACGGAGTGGGATTCCCCGCAGGCCGAGGGCATCCGCCTGGACTCCGGCGTGCGGGCGAACTTCGACGTCACCCCCTTCTACGACCCCCTGATCGCCAAGCTGATCTCCCATGGACCCGACCGGACCACGGCGATCGAGAGAATGACCGGCGCCCTGGAGCGCTTCGTGATCGGCGGCCTCACCACGAATCGCCAGATGCACCTGCAGGTACTCGCCGACCCGGAGTTCCTCTCCGGGCACGTCCACACGGGATGGCTGGAGCCAAAGTTCAAGTAAGGGTGACCGCAGCGGGCCAAGGCCCGCTGCGGAATGGAGACAACCCACCGACGGAAACCGATCACACCCCCACATTGAAGTGAGGCTGGCGTTTTGCGGCGGCCTATGCGATCACCACTCCGTCTGAATTTGGTGATGATTACAACCCTGTATGGGAGAGAACGCCATGGCCCGAGAGGAAGTCCGAGCTCATATCACCGGCACGGTGTGGAAGATCGAAGTGGAGGTCGGGGAAGAGGTCGACGAGGACGACGACCTGATCATCCTGGAGTCCATGAAGATGGAGATGCCCGTGGTCGCCACCGACGACGGCACGGTCGCCGAGATCCTCGTGGAGGAAGGCGAAGCCGTCGAAGAGGATCAGGTCTTGGTGATCCTCGAGGTGGACTGAAGGTCCTTCACAGCCCGGCGAAACACCTCTCCCCTCTCGACATAACTGGAAAACATGTCGTAGCTGGAGCAGGCCGGGCTGAGCACCACTGAGGCGCCCTCGGGCGCCCGCTCAAAGGCCAGCGCCACAGCTTCTTCCAGGGTGGACCCAGAAACCACGGGGATCCCTCTCTCGCCAAAGAGGCGTTGGAGTTTGTCGGCGATCTCGCCGATCACCACCACCGTCTCCGCCCGGACAGCGACGAGCTCCACCCAATCGGTGAGATCGAGCCCCTTGTCCAGGCCACCGGCGATCACCACCACCGGCGCATCGACGCCCTTCAGCCCCGCCATGGAGGCGTGGGGATTGGTGGCCTTGGAGTCGTTGACGAACCGCACGCCGTCGACCTCCCCCACAGGCTCCATCCGATGTTCCAGGGGCGCGAACTCGCTGATTCCCCGGGCGGCGTCCTCCCAGCTGGCCCCCACAGCGTGCGCCAGCGCCGCCGCCATCGCTGCGTTTCGCCGGTTGTGGGACCCCAGGAGCGGGAAGGTCCGGTGGGCCTCGAAGAACGTGGTCCAACGCCCCCCTTCCAGCACCTGCCCCCGTCCCTCTTCGTCGAAGCGCACGACCCGCTCCAGACCGCCGACGTCGTCGCCTTCGGCCCCGTAGTAGATCACGTGTTCCTGTGACCCCGGCCACTCGTCGGGGAGCAGCTCCCGTGCGACCGCGGGGATCACGGCCAGGCCATCGGCGCCTTGCATCGTGAAGAGCCGGCGCTTGGCCGCCTCATAGGGCTCAAACCCACCGAAGTACTTCAAGTGGTCCGGCGCCAGGTTGGTGATCCCCGCCGCCACGGTCTTCAGGCGGTGGCAGCTCCACAGTTGGTTGGCGCTGAGCTCGGCGACCACCACTGTATCCGGTGAGAGCTCTTCGACGACATCGCAGAGGGCGACCCCGATGTTTCCTGCGACCACGCAGGGGATCTTCGCTGCCTCCAGGATGGCTCCTGTGAGGCTCGTGGTCGTGGTCTTGCCGTCGGTCCCGGTGATCCCGATCCACGGGCTCTCGGTGATGGCGAAGGCCAGCTCCACTTCGCTGACCACCGGGATGCTCCGCTCTCGGGCCTCGTCGAAGAGGGACAGCGTCGGCGGAAGCCCTGGCGAGAGGATCACCACTTCGGCGTCGGCGAAGACGTTTCCACCACCGTGAAACTCGACGGCCCTCTCCAGGTCGGTGAGTCCGCCCAGGTCGTCCCGCGAGGCCCGGTCGCTTAAGACCACCTCTTTGCCCCGCCGGGCCAGGAGGTTCGCCGCCGCTCGTCCGCTCTTGCCCGCTCCCCATACGGCGTACCGGGAAGCCGCCAACCAGTCGCCCAACACTCCGCCCATCATTGATCCCCGTCGGTCAGGGGGCCCTTCATCGGCGGCTGGGGCACCACGGGCGCCTTCGCCTGACGCTGCGCCAGGGCTGCCTGCACGTGGTCGGCCTGGGCCAAGAACTCCTCATCCCCGAAGAACAACACCTGATCCCCGGCCTTCAGGATCTCCACCAGGTACGCCTGAGCTTGCTTGGGACTCAGAACGGTGCCCCGGACATCGTCGGTGTTCAACTTCCCCGCCAAGAGCTCGGCCCGATGAACGCCGCCTTCACCGGCGCCGCCCCGAAGCAGCACCACCTCATCACACCCCTGAAAGGCAGCGACAAACTCCTCTCCCAGAAGCTCCACCAGTGGGCTGTCGGCGTCGGCCAGGACCGCCACCCGTCGACCACTGGCCTCAGGAAGAGACCTCAAGACCGCTCCGATCCCCGTGGGGTGCGAGACCATATCGCGCACCACCGTGACCTGGCCCCCCGTGGAAAGGGTGAACCGATCCCGAAGCCCCTCGAAGGAAGAGAGGGCCTCCACGATCACTCTCGGGTCTACCCCCAACCGAAAGGCGGCGCTGAACGCACCCAGGGCGTTGACGCCGTTGTAGGCTCCCGGAATCTTGAGCTTCACCTCCCCCAGGTGTTCGTCGCGATGATAGACCTCAAAGCCCACGCCCTCCCCGGGCACCGACGAGGTGATCATCCCTCGATACTCCGTGGCGTGGTCCAGGGAATACCCCGTAGGGCGCATCTCAAGGCTCTCCACGAGCCGACGGTTCCCCACGCAGTCCAGGTTGATGAAGGCCTCCGACAGGCCGGCCTGCCCCTCGAAGAACGCTTTCATCCGGGACAAAAGGCTCGTCAACTCCCGGTAGGACTCGGGGTGATCCATCTCCAAGAAGTTGCAGATCCCCCGACTGCATCGGATCTCGTGGAACTCCGGGCAGCTCTCATCGATCTCCACCACCAGCCACTCTCCACTCCCTCTGCGGGCGTCGGCCTGGAAGTTCTTGACGAACCCGCCGATCAAAAACCCCGGCTCCCACCCGGCCCGCTCCAAGATCCAGGCGATCATGGCCGCGACGGTCCCCTTTCCGTGGGTTCCTGTCACCCCGATAGTCCGGTACTCCCTGGCGATCCGCGCGACCACGCTGGAGTGGCTGACCACGGGGATCGCCTGGCTTCGGGCGAAACTGACCACATCGCTGCGCCCGGCCCCGGCGGCGACCACCGCGGCCGCGTCGCCCAGGCACTCCGGGCTCCACTCTCGGTGCACTTCGATCCCCATACCTTCCAACCGGGCTGCCGTCTGGGTAGAACCCCGACCTGCCAGACCGCTGATCCGATGACCTCCCTGATGCAGAAAGCTGGCCACCGCCGCGGAATGGAGACTGTCGATCTCCGAAAAAAACAGGGGTCCTGTGTCCTTCACGTCGCCTCCTTGCCACCAACAATGGGCATCTGCCCCGATTCCTGCCTCCGATCTACCACACCCCACTCCCCTGTCGACAGGCTCGGGAATTCTCGCTAAGGTGGTTTCATTGTGTACAGTGTCTTGCACTTCACCACACCAACGGTATTCCCAGCATCAGGGTAGTCTAATGGCCAGTGATAAGCGAAAGCAGAGCCTCTATTTCCCCGAAGAGTACCTGGAAGAGATTCGGGCCGAGTCCCTTCGTCAGGATCGGTCCATGTCTTGGATTGTTCAGAAAGCCTGGGAGATCGCCCGGGAGACGGTACGGCAGTTCCCGGCGGCCAACGACTTCATCGTCGACGGAGACGAAGAGGAGTAAGCCCGGCCGCACCACGGCTCTCCGAAAATGAAGAAGCCCCCGGCGACCAGCTGTCGTCGGGGGCTTTTTCTGCTCTTTGCTGGGACGCTACCGAAGATCTCGGTGAACCTGGAAGTGTCGGACCGGGTACATGTTCGACATCCGACCGATCCAGTCGTGGTCTTCCCCGTCCCGTCGGACCCGCCACACGTCGAACCGATCGCTCGCCAGTGAGGCCGTGCCGGCGGAGGGGTGGCTGCCCAGGAACACGATGTCATTCCCGTCCGGGGACAGCCGCGCTGAATCGATATTGATCATGCAATCGGTGATGTCCACGCGCTGCTCATCGACGTCGAAGCACCGAATCTCCTCGAAATTCTCTCGGGCAGTGTTGCCGAAGATCTCTTCGTACTCCCCCGTGGTCGGATCGATGGCGATGATCACGCTCGCCGGGATATTCGCCTCTGTGTCGTCCCCGGTAGCCGTATCATAGACGCAATTCCGCTGGGCGACCAGGTAGAGCCGTCCGTCGGGCCCGAAGGTGAGCGGACCGACGGCGTCGGTGAACCCGTAGGAGCCATCTTCCCGGGAAGCCAGGCAGCCTTCTCGAGAGGGGCTGCCCTGGCTGGGCCTGTTCGGTACTCCCACGATCGTTCGCTGGGCTCGGCAGGTCCCGTCCTGGAAGTCCTCCCAGGCCGAGTCGCATCGATGCACAGGGCCGCAGTCATCGTGGGAGCTGCAGGAGTCTCCGATGGTGTGGGCGAAGTCCATGTCGAAGACGTACACCGCGGTGTGGAGAGCCACGCACCGGTTTTCGTTGCCACAGATCTCGCTGGTGCCAGTGCAGTCAGCATCACTGGCGCAGTTGTTCCTGGCGTTGGGGCTGGTCCGGATTCGGATCGCCACATAGCGACCGTCCTCCGAGAACCCTGCAGGGTGCTCACCATCGTAGTTACTCCCGGCGTCCCCGGGTCGATTCTCCCGACCAAAGGTGGTGACATAGTCGCTCCCTGCGACACCCCCGAAGACCGTGCCGATTCGGAAGTCCAGGCTGTTCAGCGTCGGGATATAGACCACAGCCCGATCGGCGACGGGATCGGCGTCCCACCGTCGACCCGGGTCCGTACCCACCTGGTGAAGGTCGGCGACTCGATGCTCCTCTCCGGTGATCGCGTCGCCGTAATACCCCACGTTGAGGTCATCTTCCACGCGGTTGAAGAGCACGCCGTTGTGCCGCAGGCGAACGTTGCTTACGCCTGTGAGCCAGGAATCGAAGTCTCCCACGGTCATCGTCGACGGATCGAAGGGGGCCCGAGAGACCTGCAGGCTCCCGCCCCCGGCATCCTCGGCGACCACGAACGTGCTCATGTCTGCCGTGATTCCGCACACCGAGGCGACCGCACAATCGACGCCGGGATCGATCGTGGACGACGACTCATCACGACTACCCACAACCCGGAAAACCGCATCCACCGGAGGCGTGGAAGTCCTACCCAAGATCGACACCAGGTAGTCTTCGTCCTCGATGTCGGGGATCTGGTTCTGGTTCTGGTTCTGATTCTCCGGTGGCTCCCCTTCCACACAGAACCCTTCCTGGTCGCAGAATTGCCCCTCGCCACACTCCTCGTGGGTCTCGCACGTGAGGGGATCATCGTCCCCGTTGCACCCCATCGACATGGTGCCTGCCAGGGCCAGAGCTCCGGCGCCGACGATCCACTGACTGATTCGCCCTTTCGTTGCCTTCATGATCCAAGTCTCCTACAAAGAACTCCATCGCTGGCCCATGGGGCCCACGGATTCGATGAACAAGCGGAGGCAATCCTAGTGCAACCCAAGGGGCGGCGCAAAGGACCTTGCCACCCACAATACTGGTGGTCGATTCACGAGTTCCTGATACAACGCATGTTCATTCGAGTATCCCCGGGCCGGCAGGCGCCGTGATCCGGGTCGATGCCTTCAAGAAGAGGAGATTCCTCGTCTGAATCTCCCCTCCTTTCGTTCGTCTAATGGCCGCAGTTTCTATCTGACACAAGGGCCTGTCATGAGTCGTCGCTTGCAAGTACTCTCATTGCTCTCCGTCATTCTCCTACTCCTCGCCGGTTGTGGCGAAACGGAAGAAGAGCAGCCAATCCCGATCGAGAACTCCACGAATACCAACCAGGATCCCGACCCCAACCAGGATCCCGACCCCAACCAGGATCCCGACCCCAACCAGGATCCCGACCCCAACCAGGATCCCGACCCCAACCAGGATCCCGACCCCAACCAGGATCCCGACCCC
>SKON01000026.1 GCA_007120035.1 Myxococcales bacterium
CAAGCAGAAGAAAAGGGATCAACACCATGAAGAGGTTCATCACGGGGATGACGTTCAGGTCGTCGGGTTCACTCTTGGTTGTGAATCGGCGTCTTCGGTTCCGCACGACAATCTCGTAGCTCGATTAGATGTTCTCTACCCGCCCGTCCTCGCCCTGGGCCTGCTGCTCATGGGCGACTCCGGTGATAGCGACGATCAGGGCAGTGGATCCTCCCTCGGACTCGACGATGATCTTCTCCACTCGCTTCGAGAGGATGTGGTGGAAGATCAAGAGAGGCACGGCCACGGAGATCCCGAAGGCCGTGGTGTACATGGCCTGGGAGATCCCGGCGGCCAGGGCTTCCTGTCGCTCCACAGCGGTAGCAGCGGCGACGGAGGAGAAGGCCGCGATCAGGCCGAAGATGGTTCCCAGCAGACCGAGGAGGGTAGCCACGTTAGCAAGGACCGCCATCAAATCGACGCGTTTCTGAAGAGCGGGGAGGGACGCGAACATCTCCTTGTCCATGGCCCGCTCGATGTCTTGAGGACGCTGGTTGGCCCGCAAGAGACCGGCCTTCATCACGAACACCAGGGGGTGGCGAGTTGCGATTTCGCAGGCGTCCAAGGCCTCTCGGAATCGTCGGTGCTCGATGAAGTCGACGATCTTGTTGATGAACGCTCGGGCGTTGAGCTTGTAAGCGACATAGAGGTCGTAGAATCGGGTCAAGAAGAGCATCACCCCGATGGCGGAGACCGCCAGGATGACGTACATCATCCAACCGCCGGCATCGAGGTACTCTTGGAGAACGGACACGACTCCACCATCGGAAGAGGCGAGGACGAGGGTAGAAAAGAAAGGCGTAAGAAGGGCCATGATGTGCTCTTTCGTATCAGGCAGGGCCAGATTGGGGTGAAGGTGCTCGAGTGCAGGGTACCACCAACCACGGGTCAGGCGAAGAGTTGTTTTCTGTGATGGAAGACTCTCGCATCAGTCGACGAGCTCCCAGGGGGCGTTCAAGAGTCGAGGACGAACGAACTGCTCGTTGGCAACGGGGATCAAGGCGTCGGCGGGCTGGCGTTGGTCCGGAGGCTGATACCGAACGGGGATCGAGGCCAGGCGGAATGGACCGGGGACGTCCATTCGCCCATCGGGAGCCTGGCCGAAGAAGAGGAGGAGTTGGTTGGTTCCCGCGGGGGTCCCATCGTCGAGTTCCAGGGTCTCCATGAGCTTGATGTTTCGGACCGTGAAGGAGAGGCACTGGCGGTCCCGGAACACGATCCGAGTGGCCTCGTTCAAGGTCTCCGTGGGGAGGTCAGGGATCCGCACGGTCACTTCGACGAACCGCCCGTCTTCGCCTTGTTCGGGGGCCCAGGAGCCGGAGGGGAGAAGCAAGGGCTGTTCCCCATGAATGGAGACAGCCGGGCCGGTGTTGTCGTCGCTGGCGTCGACCCATCGGAGGGTCTCGCCGTCCGCGTCGAAGAAGACGGTCCCTACGCCGGCGGTGGTGCCAGCGCTGATGTGGGAGATCTCCACGCCTGTGAGACGCCGGAAGCGTTGGGCTCGGAGGTCACGGATAAACCCCTCGTCGGTGATGTCGTACCGATAAGAGTAGGTCAGGTGGTGAGCGGAGTCGTTGCTCGTGGGATCTGTGTGTTGGCGGATCTCCTCGCCATTGGGGACTCCGTCGCCATCGTAATCGAGGTGGGAGTCTCGGGCGAGGAAGTTGGTGCCGAAGTAGACCTCCAACACATCGGGGATCCCATCGCCGGAGCTGTCCACCAGTGTTGGGTCGAGGCCCAAGACCCGATTGTCGCAGTCTGTCAACCCGTCGGAGGTGGAGTCATAGTCGGGGGTGGGCAATGCCTCACAGCCGGGAAAGGGCTCCGGTTCAGGGAGGGCGGGGTTGAGGCCGGCCATGACCTTGACGAGGTCGGAGATGCCGTCCCCTGTGGAGTCTCGGTTGGTCGGGGAGGTGCCGAGGAACTCCTCTTCTTCGTCAGCGAGTCCGTCCCGATCAGAGTCGACCCGGGGTCCGTCCGGGCCGGGCAGGACGTTCATGTTGGAGGCGATGAGGATTCGGGCGTGGTAGGGGACTCGGTCGCCGGTGAGGTTGACGGCGGGGAAGTTGAAACCGAAGACCTGGTTGAACCGCTGATAGCTCCCACGGCCGGTGAAGGCCATGGACTCCAGCACGGTCTGCACGTCGTCGTCGACGGTGTCGCCGTCGATCACCTCTTCGGCCGCCCAGTGGATGGTGTGGTACCGGAGACCGGCCCCTCCGAGGCCGGCGATGGCCTCGCGGATGCCGGCGACGGCGTCGCCGGCGAGCTGAGCCTCACACTCGAAGGAGGGACCCGATTGCTCGTCGCGGCACTGCACATCGCCGTCGGCGCAGCAATCGGCGCCGTCGGCCAGTGGCGAGGGGGGGCCGGAATGAAGATTGATCACCGTATACTGAGTCAGGGCCCGTAGTCCCCGAGGGGTCGCGAAGAGGTCATCTTCAATGATGGAGCGGGCCAGGCTCATGGCGTCACGGAGGTTTCGACACTGGTTCTCGGCGAAGCATCCCACGGGGTTCTGGAGCTGCGTGATGGCGTTGTTAAGATCTCCGGGGTTTCTCCCGAAGGGCTGATCCGTGGAGGTCAGGAGCCGAGGCTGGCCGGCGTAGCCGATGACGGCGATCTCGTTCTGACGGGGAGTGGTGGCGGCGGAGATGAAGTCCCTGAGGACCTGGAATCGCTCGCCGCTGGTGTCGTAGGTCCCGTAGAGCGGGCCGTTGGCTTCGTCGACGAGCAAAATGATGCGGAGGGGAAACTCGGCTTCCACAGGGTCTTCGGTGCAGACCCGCCCGGTGAGGCCGACACGATCCGGCTGGCGCAGCTCATGGCTGGGGCTGTAGAGATTGGTGTCGGAGCAGGACACCGTACAGGTCGTCAGCAGGCAGAGGGCCGCCAGAGGAAGAGCGCGGCGGAAGAAGGAGCCGGTGGTCATGATTCGTCCACGGGGCAGTAACGGGGAAGGTCAACGGGTTCGCCGGCGTCGGGGCTGTCGGCCACATCGGGCTCGGGAGCGGTGGTGTCGGTAAACCCAGCGTCCTGCGCCGGCGCGGGCAGGCACGACGAGTCGGATCCCGTGGGGGTCCACCGACATTCGCCGTCGACACAAGCCTGTCCAAGGGTGCACTGGACACCTCGACAGGATTGGGGAAGGGAGATGGTCATCTGTCCCAGCTCATCGATCCGCCGTTCCGTTCGGGCGACCACCACATCGTCCTCCAGGACGGAGACCAGGACCAGGGCCGCGTCGGAGTGGACGTTCAAAAACGTGACAGACTGCGGGAGGGGGTGAATTCGATCGGCGGGGCATTCCAAGAGGTCTCGGTAAGTGCTGTGAAGGCGCTGCCGATCGGCATCATGGATCTCCACGCGGAGTCCCTGGATATCTCCCGGGACTGAGAAGTCCCCGCAGACCTGAACGGTGAGATCCGTAGGCCCCGAGGGACACCCGGTCCCGAAGACCGTTAGGAGAGCCAGGAACCCGGATAAGAGTAGGAGATGACGCAGTCGATCATTCATGTACACGCGGTGGTTCAAGATGGACCAGACTCGTGACAGCTTAGCAGGGCTGGATCTTGTCGGCAATCCTCCTTGCGCTCTGTGGGCGGGGGTAGCGGGGGCGCCACGGGGGAACAAAGTCAGTTTGCCAAACGATCTATCTTACACCATGTTAGTGCACGAACATGGGCGAACCAGCGGTTCTTTTGCGACGGGAATGATAGGTATGGCGCGACGACACGTACTGACGGTGGGGCTTGTGATAGCCGGGATGGCAGTATGGATCACGGGGTGTGAGAGAGAGGTGCTGGACGAAGAGGCGATCTCTGTGTCGGCCGAGGCTTCCGAAGGGGCACCGGCGGCGCCGGTAGGGAGCAGCGAGCACTACACGATGCGCGTTGAGGGAGCAGAGGTAGCTGCTGCCGAGCCAGCCCAGCTAGAGCTCCAACTGTTGCCGGGGCCGGACCTGAAGATCAACCTGGAGTTTCCGTGGACCATCGAGTTCGAGGAAGAGGAAGGGCTTGAACTGCCGGCGGGGGTGCTGGACGCGTCGGCCATGGAACTCACCGATGAGGTGGCCCGAATTCCCATGGACGTGACCGTGGCGGAGGCGGGGACCCGAGAAGTGACGGCGCGAGCCAACTTCAGTGTCTGCAACGACGATCGGTGTGAGATACTTCGGGATCAGAAGCTACAATTCTCGGTCCACGCCGAGTGACCTCAGGGTCGAAGGAGGCTCTTCATGACCGACAGCCAACAACTTCTCGCGGAAGTCGCATCCGAGGTCCGGCAGGACTTCGCCGGCAACAGCCGGATCATGAGCTACGGAGACTTCCTTAAGTCCTTCGCGGACCACCCGGAGCGACACGCCCGCAGCAGTGTGCAGTACGTCCGGGACTGCTTCTTGTACTTCCGCCGGGACACCAAGCCCCTGGTGTGGGGCGATGTCGCTCACTTTGGCCTCTTTGATGCCCCCTTCGATGACGGACGGGCTCGCCTGGTGGGCCAGAATCTGGCTCAGGAGAAGGTGTTTCGCCTGCTGGATAACTTCGTTCGGGAGGGGAGGGTCAATAAGCTGATCCTCTTGCACGGACCCAACGGCAGCGCCAAGAGCACCCTGGTGGAGCTGATGATGCGGGCTCTGGAGGCGTACTCCCGGACCGATGAAGGCGCTCTGTACCGGTTCAACTGGATCTTTCCCAACGAGCGGAAGGCCCAAGGGGGTTCCATCGGGTTCGGAGGATACCGGGCGGAGTCGAGCAAGGATGAGCTGGAGACCTTCGCGTTTTTGGACGAAGAGGACATCGACGCGAAGATCTCGGGGGATTTGAAAGACCACCCCCTGTTGCTGGTGCCTCTACCGCAGCGGGAGCGGCTGTTGCGGGACCATATCGAGGCGGCCCGGGCGCCGACGGAGGAGGTCGGCGACGAGGAGGAGAGCGACGGTCGGCGGTTATTTATGCTCAGCGAGTACATCCTGCGGGGAGATCTGAGCCACACGAATCGGCAGATCTTTGACGCGTTGTTGACGGCGTATCGCGGGGACTTCCAGAAGGTCGTGCGCCACGTGCAGGTGGAGCGGTTCTTCATCAGCCGGCGATATCGGACCGGGGCGGTGACCGTGGAGCCCCAGATGCGGGTGGACGCCGGCCTGCGGCAGTTGACGGTGGACCGGAGCCTGTCGGCGCTGCCGGCGAGCCTGCAGAACCAGACGATCTTCGAGCCCTTCGGGGATCTGGTGGACGCCAACCGGGGGATCCTGGAGTACGACGACCTCTTCAAGAGGCACCCGGACTTCAATAAGTACCTCCTGGCCTCCAGCGAGAAGGCTCGGGTCTCCCTGGATACCCGGATCTTACACCTCGACCAGGTGCTGATCGCCACGGCCAACGAGGACTATCTGGACGCCTACAAGCAGACCGCCGACTACGCCTCATTCAAGGGGAGGGTGGAGCTGGTCCGGGTGCCCTACCTCTTGGATTACACCGTGGAGGAGCTGATCTACGAGGAGCAGGTGAAGAGCTTGAACTCCGTGAAACGAGTCGCTCCTCATACGAGCTTCGTGGCGGCGCTGTGGTCCGTCCTGACCCGGCTGAAGCGGCCTCGTGCCAACGAGTACGAGGCGTCGATCCGGGAGGTGGTGGCCCAGCTTTCGCCGCTGCAGAAGGCCGACCTCTACGCCCGGGGGAAGGTGCCGTCGAATATCGGGCCCGAGCGGGCCCGGGAGTTGAAGTCGATTATCCCGGAGTTGATGGAAGAGGGTGCCGGCTCGGCCCAGTACGAGGGGCGTTACGGGGCGAGCCCCCGAGAGATGAAGATGATCCTGTTGAACGCCAGCCAGAACGACGCCTACCCGACCCTCTCGCCGCTGGCGGTGTTCGACGAGCTCGACGAGTTGGTCAAGGATCCCAGCGTGTTCCCGTTTTTGCAGATGGAGCCCGACGGGGCCTACCAGCGGCACGGTGACTTCATCGACGTGGTTCGAGAGCGGTATCTGGACATCATCGACGTGGAGATTCGAAGCGCTATGGGGTTGGTGGAGGAGAAGCAGTACGAAGAGCTCTTCGCGCGGTACATGGACCACGTCAGCCAGTCGCTGAAGAACGAGAAGGTGTACAATCGGATCACCGGGAAATACGAGGATCCCGACGAAGACCTGATGGCCGAGATCGAGGAGACGATCAACATCGAAGAAGAGCCGGAGGAGTTCCGCCGGAGCTTGATCTCGTCGGTGGCCGCCTATTCGATCGATCATCCCGGGGAGAGCGTGAACTACCTGCGGATCTTTCCCACCATCTTCGAAGCCCTCCAGGAAGCGTTCTTCGCGGATCGCCAGAAGCAGGTGCAGCGGATCGAGGAGAACCTCTTGACCTATTTCGAAGGGGACGAGGGGAACCTGACGGTGTCGGAGAAGCGGTCCGTGGAGACCACGCTGACGAACCTGAAAGAGCGCTATGGTTACTGCGATGACAGCGCTCGGGAGGCGGTAGCCTTCTTGTTGTCCAACCGGTATAAAGAAGAGAAGTAATCGGCGAGAGTTACCATCGCAGGAAGAGCCATGTTGTCAGTGATAGTGAAGCGGGGGTGGGTTGCGGTGCTCCTCGTGGCAGTGCTGCTGATGGCGGCCGTCGCGGTTGCCCAACCCACGGGGGATCAGCTGGAGTCCTTTGAGGCGACCCTGGCGGAGCTGGAAGAGTCAGACCAGAGCGGGATCGCGGCCGAAGAGATTGAGCTGGCCCGCACGTGGCTGGCCGAAGCGCGGCAAGCGCAGGAACGACGGGACGACCGAATGGTGGAGTATCGGGTCCGCCGGGTGGACCACAGCCTGGATCTGATCCGGGCCCTGGTGCAGGTGGGGAATCTACGAGCGGGGGCGGCCGTGCAAGATGAGCGCTACGAGACGATGACCCAGGAGATCGAAACCCTCTCCTCAGAGATCGAGGAGTTGGAGGAGCGCAAGGCCCGTCGTGAGGCCGAGCTTCGCCGAGTACGAGGAGAGAACTGATGAGCCGATTTGCGATGGCCATGGTGGTAGCGATAGCGCTCACCGGGGTTGCCCTGATCGGGTGCGCCCCGGCGGAAAAGTCCCCGGATCTTCTGGAGTTGGAGGGTAAATTGCAGAGCGAGGAAGCCCAACGAATCCGGGAGGTCCCCAACGCCGTGCGGTTCCACCAGGAGGCTCGCCAGTACCGGCGGGCTGCCGAGGAGGCCCGGCAGGATCGGCGGGACGAGCGGTCACAGGAATACGCCGTGCTGGGGCTGATCCGGTATCGAACGGCGCTGGCAGTGGCCCAACAGTTTGAAGAGGCCGAGACATTGCAGGCCGCGAACGCGAAGATCGAAGCCCTGAACCCGGAGCTGCGGGAGGTCAATCAGGCCCGGAACGAGCTGGCCCGGGAGGTCCGGGAGCTCGACGAGGCGATCCGGGCGGCGGTCCGAGAGCGCGATGAGGCTCGTCGGCGGCAGGAAGCCGCAGCTCTTCAGGAGCGGTTCGAGGCTCGACAGGGCGCCAGCGGTGATGTCAGCAGCGAGGTGTTGCGAGAGATCAACGAGGGGATCCGAGAAGCCGTTCGTCTCCGGGACGCGGGGTTTGACGTGAAGGCCGATGAGTACCCGGAGTCTCGAAGTGTCTTTCAGCGAGCTACGGACCAGCTCCAGGCTGCCCGCAATCTCTTGGATTCCGAGCCGGGCGCGGCAGAGTCGGTCCGACGCCAGGTGGCCTTCGCGGTGCAGCTCTTCCAAGAGGCGTTGGACACGGCGACCCCGGTGCATGAAGAGACGGTGGAGCGGATGCGCCCGGAGAATCGAATCGCCACGCTTCGCCAACAGGCTCGGAACAACTTCGGGGCTCCGTTCTCGGAAGAGGAGCCCAACGGGGTTCGGATCATCCTGGCTCGGCTTTTTGTTCCGGGAGAGGCCGACTTCCGGCGAAACACGGAGACCCAGCTCCGGGTGTTGAAGGATCTCGCTGAGGAGTACGAGGAGTTCTCGATCCAGATCCACGGATTCACCCAGCGGCGGGGAGGGGCGACGGCGAACCTGACGACGTCGCAGCTTCGTGCTCACTCCGTGCGAGACCTCCTGGTGGAGGCCGGTGTGAGCCCTTCGCGGATCGAGACCGCCGGGATGGGGCAGGATCAGATTCGGTATCCCGACAACGCCGACAATAACGATCGCGTCGAGGTGATCATGCGGCACACCAGCCCCTGATGAAGATCGTCGTCGAGACCCTGGAGGCCGCCGCCACCCCATGGACGGCGGCCTCGTCGATCCTGGCCGAGGGGACGGTGCTCTTTGAGACCCAGGCGCCCCGGCCGGGGAAGCGGGAGTACTCCATCCTGGTCTGGGAACCCGAGGTGTGGCTGCAGGGCCGAGCTGGTCGGTACCAGGAGGGTCCGTCGGGGCGAGTGGTGGCAGACCCGGTCCGGTGGCTCAAGGAACATCACCGGGTGGCGAGGATCTCGGGAGAGGCCGAGGCGGTGCCCTTCGTGGGGGGGCTCGCGGGCTTCGCAGGATACGAGTTTGGATGGTTTCTGGAGGACTTGCCGGGAGAGCCGCGGGACTCCGGGGGGCTTGATCTGTGGGTCGGAAGGTATTCGCGGGCGCTGATTTACGACCACTATCGCGGTCGTTGGTTGGCCGTCGGGGAAGAGGGGTTCGGGGACCAGGCCGCGGAGATCCTGGCCCGGGCTGATGAGTCCCACGCGTCTAGTGACTCCGGTGAGTCGATGGCCGGGCAGGGCGGCGGTGTGGTGGTGCCCGACGCGGAGGTGACGCAACGGGCGGTATCGCGGGGAGTAGAGGCCATCTATGAGGGGGCGTTCTTCGAGGTGAATTACACAGCCCGGTATTCGGCGACCTGGAAAGGCGACCGGCGAGCGCTCTACGAGGGCCTTCGCCGGTTGGCGCCCGGGGGGTTCGGTGGCCTCGTCGATGGACCGGGCAGGTTTGTGGCCTCTGTGAGCCCAGAGGAGTTCTTGAGGGTGGGGGCTGATGGGGCCGTAGTCACCCGACCGATCAAGGGGACTCGACCTCGTGGTTGCGATCCCGACGAGGATCGGGCCTGGGCTGAGGATCTCGTGGGGAGCGAGAAGGATCGGGCCGAGAACGTGATGATCGTCGATCTGATGCGCAACGATCTCACCGCCGTGTGTGAGCCGGGGTCGGTGCGGGTGAGCGAGCTCTGTGAGCTCCACAGCTACGCGTCGGTGCATCACCTGGTCTCCACCGTGGAGGGCCGGTTGTCTCCGGGATACGACGCCATGGACGCCTTCTTGAGCGCCTTTCCGGCGGGGAGCATCACGGGAGCTCCGAAGCTGCGGGTCATGGAGTGGATCGGGGAAGAGGAGTCCACGGCCCGGGGTCCCTACACGGGCTCGATGTTCTATTGGTCCGACCACGGCGCTTTGGGGAGCAACGTGCTGATCCGAACCGCCGTGCTGGACAGGGCGACGCTACGGTATGGCAGTGGAGGGGCAGTCGTGGCCGATTCGGATCCAGCGCAAGAATATCGGGAGATGATGTGGAAGGCCCGGCCTTTCCTGGAGCTTCTGGGGGTGCCATGGCAGCAGAGGTGAAGGACGGTCAGGTCGGCGATATCTCGGAGAAAGTCTCGGAGAATCGGGGGCTTCTGTACGGCGATGGGCTCTTTGAAACCCTTCGGGTGTGCGCGGGGAGGCCGCTCTTTGTGGACCGTCATCTCGACCGGTTTCGTGGGAGCGCGCAGATCTTGGGGCTCGATGAGGAGCTCGTGCGTCGGGCCTGCGCGGCGATGGAGCGCCCCGAGATAGACGGAGACGGGCTCTTTCGGGTGACCGCGATTCGCGGGGGAGAGGGCGTGTTCGGTGGTGGTGAGGGGGGCGTGTTCACCCGGAGCCGACCACTGCCGCCGCAGAGGCCCTATCGATTGACCGTGGTGGCGGGCACCTACTTCCCTGGAGATGGGCTGGCGGAGCTGAAGACAACGAGCTGGCTTCGGAGCGTGATGGCCCGTCGAACCGCCGAGGAGCGGGGGTTCGATGAGGCGGTGATGTGCACCACCTGTGGTCGGGTGGGGGAGGCGTCGGCGGCCAATGTGTTCGCCCGGATTCAGGGGCGATGGGTGACGCCGGTGGTCCGAGGGATCCTGCCCGGAGTGGTCCGGGGGGTGGTCTTGAACCGGGCGTCGGCCCTTGGCCTGCGGGTTGAGGAAGCGGTGATGACCGTGGCGGAGCTCTTGGCCGCGGAGGCCGTGGCGATCACGTCTACGGGCAGGTTGGTGTCAGCCGTGGTGGCCGTCGACGAGGTCACCTTCGATGCGGCCCCCGTGGGAGAGCTGCGGCGGCTCGTGGAGGAGGCGTGAGAGCGACGCAGTGGGCGCCTCGGGGGACCGGGCAGGTAGTGATCCTGGACAACCGGGACTCCTTCGTGCTGAACCTCGCCCATCGTCTGGTGGAGCTCGGCGCGGATGTGTGCGTAGTCCGAAGTGACCAGGTGGACTCTACGGCGGTGGAGGACCTGATACCTTCGGCGGTGGTGATCTCTCCGGGGCCGGATCACCCCGACCAGGCGGGGTGTTCCGTGGAGGTGATCCGGCGGTTCGGCGGGAGAGTGCCGATCCTGGGAGTATGTCTGGGGCATCAGGCGATCGCCCGGGCCTTCGACGGCGCTGTGGCGCCCGGCGGGAGGCCTCGCCACGGGGTGGCGTCAGAGATCACCCACGACGGGACCGGGGTGTTTCAGGGGCTGCCGAACCCTCTGGCGGCGGCCCGGTATCATAGCCTGGTCGTCACGGAGGTGCCGGAGTGCCTGGAGGTGACCGCCCGGGCGGAGGGGTTCGTGATGGGGTTACGGCACCGGGAGTGGCCCCTGGAGGGGGTTCAGTTTCACCCGGAGTCGGTGTTGACGCCGATGGGGTACGGGTTGCTTGAAAACTTCCTGGCTCTCAGAGGCTGCTGAGGGTGCCCTGGGTCTCGGCGAGGCGCTGCTTCATGCCGAGGCCTTCGAAGTGGGCGGCTGCTTTCTGCAGGACCGCTTTGCCGCGGGTCACGTCGCCGGCCTCCACGAGGAAGTTACCCAGGCTGAGGAGGGCCTGGCCGCGATGGACGTGGTTGCCGGTCTCCTCGAAGAGCTCGACGGCCCGCTCGAAGCCTCGGGCGGCCTCTTTCAGGCTCGATTCCCGAAGAGAGAGGTCAAAGATGTACTCGGCGTGGATCTCGGCCCGGGTCAGCTCGGCCAGGGCGATGAGGGTCTTGGAGCCCAGGCGGCGGGCGATGTTCAGGGCGTCGGCGATGCGCTCCAGGGCGAGTGTGCGGTCGGCCTGGCTGACGGCCATGTGCGCGAGGTTTCGAGTGACGTCGAAGAGGACTCGTTGCTCACCGATCTGTTGGGCGATGTCCTTGGCCTTAAGGAGATGGTCCCGGGCCTCGTCGCGGCGCTTGAGCGCCAGGAGCGCCTCGCCGCGATTGTTGAGGGCGGCGGCCTCCAGGCCTCGGAAGCCGATATCCCGGGCCATCTGGAGGGCTTCGTCGAAGAGGGTGAGGGACTTCTCGTACTGCCCCTGGTCGACGCAGAGACCTGCCAGGTCGTTGTAGCTGCTGGCGGCGCCCTGGGTGTCGCCGATGGACTTGCGGATCTCCAGGGCTTCTTTCAAGAGCGCCAGGGCCTCGCGGAAGTCGCCGCGCTGGCTGTGGAGGGAGCCGACGTGGCTCAAGCTCAGGGCGATGGAGCGGCGGTCGTCCAGGGAGCGGCGCATCTCCAGGGCCGCCGTGTAGTACTCGAGGGCCCGAGACTGGTCACCTCGGATCCAGTGAATCTTACCGATGTCGTCGAGGGTGCTGGCGACGCCTCGCTCATCGCCGATGCGGCGAAAGAGCTTCAGGGCTCGCTCCAGGCGGTCGATGGCCTCGTCGTAGTGTCCGAGCCCCCGCAGGGATCGGCCGATCTTGTTGAGGGCGGCGCCCCCTTTGCCGCGATCGCCGAGGAGCCAGGCGTACCGGGCCATATCCCGGTAGTAGGTCATGGCCTGGTCGTGCTCACCGAGGAGCTCGAAGACGGAGCCGATGTCGTGGAAAGCCCTCAGCTTGAGGTCCATGTCGGCGTCGGAGAGACATCCCAGGGCTTCCAGGTAGAGGTCGATGGCCTTGCGGTTGGCGTGGTGCTTTCGTGCCTGATCGCCGGCTTCCAGGA
This sequence comes from Myxococcales bacterium, assembly GCA_007120035.1. Taxonomy (GTDB): domain Bacteria; phylum Myxococcota_A; class Bradymonadia; order Bradymonadales; family Bradymonadaceae; genus SKON01. Next base: position 12,202 of record SKON01000026.1, read on the forward strand.
AGTACTTCGCGGCCCGGCGAAGGCACCGTGCCTTGACGAAGTGGCGGGCCACGAACTCGGCGGCCCCGTCGGAGAGAGAGGTGAGCTCTCGCTCTACCCACTGGGCGATGAACCGGTGGTATCGCTGGCGCACCCGGGGGGAGAGGTTGTCGTAGAGGGTCTCGCGCTCGAGGCGGTGCTTGAAGGCGTACTCTTCGTGGGTGCCGATCCGGCTGTGGGGGTGACGCCGGACCATATCCTTGCGTTCCAGGCTCTCGAGGACGTTGTCGATGGGGTCTTTTCGGCCGTCGACCTCGAGCCAGGCCTTCTCGCCATCGCTCTCGGGGCGCCGGCGGAGTCCGTCGAGACATCGCAAGAGCTCGGCCCAGAAGATTCGGCCCACGCAGGCGGCCATCTCCAGGGCCTGGCGCTCTTCGGCGGTGAGGCCTTTGAGGCGGGCCTCGACGGTGGCCTCCACGGTGGTGGGGATCTCGATCTGGTCGGCCCGAGAGGCGTCGATCTTCCAGGGCTCTTGCCGGGTGTCGATGACGGCCTCGGCGATGAGGATCCGGAGGAGCTCTTCGACGGCCAGGGGGTTTCCGAGGGCGGCGCCCACGATGCTCTCGATGAGGCTCTCGGGGATCGACTCGGCGAGTCGGAGGGTGTCGGTGATGTGCCGTCGGACCTCGGAGTCGCTTAAGGGTTTCAGCTCGATCTCGACGTGGGCCGTGCGGGGAGGGATCACCCGGCGGGAGCCCGTCAGCCAGGTGAAGACGAAGAACACCGGGGAGTCCCGCAGCTTCTCGATGAGGTGCATCAAGAGGCGGAGGGTGGTGTCCGACGCCAGGTGTACGTCGTCGAGGATGAAGAGGATCGGGTTGCGAGAGGCGTCGGCTCGCAGCACGGTCTCGATGGCCCGGAACGCGGCGGTCTCCTGGTCTCGTGGCGAGACCTGGTTGGTGATCTCGTCGTCGTCCATGCCGAGCCCCATCACCTCTCCGAGGTGGTGGACGATATGGCGAGCGTCACCGCCGACGAGGCTCTGGACGGCCTGGGAGAGACCCCGGCGGGCCACGTCGGGGCTGGCCGACTCGGGGATGTAGAAGTGCTTTCGGAGCATTCGAGAGATCACGGCGAAGGCGCCGCTGACCTCTTCGCGGCAGACCCCGCGGAGGATCACCGTGGGGGAGAAGGCCGTCTCCAGTTGTCGCTCGAACTCGGCGACCAGGCGGCTCTTCCCCAGGCCTTCGCCGCCGGAGATCATGGCGAGGTGAGCCTGAGAGTGCTGGGCAACGTAGTCCAGGGTGTCGGTGAGCTTCTTGAGCTCGTCGTCGCGACCCACCATGGTGGTCTCGACGCCATAGACACGCCAGGGGTCGAGCTCGTCGGGGTCGCCGAGTTTGACGATGCGGGTGATCACCGCCATCGGTGAGCCGCATTGGGCGCAGTAGTCGGCCTCGGCGTGGTTCTCAGCCCCGCAGGCCGGACATTGGTCCAGCTCCTCCTCGGCTTCCAGCTCGGGGGCGCAGAGAGAGCAATGGGTCTGGCCCCACTCCAGGGAGATCCCGCAGCCTTCGCAGAGGGACTCCGGGAGCGGAGAGGCGCACCGCCTGCACCGGGAGGTGGGCTCGGAGTGAACGGTTCCGCAGAAGGGGCAGTTCATCGCTCTCCGAATGCGCCGGGCTCGACGAGGACTACCTTTCCGCCGGCCGACTCGATGACATTCTTAAAGGATCGCGCTCGTTCCTGGCCTAGGCCCCAGGCGATCACGCAGGGGGCCCGCTCGGCCAGCTCGAGAGCGACGGTGTACTCGACTTCTAAGAGGATACTCAAGACTTGGCCGATTCGTCGATCCGAATATCCCGGGTGCCTGAGGACGATGTCGACCAGAGGGGTCTCGGCGTCGTCTCGGCGGAGCCGAGGATCGGTGTAGTCTCTGGGGGTGAGGGTGCCCTCGGCCCGAGGTTGTGAAGGCTCGGAGGACCCGAAGCCGAAGACCACCTCGTCGGCGTCCCGGGTGTCCCGGGGCTCCGTTCGGTCTCGGCGGGGCTGCCGAGGGGGGGAGGGTTCGAGGACCACGTCGCCGACTCCCAGGTAGGCGAAGAGGTCGACGCCGCCGGAGGTGAACTCTTTGAGGCGGTGGATGAAGACGTCGATGTGATCCTGGAGACGAGCGATGCCGCCGGAGGTGTCTCCGGCGGTCAGAGAGAGATCCAGACGGGTCCGAGTGGGCTCGGCCAGGCGCAGCTCCGGACGATCGTCGGGATCTTCCAGGACCAGCGCCCCGGCGTCGTAGCGGTTGTGGAGGTACGACTGCAGACCGTCGGTCAAGGATCGGAGCTGGTCGGGGTGGAGGACCTCGGGGAACCCGAGAGCCAGGTGGAGGGTGTCCCCCGTGCGGGTGACGGCGCCGGCGCAGACCGTCGCCCGCCCGTCATTGGTGGGGGCCGGGGTGCTGGAACCGATGGTCTCGAAGACCCCGGGGCTCGACGACTGGTCCGTGGGTTCTTCGTCCGGCCGTTGCGATCCGGTGTCGAGGATCTCAAACCAGGTGTCAGGGCTGTCGACGTCGTCGAACCGGTCGGTGAGCTTCAAGAGGCCCGAGATGGTGCGTCGGAACTCGTGGTGGCCGTCTTCGCCGGAGGGGACCGTGGCCGAGAGGCACCAGGGGGTGTCGGAGCTCTCGACCTCCCAGGAGAGCCCACCAGTGGTCTTCAGGTAGGTCACGAAGTGCCGCTCCAGGGCGGCGAGGTCCCGGGTCGGCGGTCCCAGGGCGATCTCGAGGTAGAGAGTCGGGCTCTGGTCGGCGTCCTCCATGAGGAGTCGTAGAAAGCTGCTCTTTGAGAACCGCTGGTGGAGCCGAACCCAGGTGCCGGAACGACCGTCGGGGGACGACGTGGGCTCGACGTCCAAGACGAGGTCGTCGGCGATCGCTTTCCACTCCCACTGGATCTTTTCGGTCATCTCTCCTCCAGGCACCAATATCGCTTCCGTCATCCGATTTGTACGCGAGGAGGGAAGAGGGTCGCAAGGCAAAAGCAAAGCGACCACCCGAATTCAGGTGGCCGCTTGGAGAGGAGAGGGAACGGAGCCTGTCACTGCTCGACGATGGAGTAGCCCTCGTTCATGTCGATGATCAGGACTCCTCGAGAGCTGTCTTCAGCCTCTTCTTTCTCTTCGGTGTCGTGACGCTGCGGAACATGCAGGGGGAGGCGAAGGGCCTCGGGCTGCCATTCTCCGGCGCGTTCACGTTTGAGTTCGTCGTAGATGATGTGCTCGGGAAGCATGTCGTACTCCTTCGGCGCGAAGCGTCCATCAGTTTGGACTTACGACAGGCACCCGGTATTCAACTACCCGTCGTGTGAAGAGTGAACGGACGAGATGGTTTCACTCTTCCTGTATTATTCTAGAAGGACTGTATTTGCTTTCCAAGGGCTTTTTTAAATCCTTCTGAATGTTGAGGATACCGCCAAATCGAGAGGTTGAAAATTTTTTTCATTCCTCCTCGTCCGAGGCCTGATCCTGGGGCTCTCCGAGAAGGTCCGAGATGGAAGTACGGAAGGGGCTCTCCGCGGGCAAGAAGGCCCGCAGGCGAAGCCCGGGCTCTCGGGGAAGATCGGAGGGGCTCGAAGGGTCGGTCGGGGCCGTCCCGGGGGCGGGAGAGGGGGGCTCTTCGGATAGAAAATTTGCGGCTTCCAGCTCCGCGGTCTCTCGCCTTCGATCTTCGGCCACGGCTTCGTCATCCTTGCGATAGAAGGCGAAGATCGCCCCGTAGAAGAGGACCCCGAGGACGCTCAGGGAGAACCAGAGGAAGAGATCGGCCACGAGCCGGACCAGGGGCGCCAGGAGGGCCAGGGGACCAGACATCAGGAGGATGTTCTGGGCCATGATGAAGAACCAGTAGCCCGCCATGGGGATCAAGAGGAGGGCCAACGAGAAGAGGAGGAGGCGATACATGGCCCAGAAGTTCTCGACGACGAAGGCGGCGCCGTCCAAGAGGGCCTCTCCCAGGGGCATCTCGTCGATGGTCAGGGGGGCGCCCACGGCCTCCAGGGTCAGGCGGGTCATGGCGAACCAGCCGATGAGAAAGGCCGCCGATCCGGCCAGGACCAGAGTCTGCTGAAAGCCCGAGAGGTACCCGAAGGAGCCCGTCGAAGAGGCCCGGAAAAAGGCGATGACCAGGGCGACGGCGAAGAGGATCGTCACGGTGCGGACGGCGAGCTTCAGCAGGAAGAGGCCCAGGACGTGGGGGAAATGCACCCAGGTCTGGGAGGCGAAGGTGCGCCACCGCTCGACGGGCTCTCCCCGCAGCCCGTGTGCGATCATTCCCCAGATCCCGCTGACCACGTAGGCCTGGATGGCCGTCCCCAGGAGGGTGGTGAAGGCGACCACCCCGGCGAAGCCGGCGAGAAACCCTGGCGAGCGGCTGATCTCCGCCATGCGGGCCAGCCACGAGAACAACCCCTGTCCCTGCGAGAGGGCCTGCTGGAGGTCGACGATCACGAGGGAGACCACGAAAGTCACCACTGCCAGGGTGCCCATGCGGCTGATCAGGTCGGCGATGAGCTTCCACACGAAGACCCACGGGTCCTGGCGGAGGATCTCCCAGGACCGCTTGTAGAAGGGCACGGGGTTGAAGGTCTTCCTGCGGACCCAATCCCAGGATCGCATCGAAGCCTCTTTGACGGTCTTTCGCGGATCAGGGACCATGTGCGCGCAGTGGAAAGAAACGTGGCAGCCGACAGTGCTCCGCGGAGTGTACCCTCAATCCCAATAGCTCGAAAAGGTTGGAGATGGCGAAGTCTTTTGAAGGTCAGGTGGTGTGGATCACAGGCGGTGGTACAGGGATCGGGCGAGCGATGGCCCTGGAGTTCGGCGCCCAGGGGGCGGCCGTGGTGGTGGTCTCCGGGCGTCGAGAAGGCCCCCTGGAGGAGACCGTCGAGGCGATGGAGGCGGCGGGCTCCCGCGGGAAGACCGTGCTCTGTGACGTGACGAAGGTCACCGACGTCGAGGCCGCCGTGGCCGCGATCGTCGAGGAGTTCGGCCGCCTGGACGTGGTGGTGGCCAACGCCGGGTTCTCCGTGACCGGCAAGGTCGAGGAGCTCACGGTCACGGATTGGCGGCGACAGTTCGAGACCAACGTCTTCGGGTTGGTCTCCACCGTCCGGGAGTCCATCCCCCATTTGCGCGAGACCGGCGGTCGGATCGCTCTGATGGGGAGCGTGGCGGGGACCATCGGGTTGCCGAAGAACGGGCCGTACTCAGCGTCGAAGTTCGCCGTTCGGGGGATCGGACAGTCCCTGACGGCGGAGCTCGCCGCCGACGGGATCAGCTGCACGACCCTCTTGCCCGGGTTCATCGAGAGCGAGATCGCACAGGTCGACAACCAGGGACGACACCGCGAGGACTGGGAGGACCGGCGGCCCCAGCGGTTCATCTGGCCCGCCGATCGGGCGGCGAAGGTGATGGTGAAGGCCATCGCCAGGCGGCGAACCGAGGTGGTGATCACCAAGCACGGGAAGGTGGCCGCCTTTTTCGGCAACCACGCCCCGCGCCTGACCCAGCGATTCATGGCTCGGTCCGGGGTGAAGGCGCGGGAGAAGCGGTCGGAGTAACCCGCTGCGAACCCGGACGGGGCGATCAACTGCGCCGCCAACCTGCGGGCTATCGGGTTATTGGAAGGGTGACGTTGTGTCCGGCGGCCTTCCAATCATCGGCCGAGATCGGGTGAGAGACTCGGCCGATGAGTAGGATCGATTCGGTTGGATAATCATACACAAAGAAGATGAATGGTTCGTCGAAGACGAAGTAGGTGCTTCCCGGGTAAACCTCGGGCTTCACGGTGTTTTGAGTTCTCTCGTAGTGAATGCTGACCGGGTTGGGGGATGTGATCCCTCGGTAGTCGACTTCTGCACGAGCGGAGGTCTCTGCGCGAGGAGAGAATCGAAGGGGAGATGTGATATCGAGGCGATCGGTGATGTCGAACGGCGGATACCGTACGGAGGCCCTTCGTGTGGACTCCGTTATACGGTCTATCCAGTGGCGGAAGATTGTGTGAGTCAACGTCGTCGCGAGTACCTGCGGTGAATCACTGGAGTCGACGAGGAAGAGCGAGAGTTCGCCACCGACGAGACGAAACTCGATCAGGTTGATCGGTCCGATCTCCTGATAGCGGGCGGCGCGAACCTGCGGATAGAATGTGACGAGGGATCGGTCGGCGACCTCAAACTCCCTCGTTCTTGGAACGCCTGAACCATGTTCATACTCCCACTGTCCACGGAGTGCGAACCCTCTTGAGTGAACCTCAGGCTCCGGGGTTACCTCCGACAGTGGGTTGTCAGGCCATCGATCATTCCGGGCCTGATAGGAGCAGGATCCATCGGCACATCGAGACTCGAAAAATTCGACTCCCAAAGCTTCCAGAAGGCGATCAGGATCTTGCTCATCAATGACGTACTCCGACTGCTCAACCATCATTGGTTCGACGTACCCCGTGGTGCCGACAGGCCGACGACTCAGTAACTCGTCCTGAAGTGCCGCGGCGGAGTTCATCGCCTCTTGAAGATCGGAAAACCCGAGAACGGCGGCGATCTCGTCACCTTCGGCGCCTCCTCGCTCTTCGGCGAGTTCGATCAGCGTGAGCCGGGCGAGGGTCGGGGAAAAGACGAGGTTTTCGTCTGCCGGTCTGCGGCAGGAGAAGTAGTGAAAGAGTTCGAATGCGAAGTCGTCGGGATCCCAGTTGTCGAGATCGATCTCCGAGCATGTCCGAGCGACCGGTTCATCGTCGTCGGTTGCATCATCGAGGTCGTCGGAAAGGTCGATGTCGTCTGGGGAGTCATCGTCGTCACTTTCCTCGTGATCGAGAGGATCTGGAGAGTCGTCGACAAGGTCCCACTCGGTACTGGCGTCGTGGGTTGCGCAGGCGGCAACGAGTGTGAGCAAAATCAGTAGGTGGAAGGATTTCATCCTGGC
>SKON01000015.1 GCA_007120035.1 Myxococcales bacterium
ACGTTGTTCCCGACGGCCCGGATACGCTTGCGGATGACGGGCTCGACCCGTTCGGCGGCCGGGGTGAAGCCCACGGCCGCCGAGAGGGTGGCCAGCGCCTGGTCGAGGGCGTCCTCGGCGGCGTCCAGGAGTCGCAGAAGCTCGGTTTCGCCCTGGCGGGGGCGCAGGCCCAGGCTCTTCGCCAGGTCTCGGGCGTGGCGAAGGCGGAGCTTGTCGGGGTCCCGTTGGCTGGCGATGGCCATGGCGAGTCGCCGGTCGAGGTGTTCGCAGGCGCCGGTGCAGACCAGGTCGTAGCAGGGGGCCAGTCGCAGGCCCTGCCGGGTGTAGACCATGGAGAGGTTTTTGCCGTGGCCGTTGGCGTTGGCGGCGAGTGCTTGCACGAGGGCCCATCGCAAGAGGATCAGGAGATCCGCCGCCGGGGCTGACGAGTGCCTTCGGAGCGACTCGCCGATCCTTTGGAGCCCCGGGCCCCCCTCGATCTCGTACTTACGGGCGGGGAGATGGCCGAGGATCTGGCAGAAGTCTTCCTGGTGCAGTCGGTGGACCCGAGCGCCGGGGACCCGGTCGTATCGCTGGATCACGAGGAAGGGGCGCTCCCGTCGGGGGTCGAGCTCCATCGACACCGTGGGCAGGCCGAGGTGTCGGGCGAAGGCGGTGGTCAGAAACTCGTTGGCCGCCAGATGGGAGAACCTCAAGGCGTCGAACTTCAAGAGGTGTGTGCTCGGTTCGTCGGAGGCGGGGATGAAGTACTCTCCGCCGTCGAGGACGACCCCCATCTTGTGCCGAGCGCCGGCCAGGGACAGGCGAGGGAGCCGCTCTTCTGTGGCGACCAGCGCCGGGTCGCCCTGGACCCATCGAGTCAGCTCGTCGTCGGTGATTCGGCGGCGCTCGTGGCGTTCCGTGGTCCGTGATTCGCCGGTGGTGGTGAAGCGCAGCGCCCCGGCGGTGTCTTCGCCGAGGGCGATCAGGAGGTCCACGTCGTTGTCGGGGCTGAGGCCGAGCCGGGCGGTGATGGCTTCTCTGGCGGGCCCCTCGGGGAGCAGGTTCGCGAAGAACACGTGGCTCTCGCGGGCGCTCCAGGGCGCCTCGCGCAAGGGGAGTCGGACGCTGATGGGAAACCCGGGTATGGCGAGCCAGCTCGGGTCGTAGCGAAACCCGAACCCGTCGCCGGTGACGCTCTCTTCGACGAAGGCGGTCCCCACGGAACGGCCCTCGAAGGACACCTGGAGCTGCTTCATGGCTACTCCAGGTCGGGGAAGGTGAAGAGCTCGGCGGATCGGAGACCGCGGGGTTCGAGGACCACCTCGTAGCCGACGGAGTGGAGCACCTGGAGGACGAGGCCCACCTCGGCGGAGTCTTTGCCGCGCTCGAGCTCGGAGAGAAACCGCACGCCTACGCCGGCGGCGTCGGCGAGTTGTTGTTGGGTGAGGCCCTGGGCTTTGCGGGCCTGGCGGATTTTTGTGCCCAGGGTGGTGGTGTCCTGGATTGTTTGGGGTTGGTCGTTCATGGGGGCTCCGGTGTTCCCGTACGGGTAAATGTTGCATGTTTGGGTGGATTTGTCCAGGGTATATGCCCGTACGGGATGATTTTAGTTCGTTTGGCCTCTCTCGGTGAGGGGGTATGCCCGTACGGGATAATTGTTGGTGTCCAGTCGTCCTGGGACGTCGGGGGTGGCGGTACAATTCCGGGTCGTTGGGGTTGATGGCGGTACAGTTCCGGTGCGTTGGGGTTTATGGCGGAACAGTTCCGGGCCGTTGGGGTTTATGGCGGTACAGTTCCGGGGCGTTGGGGTTTATGGCGGTACAGTTCCGGGACGTTGGGGTTCGCGGCGGAACAGTTCCGGGGCCGAGTTCAGGGCCCGCACGGTCTACCCCCGGTTAAAACCGGGGGCTGAGATGGGCGGGGCTCCGCTGGGGTCATGACCCCGCTCCGCCTGAGGTTGGTCGAGGAGGTGTGGGATTGAGGGCACAGGGAGGGCGATTTGACCGATAAGAGAATGGTCCATTGATGAGGGAGGAGGTCATGACGAAGAGTCGCGTGGAGGTGTATCTACATTTGGTGTGGCGGACGAAGTTTAACCGCCGAGTCTTGAGCGGAGAGCTCGAGTGTTTCGTGCATCAGAGAATAGGGGAGATCGCCGACGAGATTGGATTGCCATGTCTCGCGGTGAACTCGGCGTGGGACCATGTCCATGTATTGTTGCGTTGGAACAAGGCCGTGGCGATCTCGAACGCTGTACAGGAGATCAAGGCGCGGACTGCCCGGGAGTGGAACGCACAGAACGAGCCGGTCGCCGCTCTCCGGTGGCAGTCCGGCTATGGCGCGATCTCCGTATCACCGTCGAGCGTATCCACAGTCAGAGCGTACATTTTCGACCAAAAGCGACGGCACCGCGAGGACCGCACAATAGACTCCTTGGAAGCGGTGGGGATGTCGAACGCTACCAAATCCCCTCCGGCGGAGCGGGGTCATGACCCCAGCGGAGCCCCGCCCACCGCAGCCCCCGGTTTCAACCGGGGGTAGACCGTGTGGGCCCTGAACTCGGTGCGGAATGGACCGTCGCGAGCCCGGACGTCACAGACAGTGCCGCCGCGAACCTCGATGTTTCGATCGTTGGGAGGCGTACGCACTCCACGGGGGGGCCGGCGACTCGGAGCGGAGACGATGCGCAGCACCTCGACGCTTCGGACGTGCTCCCCCGTCACTCGGGGGAGGGGAGATAGATGGTGAAGCACGTGCCTTCGCCCTCCTCGGACTCGACCTGAATGTAGCCTTTGTCCTCGGCGACGATGCCGTAGACCGTGGTCAGGCCGAGGCCGGTGCCTTCGTCCCCCTTGGTGGTGAAGAAGGGCTCGAAGATCTTGGCCTGCACTTTTGGTGGGACTCCACAGCCGGTGTCGCAGACCCGAAGGGCGGAGAAGGGCTGATCGAGGTCGCGGATCACCGGCGGCAGGCTCCTGTCGGACGGGGGGAGTCCCCGGGTCTGAAGGAGGATCTCGCCGCCGTCGTCGATGGCGTCGGCGGCGTTGAGGATCAGGTTCATCACGATCTGGTGAAGGTTGGTCTTCTCCGTGACGATCACGGGGCAGCTCGGCCCGAGGTCGAGCTGCACCTGGATGCCCCGGGGCAGGAGGCGCTGAAACATGGTGACCATCTCCTCGAGGGCTCCGTTCAGATCGATGGCCTCCACGTGGCCGAGGCCATCGCGTCCGTAGTCCATCAGTTGCTGGGTGAGGTTTGCGCCGTGAAGGGCGGCGGTCTTGATCTTAGAGAGGTCGTCCTTGAGCGAGGCGGGTTCCTCAACGTCACGGATGGCGAGGTCCAAGTACGAGAGAATCACCGTGAGGAGGTTGTTGAAGTCATGGGCGACGCTGGCAGCCAGAGCGCCGAGTGAGTTCATTCGCTCGCTGCGGCGGAGCTGCTCTTCGAGCTTTTTGCGCTCCGTGATGTCCACCACCAGGATCAGCACGTTCTGACTGTCCGAGGTGACCGCCGTGTCTGCCGGGCTGGGGTAAATCATGCGAACCGGGTTGCCCCAGACGCGGGAGCCGTCCTTTCGCAGGTATCGGGTCTCCATCTCGAAGTACCCCGTCTCTCCTTGGTAGAGTTGGTTCAGGTGCTTCTCCAGAAGCTCTTGATCGAAGGAGTCGGTGATGTCCAACAGGCTGATGCCCTGGAGCTCCTCCTGTGAGTATCCGACGAACCGCCGAAACTCGGGGTTGGTGTGCCGGATTCGATGGTCTCTGGTGACCTCGACGGCGCCGATTGGGAGCTCGTTGAGGAGTCGTTGAATCTTGATCTCCATAGGTCTCTCCACGATGGGCCGAAGGGGTGGGCCCAATCAGGAGAAACCTAAACACGACCTGCTCAGCGGACCTCCAAGGCACGGGCCAGGCGAAGCAACAGGGCGTCGTCGCCGCGTCGGCCCAGGAGCTGGGCGCCCACGGGGAGGCCGTCGGCGAGTCCGATGGGGACGCTGAGGCCCGGCTGGCCGGTGATGTTGGCCAGGGCTGTGAACTTGCCGAGGCCGGCGGCGGCCCGAAAGTACTCCGCCGGCGGGAGGTGGGAGTGCTGGTGGACCTGTGGGGTGGGGACCCCCACGGTGGGTGTGATCAGCACGTCCAGTCCGGCCATGGCGTCGTTGCCGGTGGCCTCGAAGCGCCGGAAGATCTGCCAGGCTTCGTCGCTGGAGACCTGCTTTCCCTGGTCGCGGAACCACCGGGTCACGTCCTCCAGGCGGGTGGATCGAATCACGGGGATTCGGGCGATGAACTTCTGGTAGAGGGGGGTGAACTCGTCGAGGGTGCCCTGGGGTGGCGAGCGGAGCTCGATGTGGTGGCCGGCGTCTTCGAGGCGAGCTGCGGTGGCCTCGATGAGATCTCTGATGGTGGGGTCCAGGGGACCGAAGGGGGCCTCGGTGATCACGCCGATGCGGAGTTGGCGTACCTCTTGGCGGGCGCGCTCTTGGTAGGAGTCGCCAGCGTTGGCGAGCACGTCGAGGAGGGCGGCGGCGTCGTCGACGGAGCGTGCCATGGGGCCGATGCAGGTCAGGCCGAAAGGATCGAGGCGGTCCGAGGAGCCGTCACCGACCAGCCCTCGGGTGGGCTTCAGCCCGACGAGGCCGTTGAGGGCCGCCGGGATCCGCACGGAGCCCGCGCCGTCGCTGCCCAAGGAGAGGGGGATCAAACCGGCGGCGATGGCCGCGCCGGCGCCGCCGCTGGAGCCGCCGGCGGTGCGATCTCGGTCCCAGGGGTTTCGGGTGGGCTCGCCATCCGGGGGCTCCACCACGGGGAGGAGTCCCAGCTCGGACATCGTGGTCTTGCCCAGGAGCACGAACCCGGCCCGGCGCAGGCGCTTGACGATCTCGTCGTCGACGGGGCTGAAGAACCAATCGAAGGCCCGTGAGCCCAGGCGGCTTCGGGTGAAGCGAATCAGGTGGTGGTCTTTGACCGCCGTGGGGACCCCGCCGAAGGGGCCCGGGAGTTCGCCTCTTCGGCGGGCCTTGTCGGCGGCGTCGGCGTCGGCCAGGGCCCGGTCGGCGTAGACCTCCATGAAGGCACCGAGATCAGGGTCGTAGTCTTCGATGCGGCTCAGGTAGTGGGCGGTGAGCTCCCGAGAGCTCAGCTCTCCGTTTCGGATCAGGCGAGCCTGCTCCAGGGCGGAGAGGTCTGCCAGCTCGTCGCCGGTGTAGGCCGGGGCCAGAGGCCAGGTCGAAGGGGCGGGTGTCATGGGGCATCCTCGTCGGCATGAGTCTGCCGGTGGATGTACCACAGCGGGTCCTGAGGTCACCACCGGATTAGTGTTCGTCGGCCTCGTGGAGGTCGTCGAAGTTCATCCGGGTGATGGTGACATCGAAAGAGAAGGGGGCGAGCTCGGCTTCGAAGTGTCCCTCGAAGCGGTCATCGTCGATCCGGTTGGTGGAGGTGATGGTGTACCGCTCCGAGGACTGGGAGGTCGGGTTCCACCGGATCTGGAGCTCTTCGCCATCCCAGGACGTGCCCTCCAGGAGGTCGCCGCGGGCGCCGTCGAGCATCTCCGAGGGGACCAGCCCCATGACGAAGTGGCCGTCCACGAGGTCTTCGCCGACCAGGTTCATCAGATCGAAGTACCCCAGGGGGGCGTCGTCGTCGGCTCGGGCCACCCGCCAGGAGCCGGTGATCTCCGAGGTGGGTGTGGAGACGGCGTCAGGGTCGGGCCCGTGGCCGTGGCCGTCGTCGCCGGGATCTTCATAGTGGTTATGAGGCTCCTGGTTGTCGCCGTTCTGGTTCTCCCCGGGCGCCTGGTTGGAGGGGTCCTCAGGTCCTGTGGAGTCGCCGTCGCCGCCGGAGATCACCACGTGCTGCTCGGTGCAGGCCGTCAGGCTCAGGGTGAGCAGGGCCGCCAGGAGAAGGGTCAGGAGGATCGAGATCTTTTCGTTCTTCGTGGTCATGATTACTCCACAGGGATGTAGACGCTGGCGCACTCCGGGTCGCCGACGATGGGGTCGCAGAAGTCGGAGCAGGCGATGCCGTTGCCCATGCTGACTTCGATGTGGCCGTGCTCGGAGCTATAGCCCATGCAGCCCCGGTCCCAGGC
>SKON01000218.1 GCA_007120035.1 Myxococcales bacterium
GGAGGAGGAGGGGGGCTTCTTGGGGCGTTGGGGGGTGGAATTTGGGGTCGGGTCGAGCTTGCGTTGGGGGGTGGGGGTCGCCGATAATCGCGGGGCTGTTGAGCGTGCGGAACTTTTCCTGGGAGTCTGGTGTGAGTGAGCGGTGGGTTGTGCTGGTGGCGTTGGTGGCCGGAGTTTGGGCCGTGGGTTGTGGGCCGAGCTTGGAGACCGATGGGGAGGGGCGGTATCTGGTGACGAATGAGGGAGACGAGGGGGAGGGGTCGCTGCGGTTTGTGGTGGAGCATGCGCCGGAGGGGGCGGAGATCGGGTTTTCAAGCTCCGTGGGTGAGATCGTGTTGGGGAGTCCGATCGATGTGGAGCGGGAGGAGTTGACTCTGGTGGGAGACGGGGAGGTGCGGTTGGTGGCGGAGGGGGCGGGCCATCTGGTGGTGTTTCCGATCGCGCGGTCGGTGCGGTTGGAGGGATTGGTTCTGGAAGGGGGGACGGGGACGTCGGTGTCTGGAGATGCGCGGTTTGTGTTTCAGGACGTCGAGTTTCGGGGGACGGGGAGTACGGAGGGGCGAGATCCAGGGGGGGTATTCGTGTCGGGCTCGTTGCGGATGGAGGGGGTGCGTTTTGAGGGGGTCGCCAACTCCAACGTGGCGGTGACTGATGTGGATCATTTGATTCTGGACGATGTGTATTTCGAGAACACCATGTCGGAGACGGGTGACTCGGAGAGGTTCTTCGTGTCGGTGCGGGGAGCGGTGCGTGAGGAGATTCGGCTGTCGAGTGTCGAGTTTCAGGGAGGGGAGCGGGCGATCGGTGGGATCTACTATCCCGGCGGCCCCGATCTGGTGGTGGAGGATTCGACGTTTTATGGGCTTCAGTTGGCGGCGGGAAGCGTGGGAGGAGCGTTGCAGGTGGGAGACTCGCCAGGGATCCGGATCGAGGTTCGGGGCAGCCATTTCGAACGAAACGGAGACGCCGGGCGGTCGGGGCCCAACGGGGCGATCACGGCGAAGTTGAGTGGGGGCGCCACGTTGATCGTGGAGGACAGTGAGTTCTGGTACAACCGGGCCCGAGGCCAGGGGGCGGCGATCGACGTGGAGACGAGAGATCCCGGAGATCGGGTAGAGGTACGTCGGTCCCATTTTGAGGGGAGCATTACGACGGGGACTTTGGGTGCCGGTGGGGGAGCGGTGTTCGGGAACCTGCGGGATGGGGCGGAGATGGTGGTGGAGGAGTCGGGGTTTGTGGACAACAGCACCAGCGAGGCCGGGGGAGGCGTGCATATCAACACGCTCGGGGGTGCAGCGACGGGTGTGACCGTGGAGATCCGTGGGAGCTACTTCGAGGAGAACGAGGCGGCGTCCACGGCTGGCGCCGTGCGGGCGAGTTTCAATGATACGTCGACCCTGGTGGTGGAGCGGTCGTACTTCGAGGAGAACGTCGCCTCTGACCGAGGTGGAGCATTGACGGTCAGTGGTGGGGATCGCGTGGAGGTGATCAACAGCACGTTTTATCGAAATCACGGCGTGGGAGCGTTCTACTCGACGGCGCGGGAGACGGAGGTCTCTTTTGTGACGGTGGTGCAGAACTTTGGTGGTGGTGTGGTGGTCCCGGAGTCCGTGGTAGGGGCCTACGTGCCACAGATCGCGATGCGGGGAGTGCTGTCGGTGATGAATACCCCGGCGGATCTGATCAGCCCGTACCTGGGAGAGCTCGACCAGGCTGATATCGAGCATACGCTGATCGCCGATGCCGGAGAGGATGGGGAGTGGGCAGCGGCGTTGGATGAGCTGGACGGTCTTGTGATCAACGCCCAGGCCTCGACGGGGCTGAATGGGCCCACAGCGCATGGCGAGGCGTTGCCGATCATCGGGCTGGCGAGCAATCATCCGGGGGTAGGCGTGATTCCGGAGGGGGAATGTTTGGACGTGCAAGGACGTCCCGTCACGGAGGACCAGCGAGGGTCGCCCCGGCCGGTCGGGGGCGCCTGCTCGGTGGGGGCGTGGGAGCGGGACTGAGTGGGGATCGAGGGTGGCCGTTGCGAGGTGGTAGCGGGGTTGCTAAGGAAGAGAAGGGTATTTCTTTTGAGGAGATTCAGATGTTCAGAGGACCGACGATGAAGCGGCCGCAGTTGGGGCCGGTGAAGCATAATGAGAAGCTCTTTGAGTCGTTTCCCCATGGGACTCTGGCGATGATGTCCGTGGGGGCGGGGCTGATCGCGGTGGTGACCCTGATGATGGAGCTGGTGACGAACCAACTCCATGCGGGTGCGCTGGATCTGGCGTTCGGGTTCGTGAGCGTGCCGATGGGGGTGGCGACGATGGTGTTGGCCGGTCTGATGGCGCGGGTGAACCTTCGGTACGCACTGCCAGCGTTGGTGTTGGGGGTGGGGTACTGGGTGACGTTTGTCGTCTGGACGTTGATGTGAGTGCAGTCACGGAGATCGCGGAGCTTCTGAAGGAGGCTCGTCGAAGTGGTGTGCCCTGCGAGCCGCCGTCGGTGCGGTGGCCGGAGCTGACGGTTCAGGAAGCCTACGAGGTGCAGGCCCGGGGGGTCACGGGGCAGGTGGTGGGTCGGAAGATCGGTCTGACCAGCGAAGCGGTGCAGAAGTGGTTGGGGGTGCGGGAGCCCGATTTCGGGGTGCTGACGGCGAAGATGGCGGTCTTGGACGGTCTTTCTGTGGCGTCGGGGGAGTTGTTGCAGCCTCGAGCGGAGGCGGAGGTGGCCTTTGTTCTGGGGAGGGATCTGGAGGGGCCGGGGGTGACGGCAGCGGAGGTGATCGGGGCGACAGACTACGTTCTGCCGGCGATCGAGATCATCGACTCCCGGATCGCCGATTGGAAGATCACTTTTGAGGATACGATCTGCGATAACGCGTCGAGCGGACTCTTCGTGCTGGGCAGCTCGCCACGATCGCTGATGGGGCTCGATCTGAGGCAGGCCGGGATGGCGTTGCGCAAGAACGGCCGGGTGGTCTCCACGGGGGCCGGAGCGGCGTGCCTGGGGCATCCGGTGAACGCCGTGGTGTGGCTGGCGAATCGGTTGGCCGGGTTCGGGCAGGGGCTGAAGGCCGGAGAGGTGGTGCTTTCCGGGGCGTTGGGTCCGGTGACGCCCGTGGAGGGGGGGGACTTTTTGAGGGCCGAGATCTCGGGTCTGGGGAGTGTGCAGGTCCGGTTTGGGAGGGAAGGATGAAGCGAAAGGCGGCGATTTTGGGGTCGGGAAATATCGGGACCGATCTGTTGGCGAAGATGATGGGTTCATCGGTGCTGGAGGCGGCGTTTATGGTGGGCATCGATCGCGACTCCGACGGACTGAAGCGGGCCCGAAGCATGGGGGTAGCGACGACCCATCGGGGGGTCGTGGGGCTCCAGGAAGACCCGGTGTTTGACGAGATCGAGGTGGTCTTCGATGCGACGAGCGCGGCGGCCCATCTGGAGCATGCACCGATGTTGAGAGAGGCGGGGAAGAAGGTGGTGGATCTGACGCCGGCGGCGGTGGGGCCCTATGTGGTGCCCGTGGCGAACCTCGAGGCCCACCTGGGGGCGCAGAACGTAAATATGGTGACCTGTGGGGGGCAGGCGACGATCCCGGTGGTGTGGGGGGTGTCGCAGGTGGCGAAGGTGCATTATGCGGAGATCGTGGCGTCCATCGCGAGTCGTTCGGCGGGCCCGGGGACGCGGGCGAATATCGATGAGTTTACGGTGACCACGGCGCGGGCGATCGAGGAGGTCGGTGGGGCCGCTCGGGGCAAGGCGATCATCATTCTGAATCCGGCGGAGCCGCCGTTGATCATGCGGGATACGGTGTATGTGTTTTGCGAGGGTGGTGATGAGGAGCGGCTGGTGGAGGCAGTGGAGGAGGTGGTCCGCCGGGTCGCGGAGTACGTCCCGGGGTATCGCCTGGTGCAGCGACCGCTGGTGGAGGAAGCAGGACCGCTGCGGATCCCTGGCGAGGATGAGGTGAAGGGCAAGCTCTTGACGGCGCTGCTGGAGGTCGAGGGGGCAGGGGACTATCTGCCGAAGTACGCCGGGAACCTGGATATTATGACGGCGGCGGCGCTGCGGGTGGGGGAGTTGATCGCCCAGGGAGGGGATCGATGAGCGGAGAGGTGGTGATCAACGATTGTACGCTGCGGGACGGGATGCACGCGCTCTCGCACCAGTACTCGGTGGAGCAGATGGTGAGGATCGCCCGAAAGCTGGACGAGGCGCGGGTGGACATCGTGGAGGTGAGCCACGGGGACGGTTTGAGCGGGAACTCGATGAACTACGGGTTTTCGGCGCACACCGAAGAGGAGTATATCCGGGCTGTTCGGGAGGTGTTGGAGCATGCGCGGCTGGCGGCGCTCTTGTTGCCGGGGATCGGGACGATCCGGGAGATCGAGGCGGCCATGGAGTGGGGGATCGATACGATTCGGATCGCGACCCATTGTACGGAGGCCGATGTGGCGCGGCAGCATATCGAGTTCTCTCGGGAGGCCGGGCTGGATACGGTAGGGTTTTTGATGATGGCCCATATGATCCCCACGGATAAGTTGGTGGAAGAGGCCCGGAAGATGGAGTCCTACGGGGCTCATTGCGTGTATGTGACGGACAGCGCCGGGGCGTTGTTGATGGGGGAGACGAGGGAGCGGATCGAGGCGTTGAAGGATGCGCTGGAGTGCGAGGTGGGGTTTCATAACCACAACAATCTGGGGCTGGGGGTGGCCAACACGGTGATCGCCTATGAGGCCGGGGCGGATCGGCTGGACGGGTCGGTGGCCGGGATGGGAGCGGGGGCAGGGAATTGCGCTCTCGAGGTGCTGATCGCGGTGATGGAGCGGATGGGGGTGGAGACGGGTGTGGAGCTGTACCCGTTGATCGATTGTGCGGAGAAGTTGGTGCGGCCGCTGCAGGAGCGGCCGGTGCAGACCGACGGGAACTCGTTGATGCTGGGGTATGCGGGGGTGTACTCGTCGTTTTTGATCCACACCGAGCGGGCGGCGAAGCGTTTTGGGGTGGACTCGCGAGAGCTCCTGGTGGAGTTGGGTCGACGGGGGATGGTCGGGGGGCAGGAGGATATGATCGTGGATGTGGCGCTGCAATTGGTGGATTCTCAGGTGAAGTCCTGACGGAGGATGAGATGGGTCTGACGGAGGCGAAGATTCAGGAGTTGGCTGCGGCCGTGGATGAGGCAGCGCGAAAGAGCGAGCCGCTGACGATGCTGACGGCGGAGGTGCCGGAGCTGACCCTGGAGGAGGCGTACACCATCCAGCGAGTGTCGATGGGGCGGCGTGTGGAGCGGGGGGAGTCGGTGATCGGGATGAAGATGGGGCTGACGAGTCGTGCGAAGATGGAGCAGATGGGGGTCCATAATCCCATCTATGGTCATCTGACGGACAAGATGCGATTGGCCGACGGGGCGACGATTCGAGTGGAGGACTATTGTCATCCGCGGGTGGAGCCGGAGATCGCGTTCATCATGGGGAAGGACCTGTCAGGGGCGGTGACGGCGGCGGAGGCGATGACGGCGGTGGAGGGGGTCGTGGCGGCGCTGGAGGTGATCGACAGCAGGTATCGGGACTTCAAGTTTACGCTGATCGATGTGGTGGCCGATAACGCGTCGTCGACGGGGTTTGTGCTGGGGAGCAAGGTGGTGGCGCCGGAGGCGGTGGAGTTGGGGAACCTGGGGATGATTATGTCCCGCAATGGTGAGGTGGAGGAGACGGGGAGTTCGGCGGCGATCTTAGAGCATCCGGCCCGGTCGCTGGCGGCGCTTGTGGGGATGCTGTCGGAGCGGGGAGAGGGGTTGAAGGCGGGGCAGGTGGTGTTGGCCGGGGGGCGACGAAGGCGATTCATTTGCATCCCGGGGATCGGGTGGTGCTGGAGGTGGAGGGGCTGGGGACGGTGGAGGTGGGTGCGGAGTAGGGGGCTGGGGGAGGGGAAGCCCCCCTTGTGTGCCCACTCGATCCGGTTCAACCGAGGGGCGCATAGAATAAGGGCGTAAGGGATTTCGGAGGATTTTGATCGCAAGAAATGAGTTCCGGGTGATAGGACGAGTTTTGCGCTTAACCAAGACAA
>SKON01000206.1 GCA_007120035.1 Myxococcales bacterium
ACCAGCGACCCCAGGAGGCGAATCTGGCACCTCTCCTCGGGCCAAGGCCACGAGGCTCGGCGAGTCGGGCCTGAAACAGCGGCCCGAACGTCCTCGCGGGCCAAGGCCCGCTGCGGAATGGCGCCGTCCCTACCGACGGAGACCGACCACCACGGAGACCGATCACCGTCCCCGCTTTCCCCTTGCAGAGTCGGCACAGCTATGGTGGATTGTGCGTCACTGATTTTAGAGACCTGATTTGAGGTCCGATTCAAAACGAAAGCGGAGCACCGTCGATGAAGATCCGGATATCCAGCGCGGCCTTCTCGGAAGAACTCTTCAAACTCCAGGGGGTGGTGAGCCACCGGAGCACCCTGGCGATCTTGTCGAACGCGCTTCTGGAAGCGAAAGACGGGGTGTTGACCCTCCACGCCACGGATCTGGATATCTCGGTGTCGACGTCCTGCCCCTGCGAGGTGCTGCAGCCGGGGAAGGTGACGCTGCAGGCGCGAGGTCTCTATGACATCGTGAAGAACCTGGAGAGCGACACCCTGGAGCTCGAGGTCGAGGAGAACCACTGGGCCAAGCTGAAGTCGGGCTCTGTGAACTGCCGGGTGGCCGGGACTCACGCCGAAGAGTTCCCCCATATCCTGGACACCTCGTCGGTGCAGCTCTTCCCGATCGGGACGGAGCGACTCCTGGATATGATCGAGAAGACGATCTTCAGCATCTCCACGGACGACTCCCGGGCCAACCTGACGGGGGCGTTCTTCCGGGTGACCGAGGACAACACCCTGCTGATGGTCTCCACCGATGGCCACCGGCTGTCGAAGATCGAGGTGGCCCCCGACGAGTTCGACACCAGCTCGAGCTTCCCGGAAGCCCTGACCCGGGGAATCATCATCCCCCGCAAGGGTCTCTCCGAGCTGAAGCGGGCCGTGGACTCCGAAGGGGCGGAGCTCTCCTTCGGGTTGATCGACAATAATATCGTGTTCATCAGCGGCCCCATGAGCCTGTCGGTGCGGCTGATCGACGGCACGTTCCCGGACTTCACCCAGGTGCTGCCGAAGGAGTCGGAGCATCGGGCCACCGTGGAGAAGGAGCTCTTCTCCCAGTCCTTGAAGTTCGTGAGCTTGTTCGCGAGCTCCAAGACCCACAACGTGCGGCTCTCCCTGTCGTCGGACGGGTTGGAGCTCTACGCCTCCGATCCCGATCGGGGAGAGGCGACAAAGGTGGTGCCCGTGGAGTACGCCGGGGCGCCCGTGAAGGCGGGGTTCAACTTCCGGTATCTCAAGGACGTGCTGGGCGTGATCGAGGGAGACGCCGTCTCGGTGGAGATCATCGACACCCTGTCGCCGACCCTGATTCGAGATCCCGATCGCGAAGAGCTGCTCTTCGTGGTCATGCCCATGCGCCTCTGAATGCTGCTGGAAGCACTTCGACTCAAAGACTTTCGAAATCTTCGCGACGTTGAGCTGTCGCCCCATCAGCGGTTCAATCTCTTTACCGGCCAGAACGGCCAGGGGAAGACGAACCTCCTGGAGGCGATCTACCTCTTGAGCGCCGTGAAGAGCTTTCGGTCTCAGGCGACGAACCGCAACCTGATCGGTCACGGCCGGGACCAGGCGGAGCTCTTCGCCCGGGTCGATCGGGGCGGTCATGTGCGGGATGTGGGGATCGAGATCGGTGAGCGAGGAAAGCGGATCACCCTGAACGGGCAGACCGTACGGAACGTGGCGGACTTTTTTGGGACCCTTAACGTGGTGATCTTCGGGCCCGACGACATCGGGGTGCTCAAGGGGTCACCGTCGGAGCGAAGACGGTTCATCGATCGGGCGATCTTCAACGCCCGGCCGGCCTACGGCACGGAGGCGACCCACTTCGAAGAGGTGCTCAAGAATCGCAACGCCCTCCTGAAGGAGGAGCGGGTCGACGGGGGGCTGCTCTCGATCTACGACGATCAGCTCGTGGAATGGGGCGCACAGATCCTGCGCCGACGCCTGGACTTCATCGACCACTTTCGGCCCGTGCTGAAGCGGACCTTTCGGTCCATCTTCGGCGACGGGTTCGAGGCGGAGATCGGGTACCAGGCGGAGTGGGCCGACCAGGATCTCTCCACAGAGAATGTCGAGGAGGCTCTGCGAGACGCCCTGTCCCGGACTCGTCAGGAAGAGCGCCACCGGGGCTACACCCTGGTGGGGCCCCATCGAGACGATCTTCGGACCGAGCTCGACGGCCATGACCTGCGGGCCTTCGGGAGCCAGGGGCAGACCCGGGCGTTCATCCTGGCGATGAAGATCGCCGAGATCACCTACCTGGAGGAGCGGTATCGGTTCGCCCCGATCCTTCTCTTGGACGATGTGTCCAGCGAGCTCGATCGGGAGCGAAACCGGCAGCTCTTCGCGTTTTTAAGAGATCGGGCCATCGGTCAGGTCTTTATCACTACCACGCATCGGGATCATATCCTCCTGGAAGAGGATCTGCGCCACTACCAGGTGGTCGACGGGGAGGTCAGGGATGGATAGGTCAGGGATGGAAAAGCCGCAGAGAGTAGAGCTTCCCCGGGGTGTAAAGAGGGGTGATGAGATCGAGGTGGAGATCACGGGGGTCACCGATCGGGGTCTGGGCCGGGGGACCGTGGAGGCCGTGGTGGGGCCCCAGAGGGAGGAGAAGAACTATGAGTTCTTCGTCCGAAAGGCCCTGCCCGGGGATCGGGTCAGAGTTCATGTGGAGAAGACTCGGCGGAAGCGGTGTACGGGCCGGTGGGTGGAGATGATCCAGGAGTCTCCCCTGCGACGACCGGCCCGGTGCCCTCACTTCGGGCGACGAGAGGTGTCGGGGAGGGGTTGTGGGGGCTGTACGTTTCAGTCGGTGTCGTACCGCCATCAGTTGGCGATCAAAGAGCGGATGGTCAAAGACCATTTCAAAGACCATGGGTTGGATACGGGGTATGTGTTGCCCGTGCTGGGAATGGAGGAGCCCTGGTACTATCGAAATAAGATGGAGTTCAGCTTCGGCGATGACGGGGATCGGGAGTTCGCCCTGGGGATGCATCCCACGGGCTACCGCCACGAGGTGCTGAACCTGGAGCAGTGCTTCTTGATGTCCGAGTTTGTGGGGGAGTTTTTGCCTCGGATTCGGCAGTGGTGTCGGGACCAGGGGTTGAAGCACTACCGGGCGGGAAGCAAGACCCGGGAGGAGTCGGGGTTTTTGCGGACTCTGACGATCCGAGAGGGGAAGCGCACCGGTGAGCGGTTGGTGAATTTGATGACCACCGGAGAGGATCGGGGCGACGTGGTGCGAGGGTTCTCCGAGGCCGCCCGGGGGATCGCCGAGGATCTCGGGGAGCCCCTGACGTCGGTGTACTGGACACAGATGACAGCCCGGAAGGGATCGCCCACGACGTGGACGGACCATCTGATCTTCGGGGAAGAGGTGCTCAACGAGGAGCTGCGGTTGCCCGGCGGTAGGTCCCTGCGGTTTGAGATCCACCCCCGGGCGTTCTTTCAGCCCAACACTCTGGGCGCGGAGCTCCTCTACGGCCAGGTCCTGGAGAAGGCCGGGTTGGGCGTCGGGAGCGACGCCCGGATCCTGGACTTGTATTGCGGAACCGGGACCATCGGGTTGTGTCTGGCGCCCTTTTCCCGGCACGTGGTGGGCGTGGAGCTGCAGAAAGACGCTGTGTTAAACGCCCGAAAGAACGCGGCGTTCAACGGGATCGACAACGTGGAGTTCTTCGCAGGCGACGTGGGAGCGCTCTTGAAGTCCGGGGAGCTCGGGGCGATCGTCGACGAGATCGATCTGATCGTGGTAGATCCTCCCCGGTCGGGGCTCTTCGATGAGGCTATCGAGGAGATCCTGAGCCTCGGCGCCGAGCGGCTGGTCTACGTGTCGTGTAACCCCAAGACCCTGGCGAAGAACCTCGTGGACCTGAAGGCCGGGGGCTACGAGGTGGAGGTGGTGCAGCCCGTGGACCTCTTCCCCCATACGTTTCACGTGGAACATGTCGCCCTCTTGGGGCGGCCCCAACGAGCCTGAACCGAGGTCATCCATGCTCACCCTCGACGTCCTGGAGTCCATCGAACTCTCCGCCATCCCCTGGGGGCAGATCCTGACCGCGGCGGCGGTGTTGATGCCCAACTACCACCTGCCCTGGACGAAGACGGAGGTGATCATCGAGGGGGCCGAGAAGATCCCGGACACCCCGGTGATCTACGCCATGAACCATACGGATCGATACAACTACTGGCCCTTTCAGTACCGGCTGTGGCGCAATTACCAGCGGTACACGACGACCTGGGTGAAGGGAAAATACTACAACAACAAGGCGGTCCGGGCGTTCATGATCAAGACGAACAACCTGGCCGTGCCCTCCCGGGGCTATCTGATCACCGCCGACGCGTTGAACGTCCTGGGGAAGCCGCCGGCGGACAAGACCTATCGAGTGATCCGGGAGGCCATCAACAGCCAGAGCGTGAACACCCGAGCCCTCCGGGAGGCCGCCGCCGCCGAAGGGGTCCTAAGCGAGGTCGTCACCCTCCTGGACACCCCCCGAGATATGCTGGGCATGCGGTTTGAGCCGAACCACCAGAACTACCTGGAGGCCATGGTAGAGCTCTTCCAACGGATGATGGAGCGGTTCGTGGAGCTCAACGAAGAGGCGGTCCGTCTGGGGTTGGATATCCTGGTCTTCCCCGAGGGCACCCGGTCGGTGCGCCTGCAGGAGGGAAAGCCCGGGCTCGCTCAGATGGCCCTCCGGATGAAGTCCACCATCGTCCCCGTGGGATGCAACGGGAGTCACGAGGTCTACCCAGGGGATCGGCCCTTCTCCCGGGGTGGTCGGGTGGTCTACCGCGTCGGCGACCCTCTGCGCCCCGACGAGGAGCTCAAAGAGTTTCAGATCGCCGACCACTTTACGCCCTTCACCTTTGAGGCTGAGGAGGCCTACGGAGAGACCTTTCAGCCCATGACGGAGCTGGTGATGGACCGGATCGAAGAGCTCCTCGATCCCGCGCATCTCCCTTCGGAGGACGGGGAGTCGGAGAGCACCAAAGGAGCCAACCGCTTCTTATGAGTCAGTCCTTCCGACAGAGGCTGCGACGCCTCCACGACGCTCACACCCGGGGTCGGGACACCGACTCTGGGCCGTCCGGGGTGTTCACGGCGGCCGGCCCGGTTCCAACAGTTCGGGCAGCCCCGGCAGCCCCGGCATCCCAGACAGCTCCGGCGGCGGCGACGGGGATGAAGATCCTTCAGGAGCGGATCGACGGCGCCACCACTCATGGATGTCGCACCCTGGGTGCGACGATCCCCCTGGATTCCGGGGCCCTTTTCGAGTTGTCCACCACTCTGCCCCGGAACGTGACCGCCGATCGGCTCCTCTTTATGGACACGGAGACCACGGGGCTGTCCATGGACTCTCTGGCCTTTTTGTTGGGCCTTGGGTTCTGGTCGGGCGACGAGTTCGTGGTGGAGCAGGTGTTTCTGGAAGATCCCGGCGAAGAGCCCCGGATGTTGGAGCACTTTCGGGAGCATCTGAAGAAGCGGGACGTGCTGGTGACCTTCAACGGCAAGCGGTTCGACGTGCCCCTCTTGCTGAAGAGTTACCGACGGCAGGGGTTGCCCGGGCCCTTCGGGTCGGCCCACCACCTGGATCTATTGCCGGCGGCCCGGCGGTCTATCCCGGGGCGCCGCAAGTATCGCCTCTCGTCGCTGGAGCGGGATCTTCTGGAGTTTCATCGCGTCGACGACACCCCGGGCCGGGAGATCCCCGGGCTCTGGCATCGGTACCGCCGGGATCGGGACTGGCGGCTCATGGAGGGAGTCCTGGAACATAACCGCCACGACATCGTGTCCATGGTGGTCCTCTTGCAGCTCCTGTTGGGCCGTCAGGAGCCGTCGAAGCGGACCCGGATCAGCCGTCGGCCGGTCCGGGAGAGCCTGGAGCGTTCCTACCGACTCCGGGGGCGGTTCGCCCGCGCCGACGCTGAGGATGGTCAGACCCGGAGTGCGACATCTTCCCCGTCTGGTGGGGCCGATCGGGACGAGGCCGTGGAGGAGCGGCTGCAGGCGTTGAAGGGATCTTGTCGGTTGCTGATCGAGCGGGGGATCTGGGAGGGGGCGTTTCCGCTGATCGCCGAGATCCTCGCCATTGACCCCCGGGATGGCTTCGGGGTGGAGATGATGGTTCGGTACCATCGCCGGGCTGGGAATGAGGCGCTGGCGCGGTATTTTGAGGAGCGGTGACGGCGCGAGCGACCGCTGCGCGCCATGAGGGCCTACACGACGAAGATTCGGCGGACCCGGGGGGAGATGTTGCAGAGGAGCTCGTAGTTGATGGTGTGGCCCCGGGTGGCCCACTCGTCGATGGAGAGGTGGAGGTTCGTGTGGGGGCAGGTGCCGAAGAGGAGGGCCTCGTCGCCGACCGTAACGGGGCCGGCGTCGGTGACGTCGACGACGGTGACGTCCATGCAGACTGTGCCGACGACGGGACATCGATGACCGCCGATCAGGACCTCTCCGCCGTTGGATTGGAACCGGGGGAAGCCGTCGTTGTAGCCGGCGGCCAGGGTGGCCAGGCGTCGTGGCGAGTCGGCCGTCCAGGTGCGGCCGTAGCCGACGGATTCGCCGGGTTCGATGTCGTGGAGGTGGATCACCCGGGTGGAGAACCGCAAGACCTCGTGGGTGGGGGCCAGGTCGGAGACCGCCTGGGAGGGGTGGAGGCCGTAGAGGCCGAGGCCGACGCGGACCATGTCGAAGCGGGCGTCGGGAAACCGCCAGGCCGCCGCGGTGTTGGCGCCGTGGATGGTCATGTGGTCCAGGGGGAGGCCCGAGGCTCTCAGGTCGGCGATGACGTTGCGGAAGGTCTGAAGCTGGTGGTGGGTGAACTCGTCGTGGGTGGGGTCGTCGGCGGCGGCGAAGTGGGTCATCAGGCCCGTGATTCGCAGCGCGTTCAGGCCATGGACGTAGCGGGCGAAGTCGACGACGTCGGGGGGGCGCAGGCCGGCGCGGTGCATGCCGGTGTCGATGGCCAGGTGGACGCCGACGGTGGTGCCGCGGCGATGGGCCTGGGTGGCCAGGGCGTCGGCGACGCGGTGGGTGTAGACCAGGGCGTCCAGGTCGTATTTGGCGAACTTATCGGCCTCTTCGGCCCGGGGGTTGGTGACGAGGATGGGCAGGGAGAGGCCTCTTCGGCGAAGGGGGATGGCCTCGTCGGGGTAGGCCACGGCCAGGGCGTCGACGCCCTCCTGGACCAGGCGTTGGGAGATCCGGGTGGCGTCGCTGCCGTAGGCGAAGCTCTTGACGACGGCCATCACGCCCGTGGTGTCGCCGAGGTGGCTGCGGAGGGCGTGGAAGTTCTGGGAGAGGACCTCGAGGTCGATGGTGAGCCGGGTGGGGGCGACGCTCTCCAGGAGGCGGTGGGCGGCCCGATCGAGGCCGATGCTGCGGCTGGCCTTGAAGAGGACCACGTCGCCGGAACGGAGCTCTCGATCGAGGAGCTCGTGGAGGGCGTCGAAGTCGGTGACGTGGTGGAGAGAGGAGGCGGGCATTCCGGCGGCCTGAGCGCCGTTTCCGAAAGAGGCGGCGAGCTCTCCGAAGGAGATCAGGAGGTCCAGGTCGAGGGTGGCGATGAGGGCGCCGATCTCCTCGTGGGCGGTCTGTGCCCGGCCTCCGAGGTCGAGCATATCGCCTAAAATGGCGACCCTGCGGTGGCCGCTGCCGAAGCTCTTCAAGACCTGCAGGGCGGCCCGGACGCTGGTGGGGTCGGCGTTGTAGGCGTCGTTGATCAGGGTGATATCGGAGCCCGTGGTGTGCATCTGGAGGCGCATCTCGCGCAGCGAGTAGCTGCCGAGGCCGTCGCGGATCGCCTGATCGTCGCACCCGAGGTGACGGGCCATGGTGGCGGCCAGAGCGGCGTTCTCCACGTTGTGGGCCGCCGGAACGGGGAGCTCCAGGCAGAGGCGGTGGCCGTCGGGGAAGAGGAGCTCAAACCGGGAGGATTCGCTGCGGAGGGTGAGATCTTCGATCTGGGGGATCAGAGGTTTCACGTGAAACATGGAGGGATCCACCAGGGGCTCGTCGCCGAGGAAGGCGACGGGTCCGGGGCAGTGGGCGAAGAGCTTAAGCTTTTCCCGGGCTGTGGTCTCCCGGGTCTTGAGGCTCGCGATATGGGCCAGGCCGATGTTGGTGAGGATCCCCAGATCGGGTCGGATCATTGCCTGGAGGCGGTCCATCTCCCCGGGCTGGCTGATGCCGGCTTCGATGATAGCCACCTCGTGGGTGTGATCGAGGCCGAGGAGAGAGAGGGCGACGCCGACCTGGGAGTTGTAGCTGCCGGGGCTGCGGTAGACGGTCATGCGGCGGCCGAGGATGCTGGCGAGCATGTCCTTGACGATGGTCTTGCCGTTGGAGCCGGTGATGGCGATCAGGGGGAAGGAGAACTTTCGGCGCCAATGAGCGGCCAGGGATTGGAGGGCCGCCAGGGTGTCGTCGACGCGGATCACCGGGCCCGGCAGGGGGTCGGGGATCTCTTCGACGAGGGCGCAGACAGCGCCCCGGTGGAAAGCCTCGTCGAGGAAGTCGTGGCCGTCGAAGCGGGGTCCTCGGAGGGCGATAAAGAGGCTGTGGTCGTTGAAGATCGCCCGGGTGTCGACGGTGACCTCCGAGAAGCTCTGGAGAGCTGGCTCGGCATCGGTATCGGGGTCGGCGTCGGTGTCTGTGCCCACGAGGCGACCACCGGTGAACTCCAGGACCTCTCGGAGGGTCAGGCCCACGTCTAGCTCCAGTAGAGGTGCATGGGGTGGACCGGAGAGATCCCGCCACCCAGTGGCGGGGCCTTCTGGATCGCGCCGGTGATGAACTCCCGGGCGAAGCCCAGAGCGTCGAGGAGGCTCATCCCCCTGGCGAGGGCGGCGACGACGGCGGCCGAGAAGGTGCAGCCCGAGCCGTGAACTCGCTCCGAGTCGATCCGGTCGGTGCCGAGCTCCACGAAGCCCGTGCCGTCGAAGAAGATATCCCGGACGACATGCTCGAAGTGGGGGCCTTTGACGACGACGTTCTTTACGCCGCAGTCGAAGAGCCGTTGGGCGGCCTCTTTCATGTCCGAGACGGTTCCCACCTCACCCATCCCGGTGAGGGCGGCGGCCTCGTGTCGGTTGGGGGTGACCAGATCGGCCAGGGGCAGGAGGTGGTCCCGGATTCGTCGGCCGCCCTCATCGCTCAACAGGGGCTCGCCGTGCTTGGTGATCATCACGGGATCGATGACCAGGTTCGGCAGGGGGTGTTCTTTCAAGAGGTGAGCGACCCGGTCGATCATAGGGATCGATCCGAGGGCTCCGGTCTTGGTAGCCGCCGGGGGCAGATCGGTGGTCACGGCCTGGAATTGGGCGGTGACCACCTCTTCGCCGAGGAGCTCCACGGCGGTCACGCCCCGGGTGTTCTGGGCGGTGACCAGGGTGAGGACCGAGGTGCCGAAGACCTCGCAGGCGGCGAAGGTTTTTAAGTCGGCCTGGATGCCGGCGCCGCCGCCGCTGTCGCTGCCGGCGATGGTCAGGGCGATGGGGGGAGGCTCGGAGGGCTTCTGTGGTTCGGGGAGAAAGATGCTCATGAGCTGACCTGGTCGGCGGTCTTTCCAAACCGGCGTTGTCGGTTTCCGAAGTCCGAAAAAGCGGCCAGGAGGTGGGCTTCGTCGAAGTCGGGCCAGAGAGTGTCCGTGATGTGGAGCTCGCTGTAGGCGATCTGCCACAGGAGGAAGTTACTGACCCGGCACTCCCCGCTGGTGCGGATCACCAGATCCGGGTCGGGGCGGCCTTCGGTGTAGAGGAATCGGCCGAAGGTCTCCTCGTCGATCTCGTCGGGATCGAGGGCGCCGTCGGCGGCGGCCCGGGCGATCCGGCGGGTGGCGGCGAGGATCTCTTCGCGGCCGCCGTAGCTGACGGCGACCTGGAGGATCATCTTGTCGTTGTGTGCGCTCTCCTCTTCGAGCTTACCGATGGCCCGCTGGAGCTTCTTGCTGAGGCGGCCCCGGTCGCCGATCACCTGCAGGCGAATCTCGTTCTCTAAGAGGCGCTTGCGCTCCTTCTTGATGTAGATATCGAAGAGGGTCATCAGGCCCGAGACCTCTTCCACGGGGCGGCCCCAGTTCTGGGAGCTGAAGGCGTAGAGGGTCAGGATGTCGACGCCGAGATACCGGCAGGACTCGACGACGCATCGGACGGCGTCGGCGCCGGCCCGGTGGCCTTTCAGGCGCATCATGCCCCGCTCCTGGGCCCAGCGGCCGTTGCCGTCCATGATCACGGCCACGTGAGAGGGGATCGCCCCCTGGTAGGCCGCCAGGAGTGCTTCGTTGACCGTGAGTTGTGGTGCGCTTGCCATGGAGGGTTCCGAAAGATTCAGGTGCCTGTCGAGCCGATTCGTGGCGCTGCGGTGCAGTCGCTGCGAGAGCAAAGGCTTCTACTACAGGTCGCGTACATCGGGAAGCACCTCGATGGTGCCTTTCATTCCGTTGATGGAGACCGTAGCGTCGGGGTCGTTGTGTTTGCGCTTGATGAAGGCCAGCGCCACAGGGGCTTGCCGCTCGGGTGAGAAGACGGCGGTCTCCACGGATCCGATGGGGCGGCCGTCGCCGTCTTCGGGCAGGACATCGTCGCCGCTCTCCGGGACCTGATCGCCCTGTAGCACGACTCGCCGCAGGAGCTTCGCCGGGGTGCCGAGGGTGTCGAGGCGAGCTATGATCTCCTGGCCGAGGTAGCATCCTTTATCGTAGGCGATGGCGTCGTCGAAGGTGGCCTCCAGGGGGATCACCTTCTGATGGAGCTCTCGCAGAAACGCCGGGACCCCGGCCTCGACGCGGAGGACGTCGAAGAGATCTTCGTCGAAGTGGGGGAACTCGTCGCCGGCGGCCTTGGTAAGCGCGTCGACGAGGACCTTCTCGGCCTCTCTGGCAAAAGAGATCTCGAAGTAGGGGGCCTTCGTCCAGGGCAGGCGCTGTACGATCAGGCCCAGGTCTCCCAGGGCGCCCCAGGTACCGCAGAACGGTGGACGGTCCGCGACGGGGTGTTCCCAGTCAGAGAGCGCGTCGAGGATCTCCGGGGCCCTGTCGCCCCAGAGGCCCAGGCGGCCTGTGGCGTCGGAGCGATCGTCGAGGGCCACCTCCTCCATGATGATATGGCGGCGCAGATGGCCCATGAGGCCGCCGTCGATGGCGCCGGGCTCGAGATCGAGGAAGAGGAGATCCGGGATGTGGAGGATCCGGGCGTCAGCGAGGAACCGCCCCGTGGTGTTCACGAAGGCCGTGCGGTGGCCGTTGCCCTCGTCAACGAGGAGGCGAAGATCGCTGGTGACCAGACCCTGGAGCCAGGGAACGGCGTCGGGGCCGGAGATCACAAGGGTATCGCGCTGGCGAGTGATCAGCCCGCACCGAGCGGAGATCAGGGATTCGTAGGAGGTCATAGCGGCTCCGGGGTTGCGCCTCGGGGATGGGTTGACTAGAGTCCCCGTTGCCCATCGGGGGTTCCCATCTTCACGTACCGATGACGGCCACCCAGTGACCACCACGGATTTGTACAGCAGGCGTTTCGTGCTCTTCTCCGGCAAAGGAGGAGTGGGGAAGACCGTGATGTCTTCTTCCTTCGCGCTGAGCTGTGCCCGTCGAGGGGAGAAGACCCTGCTGATGCAGTTGAACGTCAAGGATAAGGCGGCGTCACTCTTCGGGACCGAAGAGATCGACACGGAGATCCGAGAGGTTCGTGAAAATCTCTACGCCGTCAACGTCTCACCGAAGGCGGCGATGAAGGAATATGCCCTGATGGTCCTGAAGATCAAGTTGATCTACCGGGCGGTGTTCGAGAATCGGGTGGTGAGCTCCTTTCTGAAGGTGATTCCCGGGCTGAACGAGCTGGTGATGCTGGGCAAAGCGTACTACCACGTGGGGGAA
Organism: Myxococcales bacterium; assembly: GCA_007120035.1. Taxonomy (GTDB): domain Bacteria; phylum Myxococcota_A; class Bradymonadia; order Bradymonadales; family Bradymonadaceae; genus SKON01. The sequence goes on from SKON01000206.1 coordinate 11,915, forward strand.
GAGGACGAAGAGGGACAGCCGGTGTGGGATAAGGTGGTGGTCGACGCCCCGGCGACAGGACACGGGATCTTCTTGCTGAAGATCCCGAGCGTGATCACGGGGTTGATCGGATCGGGGCTGATGTTCGAGGAGGCCCGGCGGATCGTGGAGCTCTTGCAGGATCCGAAGCGGACGGCGCTGGCGCTGGTGACCCTGGCGGAGGAGATGCCCGTCAACGAGACCCTGATGCTCAGCGACGTGGTGAACAAGGAGATCGGGCTGCACGTGGCCTGTGTGATCGCCAACGGGCTCTATCCCCGGCTCTTCACCGACGAGGAGATCCAGTGGATGGACGAGCTGGGACCATCGGTGGCCGATCCCGTGGGGGGTCTGGTGGAGGCGGCCCGGTTTCGACGGACCCGAGGGGCGATGCAGGAGCGGTATCTTCAGAAGTTGAGGGACGACGGCAGCTGGCCTGTGGTGGAGATGCCCTTTCTCTTCTTTGAAGAGCTGGAGACGGCGGTATTGGAGGAGCTGGCGTCGCTGTTGGAGCGGACCCTGAAGAGCACCGAAGCCCGGTCGGTGGGGTGAGAATGGAAGTGAATCCGCATCGAGAGTTTCAGGAGTTGTTGGAGCGGCGGTCCATCGTGATCTGCGTGGGGTCCGGGGGCGTGGGCAAGACGACGACGAGCGCGATCCTGGCGTTGCAGGCAGCTCTGGCGGGGCAGAAGGTGCTGGTGCTGACCATCGATCCGGCCCGGCGGCTGGCGAACAGCCTGGGGATCGACGCCATCGGCAGCCAGCGCCAGCAGGTGCCCCTGGAGCGGTTCGCCGAGCTGCGGTTGAGCCCACGAGGGGAGCTGTGGGCGATGATGTTGGACATGAAGGAGTCCTTCGATCGGCTGGTGGAGCGGGACGCCCCGGACGAGGAGTCGATGCGGGCGATCCTGGACAACCCGTTCTACCAGTACTTCTCGACGAGCCTGGCGGGCTCTCAGGAGTACGCGGCGTCGGAGCGGATCTACGAGTTCGCCCAGGAGGAGTACTTCGACCTGATCGTGTTGGACACGCCGCCGACGACCCACGCCCTGGACTTTCTGGAGGCCCCCCGGCGGCTGGCCGACGCCGTGAGCTCCCGGGCTCTGCAGTGGATGTATCGGCCGACGATTCTGGCGGGGAAGCCGGGGCGAGGGATCTTGTCGGTGGGCACGTCCTACGTGATGCGGACGCTGGGGAAGTTCACCGGCGGGGAGCTCCTGCAGGATCTGACGACGTTTTTGAAAGCCTTCTCGGTGCTCTTTGAGGGATTCGAGGCCCGGGCCCGGGCGGTGCAGACCTTGCTCACGGGGGATACGGGGTTCGTGGTGGTCACGGCGCCGGATCAGCTCTCCGTGGACGAGGCCCTCTACTTCCACGAACAGCTCGATCAGGAGACCCTCCACGTGGATGGGTTCGTGGTGAATCGGGTGCATCCCCGGTGGGTGATGGACGCCGAGAAGATCGATCCCGGGGAACTGCGGCAGGCCTTAGAGGAGCTGTCGCCGGCCACGTCGGCGGAGTCGCTGTCGCAGCGGCTGTTGATGAACGCCCTGGACTTTGAGCGACGGTCGAACCAGGACGCCCGGAGCATCGGCACGATGAAAGAGTCTCTGCCGGAGACGATGCCCATCGTGGAGGTCCCCTACTTCAATCAGGACATCCACAGCCTGGGAGGCCTCGACCAGGCTCGTCGGGAGATCTTCTCTGGTTTCACGTGAAACAACAGGAACGCCCGTGACCATCAATGACTACTTGCAGCGGGAGGAGTCCCGGTTTCTGCGAGAACTTTTCGAGCTCTTGTCGATCCCCAGCATCTCCACGGATCCGGACTACGGCCCCGACGTGGAGCGGTGCGCCCGGTGGCTGAAGGATCACCTGGAGCAGATGGGGTTTTCCACGGCTGAGGTGTGCCCCACCGAGGGGCATCCCATCGTGTACGCCGAGTGGCTCGAGGCCGGGGAAGAGGCCCCAACGGTCCTCTTGTATGGTCATTACGACGTGCAGCCCCCGGATCCCCTGGAGGAGTGGATCAGCCCACCCTTTAAGCCGGAGGTGCGGGAGGAGAAGATCTTCGCCCGGGGCGCCACCGACGATAAGGGGCAGTTCTTCGCCCACCTGAAGGGGCTGGAGGCCTGGTTGGAGACCACCGGGGGCCTGCCGGTGAACGTGAAGATCCTGATCGAGGGAGAAGAGGAGGTGGGGAGCCCGAGTCTTGCGCCCTGGATTTTGGAGAACGCCGATCGGCTGGCCTGTGACGCGGTGATCATCAGCGACTCGTCGATGTTCGCCCCGGGGATCCCGGCGATCACCTACGGGCTGCGGGGGCTCTCCTATCTGGAGCTGACCCTGGAAGGCCCGGACCACGATCTGCACAGCGGGCTCTACGGTGGCGGGGTGCCCAACCCGGTGTTGGAGCTGTCCCGGATGTTGGCGTCCCTCCATGACGAGGCGGGGCGGATCGCCATCCCCGGGTTCTACGACGCCGTTCGGCCCATGGATCCCGAAGAGCGGGAGGCTTTTGGGGCCCTGCCCTTTGAGGACGAGGCGTTTCGGGAGGAGATCGGCGCCGAGGGGTTGAAGGGGGAAGAGGGGTACACGACCCTGGAGCGGTTGTGGGCTCGTCCGACTCTGGATATCAACGGGATCTGGGGTGGGTTCACGGGCAAGGGCGCCAAGACGGTGCTCCCGGCCCGGGTGCACGCGAAGCTGAGCTGCCGGCTGGTGCCAGACCAGGACCCGGAGGTGATCGCCGAGCTGGTCAAGGCTCACCTGGAGGCGATCAAGCCTTCGGAGGTACGCCTGAAGGTGAGTTTTCATCACGGCGGCCGGCCGGTGATCACCGACCGCAAGGGGCCGATCGTGCAGGCTGCCACTCGGGCCTTCGATCGGGTGTGGGACGAGGAGACGGTGTTCATCCGGGGCGGCGGCTCGATCCCCGTGGTGGCCCATTTCGCCGAGATTCTGGGGGCCCCGACGGTGTTGATGGGGTTCGGGTTGGAGAACGACCGCCTCCACAGCCCCAACGAGAAGCTCAACCTGGAGAACTACTATGCAGGGATCCAGACCAGCGCCTACCTCTGGGAGGAGTGCGGCAAGTAGGGCGACGGGGGCGCTTGTCGCGGTGGCGGTGGCCCTGTCGGTGGTCGCCTTGGTGGCCTGCGAGGAGCGGACCCCCGATGTGAACCACGTGCGCCACGCCGAGTCCTATGGGCGAGTGGTAGCCGAGGACGTGGTGGTCATCGCCCGGGACCTCTTGTTGCGGGATCCCGATCACCCCCGGCAGCGGGCGGCCCGGGAGCAGCTCTTGTATTTGCAGACCGGGGAGGGGTTGAGCGACGAGGACGTCGAGGAGTGAGACTGGAAAACCGGGGCGACTTCTGTCAGTACTTGTAGGGTTCCCGAGACCTGACGAGATGCTAACGAGATGCTAATGAACCGCTATGCGATATCTCTGTTGATTGTGCTGGCGCTCCTCTTGAGCCCGGGGTGTGCGCTGATGGATGCGTTCAGCGATACCGAGGAGGGCGATCCCGACGTGGGGGTGCCCGACGCCGATCCGAACCAGGTGGAGCCCGACGCCGATTCCGACGCAGGGGACGACGCCGATCCGAATCAGGTGGAGCCCGACGCGAACCAGATCGAAGAGTGCGTTGCCGGAGAGGAGCGGGCCTGCGACTGCGAGGGGCTGCCCGAAGGGGTGGGGGTGGAGTCCTGCGAAGACGGGTTCTTCGGGGAGTGTGTGTGCCCCGAGACGTGCATCAACTTCGCCGGCGACGAGGTCTACGAGGGGCAACCCTGCGATCTCTGCGAGACCACGGGGTATACCTGTGACGAGGAGGGTGAGGCCCAGTGCGAGGACTACATCGGCGGGGGGTTCTGCGGGAGCTGTGAGGAGGGTCCGGCGGATCTGCCGGAGTGCAGCTCTGGGGAGACGTTGTACTGCGATGGTGATGATCAGCCCCAGTGCGGGGCTCAGGCGGACGACACGACGATGGTCTACGTCGAGGAGTTCAGCTTGAACTCGGCAGACGCGGTGTATGTGCTCTTTTTGGAGGGAAAGACGGCGGCGACGGGGTGCAGTGAGGGGTGGGAGCTCTTCGGGGCCACCGAGGTACCCGAAGCGTACGGACTTGTGGGCGAGGACGATCTCTTCGAGGGGCGGTTCCGCACTTCCTTGCCGGAGCCGGGGGAGACCCCGACGGGGGTGCTGCGGGTGTTGATTCGGCAGAGCGTCGAAGGTCAAGGCTCGAGCGTGACCACCCACTTCGCGTGCGGTCCTCATACTCTGGAGAACGACGAGGTGACAGTCTCGCCATACGTGAACCCCTACCTCTTCGATGGGGAGTATTAGCTGCGGATACCCGTGGCTCCGGCGGACTTCAACATCGTGGGCGATGGGCAGACGACGGTGTGGATTCGTCGAGCGCTGACCCGTGTGCCGACGATGCCGGGGTTTCTTTTGACGGGGTGCTCCACCGATGAGTGTGGGAGTCGAGCCTTCGTCAGCTTCTTTGAGTACTTCCATACGGAGCGGGCCGCCCGGGGAAGCCTGAGCGCGCCGAGTGGGTGGAATGACTACTACGACCAATGGTCGGGGTTCATGGAGGACCACGCCGAGGCGGTGAGAGAGGTGTATGGAGATCTCTTTGAGGAGTTTACCGATAGCTATGTGGAAGCGGATCAGCCCGTATCGGGGTCGCGGTATCTGGATTTTCGACAGGAGCAGTTCGGCAGCGCGGGCATCGTGCTCGATGTATCGGAGTTTGCACCTACCGTCGGGTTTCACGGGATCTACGGAGGAGTAGAGGCGGATCAGGTGGGGATCTTCTTGCGTGCCCCGGCACCCTTCCAACCCACCGGAGCCGTGGGCGGAGGCACGGGCCCCTACTCGCCGCCGGCAGCCGGTGTGGTGCCCGTGGAGGCGACGACGGATCTGGGATTCCGGATCGACGACGATATGGAGAGGCTGCATATGGACCTGCCGTCGGTGCAGGTCTTGGTGACGCCCTTCTTTCGGTATCTCCTCTTCGACTACCTGTTGCGGTACCTCTACCCCAATCTGGTGGAGGTCGATGATGGGGTGACGAGCACCCAGGTGTTGGAGGCGTTCCCGACGTATCTGGAGATGCTGCGGACCATCGCGCCCTGCGGAGAGGTGGCGGCCCGGTTGGAAGCGGAGGGGATGAGCGAGACCGACGCGGACACCTACGAGATGCTCTGTGAGGCGGCCTATGGAGATGAAGAGGGACCGTTGTGGATGGAGACCATACGAGAGATCACGCCGTTTCATGCCTATCAGACGTCGATGCGATTGATGGTCAGTCCGGGAGACTCCCAATGTGTGCCGGCGTTCGTGATGCGTCCCGTGACGGGGCTCACTCTGAGGTTCGGGACATCCTGTGCGTTCGATACGTTTTTGGAGTTCGATCCGGCGGCTCAATTTCCGGTAGGGGAGGTGGAGGGGTCGGTGCTTCGAAGCCCCTTCCCGGCGCCGCCGACGGAGTTCTGAGCCAACGGCCCAGCCGATGGGGCCCGTGGGTGATGGGGAGGCGGAGAGCATTCAGGGTGGTGGGGAGATCGTTGCCGGTGAGCAGCATGGCGGCGGATCGGAGGGCCACCGTGGTGGCCTTGGATCCCCGAGGGCCCGCCGGTCCGATCAGGTCGCGATCGAGGGCCCATCGCCACAGCCAGGCCAGCTGGCGAGCGAACTGGTGCTCCGGGTGGGCCACCTCTCCGAGGATCGCCAGGGGCCACTCCAGGATGCCCCGCATGCCGAAGCGGTCGGCGAGTTCGAAGGCTTCGTGGGAGGCCCGAGAGTGGCCGAACCGGGCCCACCAGTCCTGGATATCTCGCAGGCCCCGGGGATGGCCCAGGTGGTGGTGGAAGTGGAGAGCCAGGTGGAGGAGTAAGAGGGGGTTGGGCAAGACTTTTACGTGGAAGTCCGGGGTGAGGGGGAAGGGCTCGGCTCGTTTCACGACGAACCCGACCGGGGGTTGGGGTACGATGAGCTCCGCCAGGGCCCAGTGAAGCTCGACGATGGCCCGGGAGGGACGGTGAAGGAGGGCTCGTTGGTTGTGGATCCACATCCGGGGAGGGCCGCCGAGGTCGACGAGGCCAGCGGCTTTGAGGCGGCAGTGGGCTTCGTCGACGTCACCGGGGAGGACCAGGAGGTCGAGGTCTCCTGTGGGGCGGGCGGCCCCGCAGCCGTACAGAATCTCCCCCAGGGGCTCGCCCTTCAGGAGCACCCAGGGGATGTCGCCTAAGGCCGGGGCGATCTCGGTGGTCAGGAGGGCCCGCAGGAGGCCTTGCCAGAGGGCGACCGGTGAGGATGGTGAATGTACCAAGGGACTCCGCCTCCGTGGTAAGAAGAGACCATGTATATCCCGGGACATCTCAGCGCCGGTTACCTCCTTGTGAGCGCGACGGCTCGGTGGGGCGGTCGGCGACCGCCGTTGCTCTTCGCCGAGGTGTTGCCCGTGCTGGTGGGCACCTTAACACCGGACATCATCGACAAGGGACTGCTCTACCTGGAGATCACCGACCACGGTCGGACCATCGGCCACAGCGTGTTCACGTTGATGGCGCTGTCGGCGGCGGCGGCGGTGCTCTTCTTGGTCCACCGGGGAGCCGGGAAGGTGATGGGGTTCTGGCTCCTGGGGATCGGCGCTCATATGGCGACGGATCTGGTGGACGACGCCGTGCGGGGGGTGCTGCACGGACGACAGTTGTTGAGCTCCTGGTTTCTGTGGCCCTTTTTGGATGCGTCGGCGTGGAATCTGGAGTCGGCGTGGGAGGTGTTCCCGGGGTCGCGGTTGTACATGGCGTTGGAGGTGGCCGTGGTGATCGGGGCAGTGGTGGTGGCCGGGTTTCATGTGTGGGGGAAGTTGGGCACCGGGGGGGAGGGGGGCAAGTGACTCGCTCGGGGGCAGCGCGGGAGGCGACCGAAGGAGCGGCGCGAACCACCCCCTGGCGCTACGCGCCTTTCCCCCTTCCACCCACTCGATACGGATCAGCTCACCTCCGCATCTAGTACCGACGATCCGGAGTTTTGGGGCAGAAACGTGAGGTAGCGTTGTAGCTCGGGACTGGCCACCAGTGTCACGGTCACTTTGGCGTTCTCAGCGAGGCTGTTCCAGCCGAGGCGTTGGCTCCA
>SKON01000166.1 GCA_007120035.1 Myxococcales bacterium
CCCGTTCCGTCACCCCACCGCGCCACCCCACGTGGTCGATGACCTCGCGGTGGCGAGGCCTTGGCCCGCCGGAGCCCTCGGGCGCAGCCCGACTGTGCCAGCCACGGGGCTCTGCCCCGTGACTGGCACCCGGCGCCCACAAGCACCCCAAAAAAAAGATATTGAACAATCCCTACCAACTTTGTAGGGTTTCACTTGTCAACAATCCCTACTAACTTACTAGGGATTAAGCAAACCACACCAAACCTACACCGGAGAACACCACCATGCGCCCCATCACCTCCCGACAAAACTGGTCCTGGGCCGCCCTGACGGCCGCCGCTCTCACACTCGCCGCCTGCACCCCGGAGCAGGAGCTCGAGACCCCCGTCACCTGCTCCCAGGAACTCCAGCTCTGCCAGGTCAACGTCTTCCTCGAGGTCGAGGAGTTCGAATTCCTCCGCCAGAACGGCGCCGTGATCCTCGACGCCCGATCCGGCGACGACTACCTCAACGGACATATCCCCGGCGCCATCCACGGCAGCTGGCGAGCCTTCGTCGATCCCGACCGCAACGGCATCCTCTGGGACGACGAGAGCCTCCTCGAAGATGCCGCCCGGGACCTCGGCCTCAACGGTGACGAAGTGGTCGCCATCTACGGCCCCGGCGGTACCAGGGACTCCGCCGCCGGACGTCTCTTCTGGACCCTCGAATATCTCGGCCACGAGAACGTCTATCTCTTGAACGGTGGTTTTGACGCCTGGACCGCCGCCGGATATGACGGGCTCACCGCCGGCGAGTTCACCCCGGAACGAGGAACCTTCGAGTTGAACATCCGCGACGACATCCGCGCCACCTTCGACGAGGTCGAGGCCGCCATCTACGACGAGACCCTCCGCCTCGTCGACACCCGCACCATCGAGGAGTGGGAAGGCGACGAAGATGCCCTCCGCGGCAACCCCTGGGGCGGCCACATCCCCGAGGCCATCCACTACCACTGGGAAGACGCGATCGGTGAAGACGGCCTCCTCCGCGACCGCGAAGAGATCCGCGCCGAGCTCGAAGCCCTGGGCATCGTCCCCGGCACCCTGGCCATCCCCTACTGCCAGAGCGGTGTCCGCAGCGGATACTTCTACGCCATCCTCTCCTGGCTCGACTTCCCGGAGGTCAAGAACTACGACGGCTCCTGGTGGGAGTGGTCTCGGGTGATGGAGGATCCCAACGGCGAGCCCACCCCCCTGCCTGGAGAGACGGAATGATCTCCCGCGCTCGACTCACGCTGCTGACCCTGGCCTTCCTCTTGCTCGCCCCCGTCGGGGCCGCAGCCCAGGACACATCGACCACGGTCTTCATCGACGTCGAGCGCGCCCTCGAGCTCGCAGAGGGAGGAGCGACCCTCCTGGACGCCAGGGAAGAGAGCGATTTTCGGCGGGCACACCTGCCCGACGCCGTCTCTCTTCCCTGGCGTTCGTTCGTCGACGGCGACCAATCGGGCGCCATCTCCGACGACCACGCCCGCCATCAGCGGCGCCTCCGAGCCGCCGGCGTCTTCCAGGACCGACCTGTCATCGTCTACGGCAACTGGAGCAACCGCGGCGCCTGGGGCGAAGAGGGTCGCCTCTTCTGGGCCCTGGAGTACTTCGGCCACTCCCAGGTGTACCTCCTGACCGGCGGCATCGACGCCTGGCGGGCCGCCGACCAACCGGTCTCCTCCGGGGCCCGCGTCATCGATCCCCGCACCGCCGAGTTCGGCGACTTCCAGATCCGCCCCCGCGAGAGTCGTCGGGCCACCACCGCCGAGCTCCTCGAAGACCACCGCGGCGACGGCGCCTTCCTCCTCCTCGACACCCGCGAACCCACGGAATACCGCGGCCGAGTCCGCTACGGCGAAGCTCGCCCCGGCCACATCCCCGGCGCCGTTCACCTCTGGTGGCGAGACCTCTTCGACGACGACGGCGACCTCCTCTCCCCCTCGGACCTCCAGGCCCTCCTGGAGTCCCGCGGCATCTCCCTGGATCGCCCCCTCGTCGCCTACTGCACCGGCGGCATCCGCTCCGGCTTCGTCTACGCCGTCCTCCGCTCCCTCGGCGCCCCCGACGTCCGCAACTACGACGCCTCCATGTGGGACTGGACCGCCCGCGACGACGCCCCCCTGAGCACGCCCTGACCTTTCGTTCGACACCGCGAACCCGAGATCTTGAGAAAGCCCCGTGAGCTGTCCCCCTTGAGCCTTTGCGAAAAGGGGGGTGGTGCGCCAGCACCGGGGGTCGTCCCGCGCCGCCCCGCCCTCCATCAAACCTCGCCTCCGCCCCCCCTAGCCCTCCACTTCGAGATCCAGTACAGTACCCCCCATCATCGGCCCTACCTCGGACTTTCCCCCGGGAGCCTACCTTGGGAGACACCCGCCCCATCAACATCGCCGTCGACGCCATGGGCGGCTACCACGCCCCCGACGAGGTCGTCGCCGCCGTCGCTCAGGCCAGCCTGAAGCGCGAAGACCAGACCCGCCCGGTGTACTTCACCCTCGTCGGCGACGAGGTCCGCCTCACGGAGCGCCTGGTGGAGTCCAACCACAACTCCGAGCGGATCCAGATCCGCCACGCCCCCACCGTGGTGGGCCTCTCCGAGCGCCCTCGCCAGGCCATCGAGGACCGCCCCGACTCCTCGATCCTCCAGGCCTGCGATCTCGTCCGCACCGGGGAGGCCGACGCCGTGATCTCCGCCGGACACCCCGGCGTCGCCGTCCTCGCCGCCCTCCAATTCTTCGAGCTCGTCGAAGGCATCCCCCGGGCCGCCCTCGCCAGCGTCTACCCCACCCCCCGGGTCCGCGGCGAGAAGGAGGATCCCTTCAGCCTGATCCTCGACGTGGGCGCCACCCTCCGGGCCACCCCGGAGGACCTGTTGAACTTCGGCCTCATGGGCTCCGCCTACGCCCGGATCGTCAGCAACAACGACCGCCCCAAAGTCGCCCTCCTCTCCAACTCCCGGGAGAGCACCGTCGGCCCCGACGAAGTCGTCGCCGCCTACGACCTGATGAGCACCCACCCCACCCTGAACTTCTACGGCAACATCGAAGGACACGAAATCCCCCGGGGTCTGGCCGACGTCGTCGTCTGCGAGGGCTACGCCGGCGACATCGCCATCAAGATCCTCGAAGGTGTCAGCGAAGCCGCCTTCGACCTGGCCCGGTCGGCCTACAACTCCAAGATGGCCTGGCGCATGGGCCTCAAGCTCCTCAGCGGCGGCCTCAAACAGCTCAAACAGCTCACGGACTTCGAGGAGTACGGCGGCGCACCCCTGCTGGGCATCGACCAGGTCGTGATCCTCTGCCACCCCCGCTCCGGAAAGAAAGCCATCGGCAACGCCCTGAAGCTCGCCATCAAGAACGTCCGCGCCGAGCTCCCCACCACCATCGCCGAAGCCCTCCACGGCTGAGGGCCCCGTGACCGACTCGATCCGACATATCTACCGGTGGGACCTGGACAAGACCTACCTGCGGACCGACTTCGACACCATCCGCGACCTGGTCCGCACCGCCCTGCAGCGCCCCGAGGACAAGGTCAACGTCCCCGGCGTCGTCACCCTCCTCAAGGAGCTGACTCACCACACCGACGACGGTCGCGCCTACCTGACCTTCATCAGCGGCAGCCCCACCCAGATGCGCGCCAAGCTGGAGGCCAAGTTCGCCCTCGACGGCATCGAGCCCGACGTCTTCATCCTCAAGCCCACCCTCCAGAACATCCTCAAGGGCCGGTTCCGGGCCATCCGCGGCCAGGTTGGCTACAAGCTCGACAACCTCCTGAAGGTCCGCCACGAGGGCCCCGTCGCCGGCGAGACCCTCTTCGGAGACGACGCCGAGCAGGACGCCTTCATCTACTCCCTCTACGCCGATCTCGCCGCCGGCCTCATCGACCGAGACCTCCTCTTCGCCATCCTCGACGAAGCCGGCGTCTACGCCCCCACCCGAGCCTCCATCCTGGAACGGTTCCAGAGCATGCGAAAGGACGCCAACGTGGGCCGCATCTTCATCCACCTCGACCGCCACACCGCCCCGGGCCGCTTCCTCGTCTTCGGCCCTCGGGTCGTCCCCATCACCAACTACTTCCAGGCCGCCCTGGTCCTCTTCGCCGACGGCGTCCTCGACGTCGAGCCCGTGTACCGCGTGGCCGCCGGGATGATCCGAAACCACGGCTACGGCATCCCCCAACTCGCCAACTCCTTCCAGGATCTCTTGCGCCGCCGCCACCTCGGCCGCGACGTCGTCGACCGACTCGCCACCGCCGCCGCCACCGACGCCCTCCCCTCGGGGCTCGCCGACGAGTTCCTGATCCGCGTCCGGGCCCTGGCCCCTCGCCAATCCCGCCCCACCACCGCCTGGGAAGGCCCCCCGGACTACCTGGCCGTCCTCAAGGCCGACCAGAAACTCCGAGAGAAGATCGACCCCGAACCCGGCCTCTTCTGAATCCTCTGGACTCCCCCCCCGCCTCTTCTGTACCCTCTGCCCCAACAATCAAACCCCGGCCCCCCCTCTCTCCGCGAGGCTCGCTGTGTCCACCCCCTCTCGTGCCCTCTCCCTCTGCCTCATCGCAGCCCTCTCCCTCTTCGCCTTCGGCTGTCCCTCCTCCGAAGAGGACACCCCCGACGCCGGCCCTGAGCCCGACGTCCAGGAGGACACCGTCGACGAGCCCGACGCTGACGACCCTGACACCGGGCCCGACGTCGACGACGGGAGCTGCGCCGTCCAAGCCGACTGCGCCGACAGCGAGTACTGCCTCGACCAGGAGTGCCACGCCGCCCCCACCTGCACCGAGCTCCACCAATGGGAGGACTGCGTCGACGCCTTCCTCGAGATCGACCCCGACCTGGCCCGCCGCGCCTACTGCGACGGCTCCTTCTGCCGAGTCTCCTGCCTCCTCGACGAGGAGTGCCGCGCTGGCGAGGTCTGCACCGACAACGGCCGCTGCGCCCCCTTCACCGGCGAGCTCACCGGCGTCCACCCCGGCGGCGACTCGCCGCAGCCCCTGCGGGCCGGCGTCGGCAACGCCCTGATGACCTTCCCCATCGGCCTCTCCCAGGGCGGCTACGGCAGCCGCATGGGCTTCAACGCCGGCCGCTACGTCGAGTCTCTCCAGCCCAGCGCCGGCGCCATGCACGGCCTCCAGGTCCGGGGCGTCGCCATCGACGACGGCACCCGCCAGCTCATGTTCCTCCGGGCCCCGATCATCTTCCCCTCCATGGCCCTCCACGAAGCGGTCGCCCGCAACCTCCAGGCCGAGACCGGCCACGACTGGCGCGACAGCCTGGTCCTCTCCGGCACCCACACCCACTCCGGGCCCGCCCGTTTCTGGCAGCTCCCCCACCCCGACGAAGTCCTCTTCCCCATGGGCATCGCCGGCATCGACGAGTTCAGCCAGCACGCCTTCGACTGGCTCGTCACCTCCTTCACCGACGCCGCCATGGAAGCCCTCGACGACCTCTCCCCGGCCCAGATGGGCTGGACCGTCGTCGAATCCTTCGACACCGATGACGTGATCTCCAGCGACCGATGGGGCGAAACCCCGCCCTTCGACGACAACCGGGTCCTCCTGATCCGCATCGACGACATGGACGACAACCCCCGGGCCGTCCTCGTCTCCTTCGGCACCCACGCCACGGTCCACTCCGGCCCCTACATGACCGACGACGTCATGATCGGCGTCGAGCGGGTCATGGAACAGGCCCTGGGACGTGAATACGGCGTCTACGCCCCCGTGATGTACTTCAACCAGAACGGCGGCTCCATGTCCCCCCGCGGCGACCGCGCCGGACACCGCCGCGCCCAGGTCTTCGAGAGCCTCGGCGCCCACCTCGTGGACCGCACCTTCGACGCCCTCACCGACATGGAGACCACCACGGAGTGGTCCTTCTCCGGCTACACCCACCGGTTCCCCATCCTCTACGAATACTTCGGCTACGAGGACCACGAGTTCGGCCGCCCCGGCGAAGACACCATCAACGGCAGCTACCTCTTCGGCACCCTCACCTGCGACATCCCCGGAAGCTCCGAACAC
>SKON01000040.1 GCA_007120035.1 Myxococcales bacterium
CCGGGAGATGATCGCGAACCCGGGAGGAAACAGCGAAGCCCGAGACCTCCTCCCCGCGTGCGGGGAGGTGCCCGAAGGGCGGAGGGGTCGTGCGCGTCGCCCGAACGTCCGGATTCCCCGCCTGCGGGGAGGTGCCCGAAGGGCGGAGGGGTCGTGCGCGTCGCCCGAACGTCCGGATTCCCCGCGTGCGGGGAGGTGCCCGAAGGGCGGAGGGGTCGTGTGCGCCGCCCGAGCGCTCGGCCCACCGAGGAACTTGCTGGGGTGGGGGGATGGAAGTACGGTGTAGGGGCGGCGGCAACGTGGCCAGGACCCCCCGGAGAGAATGACGAGCGACGAGATGGTCTTCGGACCAGGGGACATCATCGCAGACCGGTACGAGATCGTCGAAGAGCTCGGCCGGGGTGCCTATGGGGTGGTGTTTCGGGCGATCCAGCTTGGGATCGGGCGGCCCGTGGCGGTGAAGACGCTGCTGCCGACGACGGCGGTGGACAGCGAGGAGCAGCAGCGGTTCGAGCGGGAGGCCCTGCTGATCAGCCGCCTGAATCACCCCCATATCATCACGCTCCACGACTTCGGGGAGTACCAGGGGATGCTCTACATGGTGGTGGAATACCTGGAGGGGAAGACCCTGGGGGACCTGCTGAAAGAGGAGGGGGCCCTGGCGCCAGAGATGGCCCGGGACCTGGTGTATCAGATGTTGGACGCGTTGCAGTTCGCCCATGACCAGGGGGTGGTGCACCGGGACCTGAAGCCGGAGAACATTCGGCTCGTGCCGACCCGGGCGATGGACGGGGCCGAGGTGGTGACACTGAAGATCTTGGACTTCGGGATCGGGAAGCTGTTAAAGGAGTCGTCGGAGGCGGGGATGGACCGCCTGACCCAGGGGGGCGTGGCGCTGGGGACGCCGCAGTACATGAGCCCCGAGAACATCTCGGGCGATCCGGTCACCCATCACGCCGATCTCTACGCTGTGGGTCTGCTGATCTACGAGATGCTCGTGGGGGAGCCGACGTTCACCGGGGCGACGCCGAAAGAGGTGATGGTGGCTCACCTGCGAGATGAGCCGCCGGAACTGCCGCCGGAGGAGGAGTTCGATCCCTTCCGCCGGGCTGTGCAGTGGGCCCTTGTGAAGCAGCCCGATGAGCGGGCGCCGTCGGCGTTGGCGTTGCGGGAGATCCTGGAGGAGGATGCCCCGGCGGCCCCGGTGGAGATGGAAGTGGTGCCGACGTCTCAGGCAGCGCCGACCAGCCGGGGGCCTCTGATCGGGGTGTTGATCGCGGCGGCCTGGGTGGCGGTGCTGCTCTTTCTGGTGATCCTGAACCGGGAGGAGCCCGTGACTGATGCGGTGGTCGGTGAGACCCCGATCGCGGAGACACCGGCGGCGGTGGAGGAGAGCGCCGAAGAGGTGGTGGAAGAGGTCGAGGAGCCGGAAGAGGTCGAGGAGCCGGAAGAGGTCGAGGAGCCGGAAGAGGTCGAGGAGCCGGAAGAGGTCGAGGAGCCGGAAGAGCTCGAAGAGGAGCCCGAGGAGGCGATCGCCGAAGAGCGGCCGCCGCGGCCGCCGCAGGAGCCCCGGGAGGAGGAGGTGGAGGTGCCGGCGAGGGTGGTTCTCCAGGTGCGATCGTCGCCGTCGAACGCCCAGGTGCGGGTCAACGGGGTGCCCCTGGGGACCACGCCGCTGAGCTATGAGGTGGACCAGGGAGAGTTGCCTCTGGAGTTTGGGTTTTCCCTGATCGGGTATCGCGATACGGTGGTGACCGTGGTACCCGACGCGTCGCGAGACGTAGAGGCGCGGTTGGAGCGCGGTCGGTTGGAGTTGGTGCCCTGAGGTGATGAACACCTGGGGCCGGAACGAGGCGGCAGGTGTGCGAGGGCGTTGTTGGCGACAGTGGTGGGGGGCGGTGGCGGTGATGGCCTGCCTGATGGTGGCGACGCCGGCGGCGGCTGAGGAGGGCGACACCGACGACGACACCACCCGGGTGCAGCTGGCCGAGGAGCACTACCGGATGGCCGCCGAGCTCTACGGGCAGGGGCGGTACCGGGAGGCCCTGGCGGAGTTCGACCGATCCCTGGAGCTCGTCGACGATCCTTTGGTGTATTGCAACCGGGCGGTGCCGTTGATCAAGCTGGGGGAGCTGCGGGAGGCCCATCGCAGCCTGGTGATCTGTCAGGACGCCTTCCCCGAGGGATCCGAGGACCGGGGGTTCGTGGAGGCCGAAGCCGAGGCGGTCCGGGTGGTGCTCGAGGTGGTGCGCCCCGGGGCGATGCAGACCGCAGCAGGGATGGCCATGGGACCTGTGGAGGTGCCGCCCGTGGAGGTGGAGCCCGTGGAGCGCCCCGGCCGGGCGCTGCGGGTCACCGGCGTGGTGGCCATGGGCGTCGGGGCCGGGCTCGGGGTCGGGGCCGTGGTCTGGGATCAGAGCAGCGCCGGACTGGTAGAGGAGTTTCTTCAGGAGAGCCAGGGGGGGCCGGGGACCTCTCGGGAGCGACACCAGGAGCTGGCCGCCGAGATCGAGGAACGGCAACGGATCCATCGAGGGCTGACCGTGGGGGCCGTGGCCGTCGGGGCCATCGGTGCAGGCCTGTGGGGCGTGGGGATGGTGCAGGGGCGGCGGGGGCGCGGGGAGGCCGCGGTGACCGTCGGCGACGGGGAGGTCGGCGTGGCGATGCGGTTGCGGTTCTAAGTCCGGTGGCCACCTTCTTGTACAGGTAGAAAAATTGGACCGATTTCAGGGGGTTGACTTCCCGGGCCGAGTACCTTTATGGTCCCCGGCTGCTTCGGGAGTAGTGTGGAAAACCACGTGGTACCCGCTTAGGAGGGAGAGCCCAGCACGGATGCTGTTACAGCCGCCATGGACGTAGCGATGGCGAGCCTCTCGTCGAATCACATGTCTGAACATGGACCACGCGATGAAGAATGCTCGTTGGTGGAAGTATCTGTTGTGGATCGGGTTGATGGCGATGATTCCGGCCCAGGCGTCGGGCGCGGAGAAGAGCAGCCCCAGGTCGTCGTTGTTGAGGATCGCCATGATGGGGTTGGGGCCGTCGCCGGGGGCGAGCATGGTGGCGCCCCAGTCGTGGGACGGGCTGCGGGAGGTCGTGGCCCAGGAGGCCTGGCAGCTCCCGGAGGAGCGGGAGTGGCCCCTGGACGACGACGGGATGCCCATCGTGGAGACCCGTCGGGTCGATGAGATGTGGCACACCTTGCAAGGGGGAGAGCGCCTGGCGAGGCTGCGGACGATGTACCGTCGGACCACGGCGCAGCTCCAGGAGCTGAACCCCGACTTGGACCTCCACAACCTGGAGGAAGGCCAGGAGGTCCTGGTGTGGCGTCGCAGTGAGGACGGGGTCTCCCAGAGCCGGGGAGCGCCGCAGTCGGGGCGCCTGATCTACGGGGAGCCCGTTCCGGATAGCGACAACTATGTGATGCTCTTTCCCTACCGGACCTTCGGGACCCACTACGCCGTCAGCGAGGTGGTCCGGAGCCTGGACGCCTACTACGAGGCCTTTCCCGACGCGGCGCCGCTGATCATCGGGGATATGAGCTTTCGGACCGGTCGGTCGATCAACCCCCATCGGTCCCATCAGTCGGGGCGAGATATCGACATCACACTGCCGCGGACCGATGAGCCGCCGAACTACAATCGGTTCCATCATGTCCGTCGGGATCGGCTGGACGCCGAGAGGACCCTGTGGCTGATCAGCACGTTCATTGAGGGCGGGTTCGTGGAGTACATCTTCCTGGACCGGTTCCATCAGCGGACGCTCTATCGCCTGGCTCAGGAGCAGGGGGCGCCCGAGGAGTGGCTGGAAGAGGTGTTCCAGTACCCTCGTCACGGGGGCCAGACCATCGTCCGTCACGCCCGGGGCCATCACCGACACATCCACGTGCGGTTCCGTTGTCAGTCTACGGATCGTTGGTGCCGGTAGGCTGTCGCAGGGGCTCGAGGGAGAAGCCGGCCCAGAGGCGGAGATCGTCGACGGTGGGGTCCAGGTGCTCGTAGGTGAAGAGCTCGACCTCGGCGTAGGGGCCCACCAGGGCGCCCAGGCGACCCGGTCGCCCCAGGGGCAGGAAGAACTCCAGGCCGGAGCGGGCCTGCAGGTGCCGATAGGGCTGCAGGCTCGGTAGGTGTCGGGCTTCCAGGTAGCGCCCCCGGAGGGTGATGCGGTGTCCCAGGGAGCCGCCGAGGTGGACGCTGGCGAGTAGCTCGCCCTGGAGGCCGGCGGTGACGTGTTGCATCTCAGGGGTGATCTCGCTGGTGAGGGCCGGGCCCAGGCCGAGGGCCAGGTGGTTGACCCCGGTGGTCGATCGCAGAACGCTCACGAAAGGACCCAAGAACGCTCGCCCGGAGACGGGGAGCTCGTGGACCCGGGCCCGGACGCCCAGGTCGATGCCCCAGCCAAGGCGGCCCGGGAGGTAGACGTACCGCAGGGCCGTGAGCTCGGCGTCCAGGGCGGCGGGGTCGAGGTCGAAGGAGCCTCGAAGTCGGAGAGCGAGCAGGAGGGTCTCGATCTCGGCGCTGGGGCCGAAGAGGCGGCGTTCTCCCAGGAGATCCTCGATCACGGCCCCGTGGACCGAGAGGGTGGGGGCGAAGGTGTCGGTCACCAGCGGAGACTGCAGTCCCACGCGGAGGCGGTGGGTCGTCGACGGACGAAGAGACCGGCGGAAGAGATCGGGGTCGGTGTCGCCCGAGCCGTGGAGGTCGTGGTCCGTGTGGGGCGTGGCCCGTAGAAGTGGGGTGTTGGCCGAGGTGGAGGCGTGGCGGCGGCCGAGGATCTCCAGGACCTCGGCGGGGTGGGAGAAGAGCCGGCGGGGAAGGTCGGGGCCTTCCAAGACGGGGTCGAGGAGCTCTAAGAGCAGGGAGGCGGAGTTGCGGGTCGTGAAGTAGTAGGCGTAGGCGTAGCCCCCTTCGACTTCCCGGATCCGGTGGAGGAGGCGTCGCTTCTCTTCCGGGGAGAGGTGGAGCTGAAACCGGCGGTAGGAGCGGCCTCGGGAGGCGCCGTTGAGGTCGTTGCCGGCGGTGGAAGTCAGGGTCGCGAGGAACCGGCCTGTGACGGCCTCTACGGTGTAGCTGATCACGTCGACGTCGGAGTCGGCGGCGACCCGAAACTCGTAGGTCTGGACCCGGGGAGTGTCCGGGGAGTCGTATCGGAGCTGGAGTAGGAGGTGGCCGAAGAGGGCCTCCGGACGACCGATGGTCTCCGTGGCGAAGAGGATCTCCACCGAGGTCAGGCTGTCGAGCTGGGCCCAGGCGTCGAAGGCCGGACAGGGCAGGGGGCTGTGGTTCTCGCGGAGGCTGCCGGTCTTCCAGTCGGGGTCGATTTCGGAGAAGAGCTGGTCCAGGATCTCCGACCGTGTGACCTCTCGGCAGGAGAAGGTGAGGTCCGGGTCGAGGTCGTTGGCGCCGTCGACGAGGTCTTCTGGGCGGATCAGGAACGCCTCGGCGGAGGTGAGGAGGTCTTTCTGGACCGACCGCTGGCCGAGGACTCGGACGAACCCCGAGGTGTCTCGGTTTCGGGCGTGGCGACCGCTGCGGTCCCAGCCGCTGATGGAGCGCCAGGCCGGGGTGTCGGAGAGACCGTGGAGGAGGTCCTGGCGAGCGGTCAGGGCGTGGGCCACCGCCCGGGCCCGGAGGAGCCGGACCTGGTCTGTTTCGGAGAGGGCGTAGACCTGGTAGCGGGGCTCTCCGGGGTGGAGGACCAGGTCGTAGAGGATCAGGGCGCCGCCGTCGGCGAAGGTAGGGCAGGCGTCGGTGTATCGGCCTTTTCCCAAGAGGCAGTGGCGATCGTCGCGGGCGATGGTCAAGGGGTCGTCGGGGCCGGGGAGGATGAAGTCGGGGAGCCACTCCACGGAGGCGGCGACGCCGTCGAGGTCTTCCCGGGTCCAGGAGGACGACGGCAGGACGTGGATGTGGTGGGCCTCGAGCTCGGCGGCGACTCGCCGGAGCTCCTCTGCTTCCCAGGGGCTCTCGGGGGCCGTGACCGGGGTGGCGCAGGCGGCG